>NZ_JBEOWF010000031.1:0-123402 GCF_040295925.1 Streptomyces sp. NPDC002588
AAGTACATCCAGTACGAGGGCTTGCACCCGGCACGCCGAGAGCACGCGCCGGACGCCGCTCCTTGACGGGCAAACGTTGCCTGCCGCGGCACTAGTCGATGTTCACCCGGAAAATCGTGTCCGAGCCGTCCGCCGCGCCTCCGTTGTTGTCGCTGTTGGTCGTCGACAGCCAGAGCTGGTCGGCTCCCGGCACCTTGGTGACGGTGCGCAGGCGGCCGTAGGAACCCACGTAGTACGCCGTCGGCGTGCCGACGTTCTCGGTGTCGCCGTCGATCGGGATCCGCCACAGGCGCTCGCCGCGCAGCGACGCCATGTAGACGACGTTGCGGACGATGGCGATGGCGCTCGGCGAGGCCTCGGCGACGTTCCAGGTCATCTTCGGGTTGGTCATGCCGGAGACGTCACAGGTGCCCTCGCAGGTGGGCCAGCCGTAGTTGGCGCCCGGCTTGATCAGGTTCAGCTCGTCCTTCGAGCTGTTGCCGAACTCGGCCTCCCACAGTCGTCCGTTTCGGTCGAACGCGAGGCCCTGCGGGTTGCGGTGGCCGTAGCTGTAGACGTAGTTGCCGAACGGGTTGCCGGGGGCGGGATCGCCGCCGGTCGTCATGCGGAGGATCTTGCCGTTGAGGGAGTTCTTGTCCTGCGCGAGGTCCGGTGTCTGCGCCTCGCCGGTCGAGACGTAGAGGTAGCCGTCGGGGCCGAAGGCGAGCCGCCCGCCGTTGTGGTAGCGGTTCTTCTTGATGCCCTGCAGGAGGATCGTGTAGCCGGTCAGGGAGCTGCCGTCGTACGTCATGCGGACGACCCGGTTGCCCTCGGACGCCGTGTGCATGAAGTACACGTAGTGGTTGGTGGCCCACTGGGGGTCGACGGCGACGCCCATCAGGCCGCCCTCGCCGTTGGTGGTGACGGCGTCGGGCACGGTTCCTACCTGGGTCCTGGTGCCGTCCTTCGTCACCTTCCACACCCGGAAGTCGTCCCGTTCGGTGACCAGGGCGCTCTGTCCGTCGGGCATCCAGTACGTACCCCAGGGAATGGTCCAGCCGGTGGAGACCGTGGCGATCGACGAGGGGACCCCGCCGTCCGTCGCGCAGGCCTTCGTCGTGAGGTCGACGGTGTTGCTCGCCTCGGACACGTTGCCCGCTGCGTCTCTCGCCACGACGTTGAGCGCGTACGGGCTGTCGCAGGCGAGCCCGGTCAGTGAGGTGGTGGTTCCGGTGACGGACTGGTAGACGGTGGTGCCGCTGCGGATGTCGTACGCGACGACGCCCCGGTCGTCCGTGGCGGCCCCCCAGCTCAGCCGGGCACTGTCGGCGGTCACGTCGGTGGCCTCGAGCGTGCCCGGCCGGGTGGGCGGGGTGCTGTCGGTGCTCTTGGCGGTGGTGCAGTCCACGACGGGGCTGGCGGGCGAGGCGTTGCCTGCTGCGTCGCGGGCGATGACGGTGAGGTCGTAGGTGGTGTTCGGGCTCAGCCCGGTGAGCTCCTCGGACGTGGCGCTCCCGGCCGCCTCACCGAGCTTGTTGCCGTGCTCGTAGAGGTCGTACGCCGTCACGCCCACGTTGTCCGTCGAGGCGCCCCAGGTGAGGGTGAGTCCGTTCTCGGTGATCGCGGAACAGCCGGGCTGGCCGGGACGGCTCGGTGCCTCGGTGTCGGAGGCGGCGTCGAGGCTGATCCGGTCGAGGTTGGGGCCGCCGTTGTCGGTGGTCGCGGTGGCGCGGATCTTGTTGGAGCCCGCGGCCAGGGGGACGTCGAGGGTCTTGGTCGCCCAGGTGTTCCAGTCGGTGGTGGCCGGGAAAGCGACTGCGGCGGCGACGACAGTGCCGCCCACGGAGATGTCCATGGGCCGGTCGACGGTCGTCCCGTTGGCGTAGCGGAGCGTGAGCGAGGAGGTGCCGGCGGAGGCGGCGCTCACGGTGAACTCCACGTACGAGCCCTTGACGTTCGTGTAGTCGACGAAGCCGGTGCCCGTGTAGCCGGTGTGGTTGGTGGCGACTGCGCCCTGCGAGATCGTGGCGTTCTCGGCCTGGTAGTCGGTGGCCGCCCGGGCGGCCGTGCCGCTCAGCCCGACCAGGGGCGCGGCAAGAGCCAGGGCGAGAGTCCAGAGCAGGGTTCTTCTCGGTTTCACGATCGCCTCCTCAGTCCGTCGGCTGCACCCGGATCAGCCGGGTCTCCCCCGGCCGGAGCGTCGCACTGTAGGAGTCCGCGATCTCGCCCTTGTGCGATCCCGACCACAGGTCGGTGACGTCACCGGAGCCGGTGAACCCGACCTGCGACCAGTTCACACCGACCGTCGCGTTCCCGGACGTGCCCGTGTTGAAGAGGGCCACGACATAGGCGCCGTTGCTCTCCCGCTTGCTCCAGACCTGCTGGACCCCGCTGTTCACGAGGCGTTTCGCCGCGACGCCGTCCTGGTCGACGCCGATGAGCCGGTCGTTGGTCAGCATCGCCTTGTCGACGGGATCGAGCACGGTCAGGTCCGTGCCCAGGAGCAGTGGGGCGCCCGCCATGGCCCACAGGGTGAAGTGGGAGCGGCGCTGGTCGGCGGTCAGCCCCACCTGGTCGCCGTTGCCGATCTCCAGCGAGTCGAGGTCGTTCCAGCCGCCGGGACCGGCGTTCGGCTGCCAGGAGGCCGCCGTGGCGAAGCGGGACGAGACGTGCGACCAGTCGGTGAGGGGGTAGCCGCTGCCGTTCTCACCGGGGCCGCAGTAGCACTCGACGTCGCCCTGGGTGCGCCAGCTGTTCGCGAGCCGCCGCCAGGTGGCGGCCTCGGCGATCGGGAGGTTGTTGGAGAGGGCGAAGTTGATGGGCCGGCCGCCGGCCCGCAGCGCCTTGTCCCAGGCCTCGACGTCGGGGATGTCCTGGCTTCCGACTCCGTCGATCTTCAGGTAGTCGACGCCCCAGGAGGCGAACTGCCGCGCCCAGGAGTTCACGAACTCCTGGGCGCCCGGCTTCCCGTAGTCGATGTAGTACATGTTCTTGCAGTTGTAGTTCTTCTCGGTCTTCGAGGTGTCCGCGATGTCCTTGGCGTGGTACGAGGTGCCCTCGATCGGTGTGTTCGCGGTGACCGCGTTCTTGGCGATGCCCGGGGTGACGTAGAAGCCGAACTTCAGCCCCTTGGCGTGGATGTAGTCGGCGAGGGCCTTCATCCCGGAGGGGAACTTGGCCGGGTCGACGCTCCAGCGGCCGTAGTTGTCGACGACGAAGCCGTTCGCGTCGCACTTCTGCCAGAAGTCGTCGAGGTTGACGTACACGAATCCGTGGTTCTTGAGGCCGCTCGACACCATCGCGTCGGCCTGTGCCTTGATCTTCGCCTCGGTCGGTGTGCGGCGTACGAAGCTCCAGCTGCTCCAGCCCATCGCGGGGCGCAGGGAGAGACCGTTGTCGGAGGCGGCCGCGGGCGGCGCACCGCCGAGCAGCGGGAGCCCGGAGGCGGTCAGCAGGGCCGCCGCTGTCAGAACGAGGGTTCTGGTGCGGTTCATGAGTGTCCCTTCGGACGGCAGTTCCCCTCGGACCCGCCGTCGTCGATGCGGAGCGCTCCACCGGTCGTGTCATGACTGTCCGTCAGGCAGTGGCCGGTGACGCTCTGGAAGCCCACGTCGTACGGGGAGTCGGCGCCGCGCTGGGCGGTGAAGCGGCGGAAGCGGAGGTCGCTCGCCTGGTTGGCGACGACCGCGGGGCGGCCGTCGTCCGCGACGAACCCGACCGAGCTGTCCGTGAAGGTGACGTGGTCGGCGTTGTGCAGGTACCAGCCGTAGGCGGGCCGGGTGCCGATGCTCTTCGGGTTGTAGTCGGTGGAGTCGTTGGCCGGTACGGTCGTCGGCATCGGGCCGTTGCCGCCGGGCACGGTGATGTGCACGTCGTCGAAGGTGACGCCGCTGATGCGGTGGCCGTTCTCGCCCCACAGGGTGGGGCTGTACGACGGACTCGAGCCGGTGGCCGTGATGTGGTCGTAGGTGATGTCGGTGATGGAGCCGACGCCGGGATCGTCGCCGCAGCGTTTTCGGGTGCCGATCTTCTGCATGACGGGCGAGTGCACGTCGGTCATGGTGATGTCCCGGTAGTGGACGTCGGAGATCTTCGCGCCGTCCATGGAGACCATGCCGAGCCCGGACTTGCCCGAGCCCTCGATGCGGATCTTCTCGAACCGGTAGTCCGAGAAGTCGCCGCAGGTCTCCGAGCCGAACATCAGGGCGTTGCAGCAGACGGCCGAGAGGTACGAATCGCTCACGCGTACATGGCCGTTGGGGAGTTTCGCGCCGAGCGCGTAGTCGCTCTTGAAGGCGAGCGCGTCGTCGTTGGCCCTGATGGTGGCGTTGGTGACCGAGACATCCGTGGTGGAGATGATGTTCCAGCCGTCGCGGTCGCTCGCGGTGTCGATGGTCAGCCGGTCGGAGACGACGTTCGTGCAGCCGTTGATCAGGGCGGCGAAGTGTCCGCCGCGGCGCAGGGTGAGCCCGTCGCCGATCCGCAGTCCGTCGCACCGCGTCAGGGAGATGATCTTGTCGGCCTCGCCGGACTTCGGGGTGCCGGTGATGAGGTTCCCCAGCCCGTCGATGACGCCCTCGCCGACGAAGCCGATGTTCCTCAGCCGGTCGCCGTGGATCATCGCGTCGTGGAAGTGGCTGTGCCCGTAGTCCTGGTAGTCGTCGTACGGGTTGTCCTCGGGCGGGTCGTAGGTGTCGGCCCCGGAGCCCTGAAGGGTCGCGCCCCTGTCGATCCGGAGGGTGACCTCGCTCTTCATGTGGATGGTGTTCTCCGAGGCGTACCGGCCCGCCGGGAAGCGGACCGTGCCGCCGCCGGCCGCGTTCGCGGCGGCGATGGCGTCGTTGATCGCCGGGGTGTCGTTGGCCGAGCCGTCGCCCTGGGCGCCGTAGTCGCGCACGTCGAACTCAGGTGCCGTGTGCGGATGTTGGCGGGCAGCCAGGGCCGAGGGATGGGCCAGGCCGAGCACGACGGCGAAGGCGAGGAGGACGGTCGCCGCCCATCGCTTGCGCTGCTGCATGACGGGCCGGCCGATCAGACGAGTTGGTAGCCGCGCAGATTGGTGAGCAGCATGTAGCAGTCCTGCAGGGACCCCGAAGTGTCGCCCAGGGAGCGGTAGATGCCCCACTTCGGGCGCACCCGGTCGGCGAGGAAGGTGTCGACACCGGTCTTGGACGCGTCGATGACGGTGGTCGAGCCGCTCTTGAGGATCCAGCGCACCGAGCCGGCCGAGCCGTTGCCGACCTTGATCTGGAAGTCGACGTCGGTCCATTTGTCGTGCAGCGGGTCGAGACTGGTGCGGCCGACGAGGGTGTCGCTGTCGAACAGCTTCAGCTCGATGGTCTGCGCCCCGTTCACCCGGCGCAGCGACTGCACGACGATGGGCGAACTGCCGGTGCCGGGCTGCTTCATCTGCATGATGTGGGTGAAGGTGGTGGTCGCCTTCAGGGAGCTGGGGATGTACATCGAGTACGTGATCCGCCAGGTCTGTCCCTCGGTCCACTTGAGGTAGTTGCTGCCGCTGCCGTTGCGCAGACCGGTGACCTCCTGGCGCTGGCGGTCGGTGGAGGTGTCCCGGTCGACCATGTGCATGTTGAAGCGCCAGTTGTCGCCGGTGGCGAAGATGTGCGGCTGGCCCGCCGTGTGGGAGTCGGCGCGGTCGTCCTCGATGGTCTCGAAGGCGCCGAGGCCGTCGCTGCCGGCCGACGGCGCCCACTTCTGCTGCCAGGAGGCGGCGTGCGCGACGCCGGGCAGGCCGCCGACCGTGGCCGCCGCCGCGCCGCCGAGTGCCGCGCCGAGCAGGGTCCTGCGGGAGGTACGGGATGTGCTCATGACTGACTCCACCTCGTTCTGCGTGGGGGGTTGCGTAGTGCCTGTGGCGGGTTGGTTGTGGCGTGTCACCTGCGCCTGAGCTGTTCGTTCATGATCAGAAAGGCGCCGAGGCCGTGGAAGTCGTTGGTCTCCCGGGGCCGTGCGACGTAGAAGTCGTAGTCGCCGACGTTGGTGCCGATGGAGATGTCGGTGAGGTTCGTACGGCCGTCGGCGTCGAGCGAGATCCTGGCGAGGACGCCCTCGTAGCCGCGCCGCGCCACGGACTGGTAGTGGGCGTCGATGTACCCCTGCTGGGCGCCGCGCGAGAGGGCGTAGGTGAACATGCTGGAGCAGGAGGTCTCGGTCCAGTTGTCGCTCCGGGCGCCCTTGTCGATCACCTGGAACCAGCGGCCGGTGGCGGGGTCCTGGTACCGCTCCAGGCCGGCGGCCAGATCGCGGAGGATGCCGACGAGTTCGGGGCGGCGCGCATGCCGCGCGGGCAGCGCGTCGAGCACGTTGACGATCGCCATCGAGTACCAGCCGACCGCCCGGCACCAGTGCTCGGGGGCGAGCCCGGTCGCCGGATCGGCCCAGCTCACGGTCTTCGACTCGTCGTAGGCGTGCCGCAGCAGACCGTTGGACACCTGCAGGTGGCGGCCGTAGACGGCGAGTTGCCGGGCCGCCTCGTCGTCGGCGTAGGCCGAGTCGCCGAACTCCCTGCCGTACTCGACGAGGAAGGGGTTCACCATGTAGACGCCGTCCGACCAGAGTTGGTGGGCGCGGCTGCTGGTGTCGGCGTGCCAGAATCCGCCGTCGGAGGTGCGCGGGAAGCTGTCCAGGCGGTCGCGGATCTTCTTGGCCGCGATGCGATAGCGGTCCTCGCCGGTCTCGTGGTGGAGGATCACCAGCAGCCGGCCGGCCTGCATGCTGTCGAGGCTGTTGAAGTTCTGGTCGATGGTTCCGTCGCTGTGCACGAAGCGGTCGACATAGCTCTGGATGTAGGCGAGGTACCGCGGCTCGTGGGTGCGCCGGTAGGTGAGGTACTGGCCGTAGAGATACAGGCCGACCGGGTACGACCAGCCGCCGATGGTGCTCGGCGTGAAGCGTGCCGTGGTCGAGTCGACCAGGGCCACGGACCAGTCGGTCCGGGCGGCCGGGCGGGGCACCGACGGGTGCCGCGGGGCGGTCTGCGGGGCCGCGGCCGAGACCGTCAGCAGACCCGCGGTGGCCAGCGCTCCGGCCGTCAGCAGGGCACGGAGACGCCTCATGACGCTCCCGCCTTCAGGACTCGGTCCTCCGATGTTTGCTGAATACTTCGTTCCGCAAGCTGGGTAGCGCGCGGTTCCTCACGCATGGGGCGTGCTCGCTTTCCTGGGAGTGGGGGGTGTGTGGAGAGCGGAGAGACTCCAGACGACGCCTGCCGTTCACATGCATGTACCAGGTTCATGCACCGGGTTGAGGGGCGTGGAATAGAGTCCCCGCCGGACCGAACACGGTCAATGGTCCGGACCGATAAGGTCGGATCCATTTCTGGCCAATCTCCCTCTCGGGCCGGGGGGTTGACGGCACCCACGAGGCAGGGCCACCTTGTACGGCAGCCCGTAAGGAAACTTTCCTAACAGAAGGGTCCCCCACAGTGCGCTCTCAAACACTGACCCTCACCGCGGCCACGGGTGCCGCCCTCCTCGCCACCGCCCTCCTCCCCGCGAACGCCTCCGGTCTCGCCCGGGACGCCGGCCCCGCGAGGGAGGGCTCGGTCAGCGCGGCCGATCTGCTCGCCAAGGTGACGTCCTGCTCGCAGATATCGAACGGCAAGTACAAGACCGACGACGAGACCTCGGCCACGATCCCGGTGTGCGGCAAGAACGGCGCGGTCTTCTGGAAGGCCGACATGGACATCGACTGCGACGGCCAGCGCACCTCCAAGTGCAGCGAGGACACCGACCCCTGGTACCAGGACGACACGGCCTTCCACCAGTCCGACGGCAAACCGCTGCGCGCCGACTCGCTGCCCTACGTCGTCGTGCCCAGCTCCAGTTCCATCTGGAACTACGGCTCGGCGGGCATCAAGGGCGGCGGGGTCGTCGCCGTGATCTACCAGAACAAGGTGGAGTACGCGGTCGTCGGCGACACCGGCCCCACGAAGATCATCGGCGAGGCCTCGTACGCGACGGCCAAGGCCCTCGGCATCGATCCCGACCCGGAGAACGGCGGCACGGACTCCGGCGTCACCTACATCCTCTTCAAGAACTCCCAGGCGTCCCCCATCGAGAGCCACAGCGCGGCGGTGACCCTCGGGGACCAGCTCGCCCAGACGTTCCTTCGGAACAACTGACCTGTTGCCGCACGAGGACGCGTCGGCGGTGCGGACAAGCCCGCCGGCGCTCTCGTTCGGCCCTGGCGGCCCGCCGAGTGACCCTCGGCCCGCAGCAGCAGTCGGACTGTGCCTCACAGGGGAGGCGAGGGGCCGTCCGGGACCGTCAGAAGCGCCAGATGGGCGAGGTCCCCGGGCGGCGGGGTGGTCACGGACCAGAGCGGGGCGGCCGATCCGTCGGCGACCGCTGCCGGGGCGTCGGTCAGATGCATGCGCTCGCGCAGCCGGCCGTAGAAGTCCATCGGGCCCAGCCGTACGGCCCTCAGCCGGCGCGGGGCGGCGTACACCCCGAGCCACTCCCCCGGCCCCAGCACCCCTCGCAGCTGTCCGTCGATGCTGACGGCGGCCTTCCCCGAGCGTTCCAGGACGCGCAGACCGACCGGTTCGTCGGGGGCCGTGACGACCGACCGGTCGAAGGTCATGTGCGGTGCGACCGGTGTGAAGACGAGGGCCTCGGCGCGCGGCGAGACGACCGGGCCGCCGGCGGCGAAGCTGTAGGCGGTCGAGCCGGTCGGCGTGGCCACCAGCAGCGCGTCGGCCGAGTAGGAGGCGAGCAGCCGGCCGGAGACGTACACACCGACCGAGATCTGACGGTCCCTGGCCAGCTTCTCCAGCACGACGTCGTTTAGGGCGGTGACGTTCAGCGGGATGCCCCACTCGGCGTCGACCTCGCAGTCGGGGCGCACCTGGGGCGGCGGCAGCAGCGGACCGCGGCCGTACTCCACCCATGCGTCCATGCCCTCGGGCACCTCCAGGCGGCAGGAGGCGCGCAGCGTGAGCAGCATGCGGCGGTCGACGCTGAGCCGGTTCTCCCGCACCGCGTCCAGTGCCTCGCGCACCCCGTCGGCCGAGACCTCCGTCAGGAAGCCCACCCTCCCCAGGTCGACGCCCAGGACGAGGACGTCGCCCTCCGCGGCCAGCCGGGCACCCCGCAGAAAGGTGCCGTCGCCGCCCAGGGTGACGATGAGATCGGGATCGCCGGCGGCCTCGACCTCCTCGCGGGCGTCGCGTCTCCCGCCGTCGTGCCAGACGTCGATGTCCGTGCACCGTACGGCGTGTTCCGCGCACCACGCCCGGACGACCCCGGCCGCCTCCACGGCCTCCGGGCGTCCTCCGTGCACGACCAGACCGATCCGGTTCACTGTCATGTCTGCCTCCAGGGCCGTCCGGGGCACCGGCATGAGACATCGGCTGTTCATGCCTCCTGCCGGACCGCCCGGACGTCGATGGCGAGAGGGGTCGGTTCAAGTGTGGCAGGGAACGTGCCCGGGTCGACGCGCCGGGCCGGTCCGCCCGGGCCGGCACCGGAGACCGGGCTCCTCGCTCACACGTCCTGACGGCGGCTTCTGGTCGCCCGGGTGCGCCGAAGGCGCTCGGGAAGCGGTCTGCGGTAGTCGGGCAGAACGCGCTGCACGTGGAACGCGGTCTTCAGGAAGGCGCGGACAACCCGCTCGCGGCGGGGGCTGAGCCAGCCGATCCGGTGGAGTCGGCAGACCCGCTCGCCGGCCAGATAGCGCGTCACGTCGTTACCGAACGTCCGCAAGGGGGCGGGAACCAGCGCCTGGCGAAGAAGTCCATCATCGCGGTCGCCACGCGATGGCCGGAATCCGTCTGCTCGTACGGCCTGGACTCGAACTTCAGGGCGAACTCGATCATCGCGGTCCAGTCCACGGGGAACGCCTCGTCGGCCAAGGGGCCCGACTCGCGTTCCAGCAGACGGAAGAGTGTCTGCGCCCAGCGGTGCCACGCGGCCTTCATCGGCTCACTCACACCGGGCAGGCCCAGCGAGGTCTGAAGACGGTCGCCGAACGTGGCCAGCAGAACCAGGGGGTAGACGAAGTCGTCGAGGTCGTCGAAGTTGCCGGGTAAGTGCGGGGTCCTGCGGGCGACGGCCAGATGGATGCGGTTCAGCCGCGCGGCGGCCCTGCGGCCCGCCTCGCTCGAGAGACCGTCCACCATCCAGGCCATCAGGAAGTCGTTGCCGTCCTGGAAACGCCGGTGGGGTCTCGTCTCCAGCTTCGCGGTGTGGGCCAGGGTGGCGGAACCCATGCCCGGCTGCATCATGCGCATGGTTCCGGGATAGATCATCATCGCCAGGGCGAATTCCGGGACTCGGTGGCCGACGTAGAGCGAGATCATCCGCTCCCAGTCGGTCTCGGGGTCCATCCGGGCCAGTTCGCGGTCCACCCACTTGTACCCACGGCGCACCGTCGGTTCCCCCCTCTTTCGAAGATCTGCATGAACCCGGTGTCCGTCAGCCGAAGAGGATGTGTCGCAGGGTCCGGGTGAGGTGTTCGGTGAGTTTCCCGGTCGGCATCGAGGCGAGTGGTTCGGTTCGTGCGATGTACCGGCTGAAGGCCACTCCGATCAGGTGCGACCCCACGAGTGCCACGCGGGTGTCCAGGTCGTCGTCGGGCGCCGCCGGTGCGTCGGGGGACAGCACGGACCGGTAGACACCGGCGCTGTGCTCCTGCATCGCTACCAGGAGGTGGGCGGCGGCACGTTCGTCGGACGCGGCACTGCGCACGAGGGCGACGAGCGGGTCGTTGACGGCGTCGGTCTCCATCCGCTCCACGAAGGCCCGGGCGATCCGGTCGGGCAGGGTTTCGGGATCGCCGGCGGCCACCCGGCCCAGATCGCTGTTGCCGGGTACGGCCGCGAGGAAGAGCCGCTCCTTGGACTGGAACTGACGCGAGATCAGACCGTGGGTCACCCCGGCCCGGCGCGCGATCTCGCGGAGGGTGGTACGGGCGTAACCGCGCTCGGCGAAGGTGTGCCGGGCCGCTTCCAGGATGGCTGCCCGGTGTCCCTCCGGGTCCCGCCGACGCGTGCGCGGCGGCCTCTCCGGCGCTTCCCGATCGTTCATGGCGACTCCTTCATGTGATCACTGTAGTGCGGCGGCCGGAGCCCTCACCGACGCTGATACGGTTAATATCCAAGTGGCCATTAAGGGGATGCGGGGTGTGCCGTGAGCCGTTCCTCCCCTCGTCCCGGCGCGAGCCGGCCGAGGCCACACCCGGCAGTCTTCAGCCAACCGACAGCACAAGGACGGTCATTGCATGACCAGCACACTCATCGTCGGCGGTAGCGGCGGCCTGGGCGGCGTCATCGCCCAGCACTTCGCGGACCGCGGCGACGACGTCGTCATCACCAGCAGGGACAAGGCACGGGCCGAGACCGCTGCCGCCCGGATCGGGCCCGGCGTCCGGGGGCTGGCCCTCGACCTCGCCCGGCCCGAGACCATCGCCGCCTCGTTGGCCGAGGTGACCGAGGTCGACAACGTGGTCGTCACCGCGGTCGGACAGGCCGCGAACACGCTGGCGCAGTTCGACATCACGGATGCCGTCTCGGCCGTGACCATGAAACTCGTCGGCTACGCCGAGACCGTCCGTGTGCTGCGCGACCGGTTCACCCCCGGCGCCTCCGTCGTCCTCTTCGGCGGACTCGCCAAAGAACGCCCGTATCCCGGCTCGACCGTCGTCACCACCTTCAACGCCGGGATCACCGGGCTGGTGAGGACCCTCGCGGTGGAGATCGCTCCGCACCGCGTCAACGCCCTGCACCCGGGCCTGATCGGCGACAGTCCGAAATGGCGCGACGTCCCCGACCCGCCGCACTCGGCCCGGACGCCGATCGGGCGGCTGGTGACGATGGCCGAGATCGCCGATGCCACCGATTTCCTGCTCCGCAACACCGGCGTGAACGCCCACGACCTGCACATGGACGGTGGTCTGCTGGTCACGTGACCAGGGGACGGCCCGGTCACACCGAAGACGACCGCCGCGCTCTCCGCCCGGTTCGGACCCGTACAGGGACCACCGGGCGGCGTCGCCGCCGAGCCGCCGCCATGGAGCACCTCGTGTGATCGAGCCGGACGGCGAGGGCCTGTACGACCGGCTGATCCGCCACATGCCCCCGCGTATTCTTCCGGCGTGGCTGAAACCGAACCGATGCGGCTTCCCGGCATGCCGTTGCACGATCCGTTCATCGTGGCCGACGCGAAGTCCCGGACGTATCACCTCTACACGTCCAACGAGCCGTCCGTGTCGGGCGTGGACGGCACCGGCACGATGGTCTACCGCAGCCGCGATCTGCGCGACTGGACGCGCCCCTCCGTGGTCTTCCGCACCGCCGAGCAGCAGGGCATCTGGGCGACCGACGGCGCATGGGCACCGGAGGTGCACGCATGGGACGGCCGGTACTACCTGTTCACCACACTCCACGACGAGGGCAGACCGCTCCCGTCGCCGCCGCCGGGCCGGTGGGGGACGCCACTGCCGATGCGGACCTACATGCGGGGCACGGTCATCGCCGTGTCGGACACGCTCCTCGGCCCCTTCACCGTCCTGGACCCCTCCCGTCCGACGACGCCCGAGCACCTCATGGCCCTGGACGGCACACTGCACGTCGACAGGTCCGGACAGCCGTGGCTGGTGTACGCGCACGAGTGGCTCCAGACCATCGACGGCACCATGGAAGCCGTCCGGCTGGCTCCGGACCTGTCCCGGACGGCCGGAGACCCGGTCCTCCTGTTCAAGGCGTCGGACGCCCCCTGGCTCACCGAGCAGATCCCCGCCGGTGTGCCCCACCAGCTCCCGCCGTACATCACCGACGGCCCCCAGCTCCACCGCGCGCCCGACGGCTCCCTGCTCATGCTGTGGTCGACGTACGAGAAACACACGGCCGGCCCGGACGGCACCGTCAGCGGCGGCTACGTCCAGACCTGCGCCGTCGCCAAGTCCGGTGCCGTCACCGGGCCTTGGGAACAGGGCCGCCCACTGGTCCGCGAGGACAGCGGTCACGGCATGCTGTTCCGCACCTTCGAGGGCGAGCTGATGATGATCCTCCACCGCCCCTTCGAGAACGCCCGCGGCAAGCTGTACGAGATGGGCTTCCAGGGCCCCGGCCTACGGGTACTCCGCCGCCGGGCGGACCTGGACGGCGGCGGCTGACACCCGCGGCGCACTCCTCGGTCACATGGCCGGTTCCGCGGGGTGCAGACGGCTGCCGTTGACGGCCACGCGACGGCCGTGGCGGGTGTGGGGGAAGTAGTCCCACACGGCGTGGTGCTGCACGCTGCGATTGTCCCAGCACACCAGGGTGCGCGGCTGCCAGTGGACGCGGCAGTGCAGCAGCGGCGTCCCGGCGATGTGCGCGTAGAGCATCCCGAGCAGGGCATCGCTCTCGGCGCGGGACAGCTGGGTGATGTGCGAGGTGTAGGGGGCGTTGACGAACAGCAGCTTGCGGCCGGTCTCCGGGTGCCGGACGACGACCGGGTGTTCGGTGCGCGGGATGTCGTACTCGGGGGGCGGGGTCTGCCCGGCGGCGGTCCAGGGCAGGGCCCCGTCGTGCAGGGCGGTCAGTCCGTCCAGGAACTGCCGCATGGACGGTGAGAGCAGCTCGTAGGCGAGGTGCATGTTGGCGAACAGGGTGTCGCCGCCGCCGTGTTCGGGGACCGTCGTGAGGTAGAGCATCGAACCGAGGGAGGGCTCGGCGTCCGCGGTGCCGTCGGCGTGCCAGCCGTTGCCCGCGACGATCCGGGATTCCCCGGTCGCCTTGATCTCCAGGATGTGGGGGTCGGATCCCTCGGCCGGGAGCGCCACGGGGTGCAGCTCGCCGAAGACGCCCGCGAACCTCTTGTGCTGCTCGGGGGTGAGGTCCTGGTCGCGGAAGACCAGGACGTGGTGGGTCTGGAACGCGTGCTTGAGTTCCTTCTCCTGTCGGGGGGTCAGTTCCCTGGCGAGGTCGAGACCCGAGACCTCCGCGCCCAGCAGCGGTGTGACGGGGGTGACGGAGAGGGTTTCGTACGGTTCGGCGGGCCGGGTGGTCAGCCGCTCGACGGCCTGCAGTGCGTACTCCTCCATGGGAGACCTCCGTGAAATGGGTCGGCGGGAATGGCGGCGGGGATGGCTCGTCAGGGGCGGGCGGCCAGGTCGTCCGTGAGGACGGCGGCGATCTTGTGGACATGGGGCTCGGCGACGAGTTCGTAGTGGTTCGCGTCGAGGTGGTGGGCGCGTACCGGCCGGGGCAGATGCGCGTCCCACGCCTCGGGCTGGGCCGGCTCCGGGGCGAGCGGGGTCACGTCGGCGGCGGGCCGCCGGGCGAGCCAGAGAGTGGCGGGTGTCCGGGTGAGCCGGGGCAGCCGGTGCCCGGCCATGGCCGCCAGGTTGGTACGGCAGCAGTGCGCGAGGCGTTCGGCGTAGGCGCGGCCCGGCTCGGTCAGGCGGTCGCCGCCGTTGCCGCTCAGTTCCCGCGCGAAGACGGCGTCCACCTGTTCCTCGTCGTAGGCGGCGAGCCGTGCGCCGGCGCCGGGCGGCGGCGGGTCGAGGAGGTACAGGGCGTGCGCGGGCCGGCCGGCCGTCTCGGCGAGGGCCGCCATCGACAGGGCCGTCCACGCCCCGAACGACCAGCCCGCCAGGCGCAGTCGGCGGTCGGGTTCGGGGAACGCGGCCCGGACGGCCGCGAGGTAGTGCGCGGCGCGGTCGGCGATCGACCGGGCGGGCAGTGCGGGGTCGCGCAGTCCCGGGTCGGCGATCAGGCAGACGGTCAGCTCGTCCGGCAGGGCGGACACCAACGGGCGGTAGGCCTGGATGTCGCCGCCGACCGGGTGGACCAGGCAGAGCACGTCGCGGCCCGGGCCGCGCTGCCACACCTCGACGTCCACGGCGGCTTCCCCGGGAGAGGCCGACCGGGTGACGGCGGCGAGGTGACCGAGGATCTCGGCGAGGCTGACGCGGTGGCTGAGCCGGGACAGGTCGATGTCGGCGCCGTAGCGGCGTTTGATCTCGTCGATGAGTTCGAGGAGGGTCAGCGAGTCGGCGCCCAGGTCGTACAACGGCGCCGCGGGGTCGAGGGCGTCGACGCCGAGCAGGTCGCGCAGGACCTCGGCGAGGTCGGTGGCGGGGTCGGTGGCGGGGTCGCCGGGGGCCGGGGTCTCGGAGGGGTGCGGGGCGGGTGGACGTGCCGGTTCGTAGAAGAACCGTGCCTGCGGCAGGGGTGTGGTGTTGACCATCAGGTGGGGCAGTTGCAGGTGCAGGGCCCGCTCGAAGACCGCCGCGCCGTCCTCGGGGGTGAGGGCGACCGCCAGATGCTCCTGGTGGCGGGCGTCGGTGCCGAGCGCGTGCTGTGCCATGCCGACCTCGCGCCAGGCGTCCCAGGCGATGCTCATCCGGACGGTGGCGTCGGCGTCGCCCGCGCCGGGGGGTGCGTACTGGGCGAAGGCGTCGAGGACGGCGTTGGCCGCCGCGTAGTCGAACTGGCCGACGCCGCCGTACAGCGCCGCCATCGACGAGCAGTAGGCCGCGTAGTGGGGGTGGTGGTCGGCGATCAGTCGCTCCATGAGCAGGGCGCCGCGCAGTTTGGCCGCCGTGGCGCGGCGGGCTGTGGTGGGGTCGCGTCGGGCCAGGAGTCCGCCCGCGGCTGTTCCCGCTGCGTGCACGATGCCGGTGAGACCGTCGACGTGCGGGGCCAGGCGCGCGGCGAGCGTGGGCAGGTCTTCCGTGGCGAGGTCGGCGGGGACGAGGGTGACGCGGTCCGCGTGCGCCCGCAGGACGGGCGGTGTCGTGTCCCCGCGGGCGAGCAGGACCACACGGGTGCCGGGGTGGTGCAGGAGGCGTGCGGCCAGGGTGCTGCCGATGCCGCCGGTCCCGCCGAGGATCAGGTGGGTGCCGGGGGCGGCGGGCCAGGCGGTGGGCGCGGCTTCGGGGGCGGGGACCGGGTGGAGGGTGCGGTGCCACCAGAAGCCGGCGCGCAGGGCGAGGGCCGGGCGGGTGAGGGTGTCGTCGAGGAGCAGGTCGGGCAGGAGTTCCGCCCAGTCGGCCGGGTCGGGGCCGGGCAGGTCGGCCCAGCGCAGGGTCACGCCGAGTTCCTGGCGGGGGATCTCGGTCGCCGCGGCGAGCAGTCCCGCTTCGGGGCTGCGGACGGCACCCGTGACGGGCTGTGCCTGGTGGGAGAGCAGCCATACGTGGGGCCGTCGTGCCTCCGGGAGGTCGGCCAGGGCCTTGCCGAGGGCGGCGACGGTGTCGAGGCAGGCCCACCGGGCGGTCTCCAGGGAGCGTTCGCCGACGCCGCCGTCCAGGGCCAGCGGCAGCGTGTGCAGCCAGTCGACGCCGGGTCCGCCGCGCTCGCCCACCCGGGCCAGGAGCGTCGCGAGCTGCCCGGAGTCGGCGGGGTCCGCCTCGTAGAGGTCGTCGTCGAGGCGCGTGAAGGTGCCCGCGGCCCGTACCCGTACCACCCGGCCGTAGTGGCGCTCGAGGAACCGCCATGCGGCGGGATCCGTGTCCGGTGCGGTGACCACCACGACGGTGCCGTGTGGTGCCCGGGCGCCGGTGCGGGCCCGGCGCAGGCGGCTCCACTGCGGCTGGTGCAGCCAGTCGGTGGCGGGCAGCCGCTGCGGGCGGGGGGCGGACGTCTGCGGCACGGCGGCGGACGTTTGCGGCACGGCGGCGGACGCCTGCGGGACGGGCGGGGTCGCCCGGGAGGCGCGCGGGAAGTCGTACTCGGCCGTTTCGAAGGCGGGTGGCGGGAAGTCCCAGGGCGGGCCGGCGGGGCCCTCGGGCCAGACGAGGGTGTGTCCGGCCGTCCAGGCCTCGGCGAGCGCCCGTGGATCGTGGCCCGGCGTCACCGTCAGCCGGGTCGAGGAGAGCGCCGGTGCGGACGGGTTGAGCGAGCGCAGCCAGGACACGGCGGACGTGACGTCGGGACAGACCGCCGCCGCCCGGTGGGCGAGCGCGGGACGTCCGGCCTGGAGGTGGCGCAGGACCTGCGGATAGGTGTGCGGGTGCGCGCTCAGGTAGTCGGCGACACGGCGGCCGTCCGCGAGCACGGCGGCCCGGGACGCGCCGGACAGGACCAGGCACGGAACCGGCTCGGCCGGGGGGTGCGCGCCCGGCGCGGTGTCCGGTCGTTCCAGCAGCAGGTGGGCGTTGGTCCCGCCGATGCCGAAGCTGCTGACGGCGGCCACCCGCGGCCGGTGCCGCGGCCAGGGCTCGGCCGTGACCGGTATCCGGAAGGGACCGTCGTCGATCTCGGGGTTGAGACGGTCGAAGTCGGCCGTGGGCGGGACGACGCCGTGGTGCACGGCGAGCACGGCCCGCACCATGCCGACGACGCCGGCGGCGGCCCCCAGGTGCCCGATCTGGCTCTTCACGGAGGACAGCGCCAGGCGGGCGTCGTCCGCCAGGCCGTACGCCTGGCGCAGCGCGGCCGCCTCCACCGGGTCCCCGAGGCGGGTACCGGTGCCGTGCGCCTCCACATAACCGAGGTCGGCGCCGCCGCGGCCGCTGCGGTGCAGGGCGGCGCGGATCGCGGCGCGTTGCCCGGTCAGGGCGGGCGCGCTGTAACCGAGCTTGTCCGAGCCGTCGTTGTTGATGCCCGAGCCGGTGACGACGGCGTACACGGTGTCCCCGTCGCGGCGGGCCGCGGCCAGCGGCTTGAGGACGACCACGCCGGTGCCGCTGGCCCCGACGGTGCCGGCGGCGTCCGCGCTGAAGGGCCGGCAGTGGCCGTCCGGCGAGAAGATGTGCTGGGGCCGGTAGGTGTAGCCGTCGGTCAGTTCCGTGTCGACGAGGACACCGCCGACGAGCATCACCTCCGCGTCGCCCTGCCGCAGCAGCCCGGCCGCCACATGCACGCCGACGAGCGAGCTGGAGCACGCCGACTGCACGGTGAAGGCGGGACCCGTCAGACCGAGGTGGTAAGCCGCTTTGGTGGCCAGGAAGTCCTTCTCGTGGTGCAGCGCCAGCCGGAAGGAGTCGGGCAGTTCGGCAGGGTCGGCCTCGCGCATCATGTGCTGGAAGTAGGTGTTCTCGCCGCAGGCGGCCACGAGCCCGACCCGGCCGGACTCGGGGGCGCCGATCCCGGCGTGGGCGAGTGCCTCGACGCAGTTCATCAGCAACTGCCGTTGCTGGGGATCCATCAGCCGGGCCTCGTTCGGGCTGATCGTGAAGCGGCCCGGGTCGAAGTGGAGGAGCCCCGCCGACTGACTGCGGGCGCCCACCCGGCCGTCGGTCGCGCTGAAGTGCTCGATGCCGCGGCGGCCGGCGGCGACCAGGTCCCAGAAGGCGGCCAGATCGGGGGCGCCCGGGAGGCGTACGGCCATGCCGATGACGGCGACGGGCTCCTCGGCCCGCTCCCCCACGGGCATCGGCGTACCCGGTGCGTCGGGGTCGGTGCCGGGCTGGGCGGCGTGGCCGGCGCCCCGCCGTTCGAGCAGGCCGGCCAGCGCGCGGATGCTGACGTGCTCGAACAGCTCCGGTACCGCGAAGGTGAGTTCGTCTTCTCCCGCACAGCGGAGCTGAAAGCGCATCAGGTCCAGGCTGGTGGCACCCGCGTCGAAGAACCGCTGGTCCACGGTGATCGCCTTGCCGGTGACCGTCTCGAACAGCGCGGCCAGCCGTTCTTCGAGCGGTGACCCGGCCGAGGCGGTCGCACCGGCCGGGCGCAGCTCACGGCCCGGGGCGGTGAGCGCGGCCCGGCGGTCCAGTTTGCCGCTCGGTGTACGGGGCAGCTCCGCCAGGCGGCGGAAGCGGCCGATGCGTACGTAGGCAGGCAGCAGCCCCGACAGATGGCCGGTCAGCTCCGCGAGGTCGGGATCCTCGCCCCGGCACTGCAGACACGCCACCAGCCGGCCGTCCGCCACGGCCGCGACCGCGTTGGTCACCCCGGGGTACTGCAGCAACGCGGCCTCGACCTGGCCGAGTTCCAGCCGGTGCCCGCTCAGCTTGACCTGGGTGTCGGCGCGGCCGGCGTAGTGCAGCAGTCCCTGCGCGTCGAAGCGGGCGAGGTCGCCGGTGCGGTAGCAGGTCCCGAGCTCGGCGTCGTCGGTGAAGCGGTCGCGGTGGGGCGCGTCGTCGCCGAGGTAGCAGCGGCCGGCCATGGGACCGCCGATCAGCAGTTCGCCGGTGACGCCCGGCGGGACTGGGTGGCCGCCGTCGTCGACGACGCGCAGGACGGCGTTCGCCACCGGACGTCCGATCGCCGGGCGCAGGGGCCAGGCGGCGGGGTCGCCGTCGAGGCACAGGCCGCTGACGACATGGGTCTCGGTGGGACCGTAGTGGTTGAACAGACGGGCGTCCGGCAGGCCGGCGAACCAGCCGCGGACGGCGTCGGTGCACACCAACTGCTCGCCTGCCGTGACGACTTCACGCAGCCTGGACGGGAACCGGCCGGTGCGCACACCGTGTTCGGCGAGCAGTTGCAGGGCGACGTACGGCAGGAAGATCCGCTGCGCTCCCCCGGTCTCCAACTCCCGCAGCAGGGCCGGGACGTCGTGCCGCCAGGCGGGCCGGACCAGGCGCAGCAGGCCGCCGGAGCACAGGGTGGTGAAGATCTCCTGGAAGGAGACGTCGAAGGACAGCATGGAGAACTGCTGGGTGACGGCCGGTCCCCGCAGACCGCCGTCGGTGCGCTGCCAGGTCAGCAGGTTGCACAGGGTCCGTTCGGAGACCTGGACGCCCTTGGGGTTGCCGGTGGAGCCGGACGTGAACAGGGTGTAGAGCGGACGCAGTCCCTGGTGCGCGGGGGGTTCGGGCCCGGGTTCGGGGGTGTCGGCGAGGGTGAGGGGGTGCCGGGGCAGGGAAGGAGGCGCGATCGCGTCGAGGACGTCTCGGTCCTCGGGTGCCATGAGCACGCACAGGGGGTCGGCCTGGTCGAGCACGTGCCGCAGCAGGGCCGGCGGGTAGGCGGGGTCGAGGGGGACCACGGTGAGGTTGAGGCGGGCCGCCGCCAGGAGCGCGACGACGTGTTCGGCGGAGGGCTGGAGGTAGAGCGCCACGGCCGCGGGGGCGGCCGGATCGGCCGGGAGGCGGTGGCGGGTGCGCAGGGCGGTGGCCAACTCGGCTGCCTGGGCGTCGAGTTGGGCGTAGGTGAGGGTGGTCTCGCCGGTGGTGACGGCCGGGGCGTGCGGGGTGTCCGCCACCTGCCGGGCGAAGCCGTCGGCGACGGTGGCGAAGTCCGGTGCCCGGTCGGGTCCTCGGCCCTGGTCGGGCAGGGTGCGGCGGTAGTCGGCGACCAGTTCGTGCAGGGTGCGGCCGGTACCGCCGGTCACCTGGTCGAGGGCCTGGCGGAAGAGGCGCGCGGCGGCTTCGGCCCGTTCGGCGCCGATGTCGTCGCGGTACTCCCACAGACAGTCGAACCCGGACTCGTGCTCCACCACCGACAGGGTGAGGGCGCACTTGGCGCCCAGCGGTTCGGGCCACACCGGCACCACCTGGCAGCCGTCCAGGCGCAGCGCCGAGAACTCGGTGTTCTCCAGCACGAACAGGTAGTCGAACAGCGGGGTCCGCTCGCGGAAGGCCGGGGCCGCGAGGACGTCGGCGAGCGCGACCTCCTGGTCCCGCAGGACGGCGCGAACGGTGTCGGAGTGGGCGGCGAGATGGGCGTCCAGGGACCGGTGCGGCTCCATCGGCAGATCCAGCAGCACGGTGTTGGCGAACATCCCCACCGTTTCCGCGAATTCGGGGCGGGGCCGGTTCGCCACCGGCGTGGCGACCAGCGGACGGCTCTGTCCGGTCACGCCGTACACGCTCGCGGCGAACGCGGACACCAGCAGCTGGAACCGGGTCAGGCCGAGCTGCGCGGCGCGCCGGTCCAGTGCGGCCCGGCGGACCAGGTCGAGCGAGGTGCGCAGCAGCCCGGCCCGATGCGGTCCTGGCGCGTCGGGGGCGGGCAGCGGGGGTGACGGTTCGCCGTCCTGGCCGTAGTGGGAGCGCAGCCGGGTGCGCCGGTGCTCGTAGGCGGGGCTCGTGTGCCAGGTGCGCTGCCAGCGGGCGAAGTCCAGGGGCGTGGTGGCGGACGGCCGCGTGCCCGCCGCGGTGTAGGCGTCGCCGAGATCGCGGAAGAGGAGGTTGAGTGACCAGCCGTCCACGGCGACATGGTGCAGATGCAGCAGGAGCACTCCGCCGTCGGCGCCTGCCACCCAGGCGGCCCGCAGCATCCGGGGGTCGGCGAGATCGAAGCGGTGGCCGAAGAACCGGTCGGCGGTGTCCTGCCACTCCTCCTCGGCGGGCGCTTCGAGCGGTTCCCACGGGTCGTAGGGGGCGGCGGTCACCTGGAGGAGCCCCTGCGGGGTGGGGAGCAGCCGGGTGCGCAGTGCGACGTGCCGCTCCACCAGGGTGCGCACCGCGCGGTGCAGGGCGCCGGTGTCGATCCGGCCCCGGACCCGGAAGGCGAGCGGGACGTAGTAGGAGCGGTCGGCGGGCTCTCGCTGTTGCAGGAGCCAGAGGCGTTCCTGTTCGCCGGTGGCCGGGGCGGTCGGCTCGTCGGAGGGGCCGGGGAGGGGCGGGTGTTCTCCCGTGGCCGGGTCCGGGGCGTGGACGGCACTGGCGAGAGTAGCGAAGTCGGCGGTCAGGACGAGTTCCCGCGGCAGGTCGACGCCGAAGCGGCCGAGGATCTCGAAGCGGAAGCGCAGGGCCTTCAGCGAGTCGCCGCCGCTGGGGATCCAACGGTCGTCCGGACGCAGGCCGCCCACGGCGAGGATGTCCTCGGCGATCTCCAGCACGGGCCGCTGGTCGGCGTCGGCGTGCGCGTCGTGCTCGTGCGTGCCGCGCCACGGGGCGCCGGCGCCGCGCAACAGGGCGGCCCGGTCGACCTTGCCGTTGGCGTTTCGCGGCAGTTCGGGGACGAGATACGTGTGGTGGGGGCGCATGTACGGCGGCAGGGCGGCGGTCAGGTGCCGGTCGTAGGCGTCGAAGGAGAGGTCGTCGCCCAGGACGAGGAAGGCGAGCAGTTCGCTGCGGCCCGCGTCGTCGCGGCGGGTGCACACGTAGGCCTGGCGGACGGCGGGCCGCGCCAGGATCTGCCGCTCCACCTCGCCCGGTTCGATGCGGTAGCCGCGCACCTTGACCTGGCGGTCCGCGCGGCCGACGTAGGTCACCCGGCCCTCGGCGTCCCGGCGCACCAGGTCTCCGGTGCGGTACCAGCGCCGCTCGCCGCCGTCCTCGTGCGGCAGCCGTACGAAGCTCCGCTCGGTCTGCGCGGGCAGGTTGCGGTAGCCGCGGGCCAACGCCGGTCCGGACAGCAGCAGTTCGGCGATCTCGCCCGGTTCGGCGGTGCGGCCGTCCTCGGTGCGCAGCAGCACGGCGGTGCCGGGCAGTGCGGTGCCGATGGGAACCGTGTCGCCGTCGAAGTCCCGCGGGACGGGGTGGCACAGGGCGAACGTCGTCGCCTCCGTGGGCCCGTACACGTTGTGCAGGACGGTGCGCGAGGCGGGATTCGCCGCGTACCAGCGGCGGACGATGTGTGCGTTGAGCTGTTCACCGCCGATGAGTACCTGTTCGGTGGTGGCGAAGCAGCCGGGCACCTGCTCGACGACCGCGTTGAACAGGGCCGCCGTGATGAACAGGGTGGCCACCCGGTGCTCGCCGAGCGCTTCGGCCAGCCGGTCCGGACTGTGCACCTGGGTGTCGTCGAGTACGACGCAGACGCCACCGGTCAGGAGCGGGACCCAGACCTCGAAGCTGAGGGCGTCGAAGGCGGGGTTGGACAGGCAGGCGTAGCGGGCGCCGGGCCGTATGTCGAGGTAGCCGGGGCGGGCCAGTCGCAGCACCCCTTCGTCGGTGACCTCCACGCCCTTGGGGCGCCCCGTGCTGCCGGAGGTGTAGAAGACGAAGCCCGTGGCGGCGTCTTCGGGGTGTCCTGACGTCACGGCGGGCGGGCCTGGCCGGTCGGTCGGCTCGTCAGCGCTCAGCAGCAGGCCGGTGTCCCACGCGGCGAGGTGGGCGGGCAGGTGGGGCGGGTGCTCGCGGTCGTGGACGACGGCGACGGCGCCCGAGTCGTCGAGGATGTGCCGCTGCCGGTCGGGCGGGCTGAGCCGGTCGAGGGGCACGACTGTGGCTCCGGCGCGGCGGATGCCGAGCATGACGCAGACCAGTTGCCACGAGCGGGGCAGGCACACGGCGACCGCGTGCCCGGGGCGCACTCCGCCCGCGCGCAGCCTCGCGGCCACCCGGCCACTGGCCTGTTCGAGTTCCGTGTAGTCGAGCAGCCGGCCGCCGTCCTCGACGGCGGGGGCGGAGGGGGTGCGGCGGGCCTGGTCCAGTACGGCGTCGGCGAGCGCGGTGGGAGCGGGAGGGGCCGGGGTGGCGGGGCCGCGCCCCGTGCCGGCCGGAAACGGGGAGTCGCCGCGGGCGGGTCGGCGGGCCATCACACCTCCCGCAGGGACGCGTGGTGGGCCAGTTCCGCGACCAGCAGGGCGCCGACCTGGGCGGCCCCGGCGCCCTCCAGGATCTCCCAGTGGTCGCACTCCATCGTCTCGACACGGAAGTCGCCCTCGGCGCGGCGCCGCCAGAACGCGCGGACCTCGGCGTGGAAGGGGGTGTCGGTGCCGTCGGGGACGGCCTGGGCGAGAACCAGGCGCGCCGGGGAGGACGCGGGGAGGTGTTCGCGGGCCGTGAGCCGGTTGTGGTTGTAGAGGTGGAAGTAGCGGTCGACCTGGGCGTCGTCGATGCCGGGATACATCCCGTTGAACCTCACGAGTTTGTCGCGGAACTCGGCCGCGTCCACGGCGCCGATCTCCGCGCGGGCGGACGCGTCGTCGGTGGCCTGGGTGTCGAGGAGGACGACGCTGACGTCACGGTGTCCGGCGCGGGCCAGGACGCGTCCCATCTCGTGCGCGACCAGGCCGCCGTAGGACAGGCCGGTCAGCACCAGCGGACCCTCGTCCAGCAGTCCCTCGCCCCGGGGGTCGAGCAGGCGCAGGTACGCCTCGGCCATGGCCTCGACGGTGGGCAGGCGGTCCTCGCCGGGGTTCACCCCCGGCGACTGGATGCCGTACAGCCCGACCCGCTCGGGCAGGAACCCGGTCAGGGGCAGGTAGCAGAAGGCGGTGCCTCCGGCCGGGTGGACGCAGACCACCCGCGGGCCCGTGCCGGGGCGGAACTCGATGAGGCTCCCCGGTGCCCGGGGAGCGCCCTCCTCGCGCAGCAGTTCGGCCAGTCCTTCGATGGTGGGACGCATCATGACCTCGCCCACGGGGAGAGCGCGGCCGAAGGTCTCGGTGACGGCGTGGGCCATCTTGATGGCCGACAGGGAGGTGCCGCCGATCTCGAAGAAGTTGTCGCCGACGCCGATTCCGGGGTGGAGCAGGATCCGCTGCCATATCCGGTACAGGGCGTGCTCGACGTGATCGCGCGGGCTGGCCGTGTTGACCTGGCTGGACGTCTGACGGTGGGCCAGGCTCAGCAGGGCCGGCCGGTCGAGCTTGCCGCTGCGGTTGAGGGGCAGCGCCTCGAGGTCGAGGAAGACGGCGGGGATCATGTAGTCGGGCAGTCGGCGGCTGAGGGCGGTGCGCCAGTCATGGGCGGTGCGGGGCGGTGCGGTGCCCCGGCCGATGCCGGCGACCAGGCGGAGTTGCCCCGCCGCGTCGCGGTCGGCGAGGACCGCGGCTTCACGCACGCCGGGGAGTGCCACGAGGGCCGCCTCGATCTCCGCCGGTTCGATCCGGAATCCGCGCAGTTTGACCTGGTCGTCGGCGCGTCCCGCGTAGTGGGTCTCGCCGTCCGGCAGCCGGCGGGCGAGGTCTCCGGTGCGGTAGATCCGCTCGCCGGGCACGAACGGATCGGGCAGGAACCGTTCCTCGGTGAGGTCGGGCCGGCCCAGGTAGCCGCGGGCCAGTGAGGCTCCCCCGAGGTACACCTCGCCCACCACGCCGGGCGGGACGGGCTCCATGTGGCCGTCGAGCACGTACAGGCGGGTGTGGGGCAGCGGGCGGCCTATCGGGCAGGGTCGCTCCAGCGGGCGGGGGTCGTAGTGGGCGGTGCTGTACAGGGTTGCTTCGGTGGGTCCGTAGCCGAAGCAGATCCGCAGGCCCGGCAGATGCTGTGTCATCCGGTGCAGCGCGGCCTCGGTGAGCGGCTCGACTCCGGTCAGCAGCTTGCGCAGGGGCAGCCCGCGCAGTCGTCCGGCGGGGTCCTCGTCGATCCACTTGACGTAGGCGGGCGGCAGGAACGCCTGGGTCACCGCGTGCTCGCGCATCCACGCCAACAGCGCCTCGGGGTCGCCGCGCAGTTCCTCGGGGACGATGTGCAGCACACCGCCGGTGGTCAGGGGCAGCAGCAGCTCGTGGATCGAGGCGTCGAAGCCGATGCCGGACCAGGCCGAGCCGGCCTCGCCGGGTGCGGTGCCCATGCGGGCGTGCCAGGCGGCGAAGAGGTTGAGGACACTGCGATGCTCCACCGCCACGCCTTTGGGCCGTCCCGTGGACCCCGAGGTGAAGATGACGTAGGCCGTCCGGTGCGGCGCGTGACCGATGCCGGCCGGCGCCCCCTGCCCGGCTGAGCCCTCGGCCTCCACCGTGGCCAGGTCGAGCCACTGAGGGGGGCGGTCCGTGTTGTCGTGGTCGCTCAGCACGAGAGGGCAGGCGGCGTCCTCGGTCATGCCCGTGAGGCGCTCGGTGGGCTGGCCCGGGTCGAGCGGGAGATAGGCGGCGCCCGCCTTGAGGATGCCCAGGATGCCCACGGCCAGGTCGCACGACCGCTTCGCGTGCAGGCCCACCACGTCGCCGGGACGGACGGACCGGGCGACGAGGGCGTGCGCGAGCCGGTTGGCGCGACGGTCGAGTGCCGCGTAGTCCAGCGAGCGGTCCCGGTCGGCCACCGCGGTCCGCGTGGGGCGCTCGCGGACCTGCTTCTCGAAGAGTTCGACGAGTCCGGACGCCGCGAGCAGGGCCGCCTCGGTCGGGTCGGGCGGGACGGCGCCGGTGGTTCGGGTGGCATCGCCGGCGAGGAGCATCCGCCGGCGTTCCCCCGGACCCATCAGCTCCAGGGCCCGGATGTCGCGGTCCGGGTGGCGGACCATGTCGGTGAGCAGGTGCCGGAGATGGTCCGACCAGCGCTCGGCGGTGGCCTGGTCGAGGAGGGCCGTCGCGTAGTCCAGGTGGCCGGTGACACGGCCCTCGGACTCGGTGGCCGAGAGGGCGAGGTCGAACTTGGCCGGAGCGTGGGCGATGGGCAGCGGCTCGGCCTCGACGCCGGGCAGGTGCAGCAGGTCCCGCCGGTCGGGCTGCCAGGCCAGCATGGTCTGGAACAGCGGTGTACGGGAGGCGCTGCGCGGCGGGTTGACGAGTTCGACGATGCGCTCGAAGGGCAGGTCCTGGTGGGCGAGTGCCTGGCGTACGACGGCGCGGGTACGGGTGAGGGCCTCGGCGGCGGTGAGGGCACCGGATAAGTCGACGCGTAACGGGAGGGAGTTGACCAGGAAGCCGATGAGGCCGGACGCTCCCGGGCCGCGCCGGGCCGCGAACGGACTGCCGACAACGATGTCTTCCTGTCCCGAAAGTCGGGACAGGAGGATTGCCCAGCCGGTCAGCAGGGCCACGAAGGGGGTGGCGCCGTGCCGGCGGGCCAGGCCGCGGAGCCCGGCGGTGGTGTCGGCGTCCAGGCTGAATTCGGCGCGTCCGCCGTCGTAGTGCTGGCGGGGCGGCCGGGGGCGGTCGGTGGGGAGTTCCAGGACGGGCGGCGCGTCGTGCAGAGCGCGCTCCCAGTACTCCTCCTGGGCGGCGAGCGCTCCGCCGAGCACGGCTCGGTGCTGGGCCTCCGCATGGTCGGAGTACTGCACCGCGAGCGCCGGCAGCGGGTCCGGGCCGCCCGTGGCGAACGCCCGGTAGAGCCGCCCGGTTTCTTCCATCATCACGTTCATCGACGCGCCGTCGTAGATGCTGTGATGGAACGTCAGCAGCAGGACGTGGCGCTCCGGCCCGAGCCTGAGCAGGCGACCGCGTCCGAGAGGACCGGTCTCCAGGTCGAACGGCCTGCGGGCCTCGTCGAGTTGGCGGGCGGCCACGTGCGCGTCCGGGTCGGCGACGGCGGTGAGGTCCTCGAAGGCCAGGGCGAACCCCGCACCCGGTGGGTCGATGTGCTGGCGCACGTCACCGCCCTCGGCCACCAGGCGCGTCCGCAGGGTTTCGTGCCGGTCGGTCAGGGCGTCGAAGGTGCGGGCCAGCAGGTGGCGGTCGAGCGGGCCGGTGAGGGTGAAGTCGATCGTCTCGTTGTACGCGGCGTTCGCGCCCGGCAGTTGGGACAGGAACCACAGTCGCTGCTGGGCGAAGGAGGCGGGCCGGACGCGGGGCGCCGCTTCGGCGCCGTCCGTGACGATGCCGACGGACGGAGGGGAAGTGGGGGCGGCGGGGGCAGGGTGGGGGCTGTTCTGCACCGGCAGTACCTGGCCTTCGTTCGGTGTGGGGCTGGGTGGCGTCGGGGCGGCAGGCCGGGATCACCTGACTGCCCACGGTCCGGAGGGAGCCGCCCGCCGGGAGGCGTCACGGAGCCGGAGCGCGGCGGGTGGACGGTTGCGACGGGAATGAGTGCGCCGCACGGTCGAAGGGGACGGGTCCACGGGACGGGAAGGGGTGAAAGCGGCCCTGCGATTCGATTCCGGAATGGTCTCGGCGGATTTTGTCGCAACAGGTCGCAAGCATCAATCATATGCCCGGGACATGTCAACACCCGCATTCCGCATACCCGTTCAAGTGCCGTGGGCGGCCCGGTAAAGATGACTTCATATTCCGACTACCGAACCGGATCAAAGGTTTGGGAGCCGCGCCGTTCGGCAGAGATACAGAAATGGGGACGACAGCTCAGCCGTTCCGGAAACCGTCGCGTGGCTTGCCCGGGTCCTGTGGGACCCGGACGCCCGGAGCATGAGGCCCCCCAGACCCGCGCGCGGGCGACGGCCGTGGCCGCCACGATCCGCACCCACCGGGCGGCGGGGGCCGCGAGGCCGCTGCTCGACACGGTCGGCCGTCGGAGACCGCCCGGGTTCCGCGCGGGCCGGCCGGGACCGTCGTGGTGACGGCGCCCCGGTGGGCGAACGCGCACTTTGCGCCCCGGTGTTCGCGGAGGCCCGCGCCGCGGTAAATCCGCTGGAGGGGCTGAATCGCGGCTGCCTATAGTGCCCCGCATGCGCACCGCCTATCCCCGGACTCCCCACATGCCCTGGTCGCCCGGCTTTTCCTCGGACGATGTACGGGCCGGAAGTCTGCGCGGGTTCGCCGGGCGGGAGGTCGTCGTCACCGAGAAGCTCGACGGGGAGAACACGACGCTGTACCCGGACGGGCTGCACGCGCGGTCCCTGGATTCCGCGCACCATCCGTCCCGGGCCTGGGTCAAGGCGCTGCAGGGGCGGGTGGGGGCGCGGATACCGGCGGGGTGGCGGGTGTGCGGGGAGAACATGTACGCCCGGCACTCGATCCCGTACGACGCCCTGGAGGGCTATTTCTACGGGTTCTCGGTGTGGGACGGACACGACCGGTGTCTCGGCTGGGACGCGACCGTGCGGTTCCTGCGCGGGCTGGGGGTGCCGGCGCCGCCGGTGCTGTGGCGGGGGGTGTTCGACGAGCGGGCGCTGCGGAGGCTGCGGGTGGCCACCGGACGGCAGGAGGGGTACGTCGTACGGACCGTCGAGGGCTTCGCGCGGGAGGAGTTCGGCGAGCGGGTCGCCAAGTGGGTGCGGCCCGGGCACGTGACGACGGGGACGCACTGGATGCACTCGGCCGTCGTCGCGAACGGGCTCGGCCCGGCGGCCGCGCTGTGGGCCGTGCGCTCGGGGGCGGCGCCGGACGGGGAAGCCCTCGCCGGGCACCTCGGCGTGGCGGACGGTGACGCGGAGGCCGCCGCCGAGGCCGGCGCGCGGCTGGACGCGCTGGGACGCGGCGGGGACGCGCGGCTCGCGGGAGTGCTCGCCGCGCTGCTCCACCGCACGCCACGGGCACGGCTGATGAGCCGGGCCGCGGGACCGCTGGGCGTGCCGCTGGCGCGACGGGTCGCCGACCTGGTGGGACTGCACACCGCTCTGCAGCGGCCGTACCCGGACGCGGAGCGGCGGGCCGGGCTGGTCCGGATGTCGTTCGCGGCCGATCTGGGGGTGCTGCACGCCGTCGCGGGGTCGGTCGCGGGCGAGGATCCGGAGCGCGAGCAGGTGGATTGGTCCGCGCTGCACGCGCAGGAGGCCGGGCTGTACGGCGAGGCGCCGCTCGGCCCGCTGCGGGCCGGGCTGCACGAGGCTCTGCGGCGGGACGGGATCGGCGGCGCGGCCGGGGACCGCTGCTGGGCGGAGGCGAGGGAGGCGTACGCCCGGGGGCGGGTGTCCACGGTCGCGGAGGCGGTCGCGGCGACGTGGCGGTGGCGGGGCGGGGACTTCCCCCGGCTGGTGCACCTCGTGGGGCCGTCCGGCAGCGGCAAGAGCGCCTTCGCGGCGGGGCTGGAGGGCGTCTCGGAGTGCGTCGCGCTGGACGCTCTGCGCGAGAGGCGCGGCGCACGGGCGGACCAGAAGGCCAACGGGGAGGTGCTGCGGGAGGGCCTGGAGCGGCTGGACAGGGCGCTCGCGGCCGGAGGCACGGTGGTGTGGGACGCCACGTCGCTCAACCCGCACCAGCGGTCCCTGGTGCACGCCGTCGCGGGCCGCCGCGACGCGCTGGTCACGCACGCCGTGGTGCTCGCGGACGAGGACGAGCTCGTACGGCGCAACGCCACCCGCGCGCACCCGGTGCCGGCGGAGGTGCTGACGGGGCAGCTGCGCCGGTTCGTGCCGCCGTATCCCGGCCAGGCGCACCGCACCTGGTACGTGGGCGCGGGCGGGGCCGTGGCGGACCGCGACGGCACACTGGAGGGGGAGGAAGCCTGATGCGTACCAGCGAGGAGATCTACCACCGGGTGCGCTGGGACGCGCGGTTCGACCCCGCGCGCTTCGTGCTCGGCATCCATCAGCGCGGCGCGGCGCCCAAGCGGATGCCGCTGCCGGCGTTCGTGCCGGGCGGCGAGATCCCGTGGCACCGGGTGCTCTTCGTGGAGGCGGACGGCGAGCTCGTGTGGGACCGCGCCACGGGCGTGGACCGCGTCGACGCCTCCGGCGCGGGCCGGGTGCGCGAGGCACGCCTGCTGCGGGCGCCGTTCTTCACGGCGCGCACGCCGTACGCCTGGGACCCGTCCGCCGGACGATGGGCCCCCGCGGCGCCCGTCGCGGCCACCGCGCGGGAGGCGGGACCGGACCGGGTGCGGGTGCTGACCTGGAACACGCTGTGGGACCGCTACGACAGCCACCTCATCGACACCGCCCTGCGCCGCCCGCTGCTGCTCGAGGCACTGGAGCGCGCCGACGCGGACGTCGTCGCCCTGCAGGAGGTCGAGGCCGGGCTGCTGGCCATGCTGCTGGACGCGGCGTGGGTACGGGCCCGCTACACCGTCGGCACCGACCCCTGCGGCAGGGACGTCGACGACTGCGGGCTGCTCCTGCTCAGCCGGCTCCCCGTGCGGGAAGCGGCGCTGCACGTCCTCGGCCACCACAAGGCCGTCACCGCGGTCGTCGTGGACACCGGGTCCGGACCGCTGACGCTGGCCGCCACCCATCTGACGAGCGACCACTCCCAGGACGGGGCGGCTCGGCGCGGCGCCGAACTGACCCGGCTCGCCGAGGGGCTGGCGGGCGTGGCGGGCGGGCTGGTCCTGGTGGGCGACTTCAACGACGGCGGCCCGGGCCCGGCGCGCACGCTCGGCATGCTCGACGCCTGGACCGAGACGCACGGGCCGCACGACGACACCCCCACGTTCGATCCCGGCGTCAACCCGCTGGCCGCCGTCTCCTCGCTGACCGGCCGCGTCTCCCGCCTCGACCGCGTCCTCGTCCGCCCCGTGGACGGCCCGCACGTGACCGGCGCGGCACTGCTCGGCGACACGCCCACCCCGCAGGGGCTGTACGTCTCCGACCACTACGGCGTCGTCGCCGATCTGAGCTGCGGGGCCGGCCCACCCGTCGACGTGCTCGATGTCGCGCCGACACCCCGGACGGCGCTGGCCTGGGTGCCGCCGGCCGAGCTGTGGCCGGCGCTCCAGGCCGTGCGCCGGGACCACGACGTGCAGATCCGGCGCTGGCCGCCGCACGTCAACGTACTGTTCGGGTTCGTCCCCGAGTCGGACTTCGACCGGGCGGAGCCGCTGCTCGCCACGGCGGCCGCCCAGGTCGCGCCGTTCACGGCACGGCTGGAGGGGGTGCACACCTTCGGGCACCGGCAGGGCGCCACCGTGTGGCTGGATCCCGCGGGGCACGACGAGACGCCGTGGGCGGAGCTGTGGCAGGCACTCGTGCGGCGCTTCCCGCGCTGCCGTGGCCGCCACGACGGATTCACCCCGCATCTGAGCCTCGGCCGGACCGACGACCCGCAGGCCGTCGCCGTCGACTGCGCGGCCCGCCTCTCCCCCGTGACCGCGCGGGTCGGGGAGCTCGTCCTGATGTCCCGGCGGGGCGACGAACCGATGCGGCCACGGGCCGTCGTCGCCCTCGGCACCGGCGAGGTGCGCAGGCTTCCGGAGCCCGCGCCCGGCAGGCCCGACCGGGAGTGGGAGGACTGGGCCGCGCCCGCGGCGGGCGTGGGCGTGCGGCCCGCCACGGACGACGCGGCGGCCGAGCGGGTGGTGCGGTTCCTGGCGGACACGCTCGCGCCCGGCGAGGGCGTGGTCCATCTCGTCGGGTCGCGGCGCATGGGCTGCGCGCTCGCGGGGGCCGACCTGGATGCCGTCGCTGCGCTGCCGGGCGCCGTGGACCTCGCGGCCGTACGGGAGCGGGTCACGGCCGGGCTGCCGGGCGTCGAGCGGATCCGGGAGGTCGTGGGGGCACGTGTACCGGGACTGCGCTTCCGTGTCGGCGGTGTCGACGTCGACCTCGCGGTGGTGGCCACGGGGCCGGTGCCGGCGAAGGAGGCGGTGGCACGGCGGGCCGAGCTGGGTGAGAACGCGGCCGTCGCGCTGAGCGCGGTGTCCGACGCGGACGCGGTCCTGGCCGCCGTGAGCTCGGCCGCGGGGGCCGGAGGGGCGGCGCGGTTCGCGGCGCTGGCCCGGGGCGTGAAGGCTTGGGCGAGGGCGCGCGGCCTGGACGTGGCACCGTTCGGCGGGCTGCCCGGAATGGCGTGGGCTGTGCTCGCGGCCCGCACGGTCCGCGAGTTCCCGGACATCGCGGACGTCGGTGAGCTGCTGCGCCTGTTCTTCGGCACGTGGGCCGCGTGGGACTGGCGGGAGCCCGTCGCCCTCACCGGGGACGGTCACGGTCAAGAGAGCGTCGGGTCGCTGACCGTGCTGACGCCGAGCGCGCCCGTGCGGTCCTGCACCGAACAGGTCGGCCCGGGCGGGCGGGACCTGCTGGGCCGGGAGCTGTACCGGGCCTGGGAGACCGTGGAGGCCGCGGCCGGGTCGGGTGCGGATCCGTGGCCCGGACTGCTGTCCCCGCCGCCCCTGCACCGGCGGCACGCCGCCTGGGCCGTGGTGACGGTCCTGCCCCGGCGGGCAGAGGACCTCGACGCGTTGAACGGGCGCGTACGCGGACGTATGCGTGCACTCCTCGGCGCCCTGGAGGACGCGGGGGTCGAGGACGCGCGCCCCTGGCCGCTGCCGCCGGGAGCCCTGACGCAGCCGGCGGGCGCCGGGTACGCGATCGGGCTCGGGCCCGCGCCGCTCGACGCGCGGCGGCTCGCGGACCTCGCCGCCCGGTGGGTCACGGGCCTGCCGGGAGTCGAGGTGACGCACGTCGAGGGCGGGGCGGTTCCCACACTGCGGTGACATCGACATGTGCGCGCCGGCCGGGGCGGACTCGGGCGTGGAGCCGCCCAACTCTCCTTGGAGGACTGGCGGGACCTGCTGGTCACGGCTGAACTGGCCCACTAGGACCGGGCGGAGTGGGTGCGGACCAGACGTGCCGCGAAGGGATGACGGCGCGCGGTCACGGCCGGACAGGTGGCATCCTGCTCCGCGGCCCACGTCCAGCCGACCCCGGCCGAACGGCCCGGCCCCGCCCGGCACAGGGTGCCGGGCGCTGGCGTCCGCGTTTTCTGCCGCGCTGTCAGCGGGGTGTGCCGAAGTCCTGCGTCCAGTAGTTGCCGGGCTGCGCGAGGCCGACACCGATGTCCTTGAAACTGCAGGTCAGAATGTTTCGCTTATGACCTGGACTGGCCATCCAGCCCGCCATGACCTGCTCGGGAGTCGAGTATCCGTAGGCGACGTTCTCGCCGTAGGCACTCCAGTCGTATCCGGCGCGGGTGATCCGTTCGCCCGGGTCCGAGCCGTCGGAGCCGGTGTGCGACATGGTCTTGTGGGCCGCCATGTCCGTGCTGTGTTCCTGGGCGGCCTTGGACAGCTTCGCGTTCAGGGTCACCGGGGAGCACCCGGCCTTGCTGCGCTCGCTGTTGACCAGGGCTACGACGCGGGCCACCGCGCCGGAGGAGGGGGCCGCCGACGCACTGGTGGCACCGGGAGACGCGGCGGCGGGCGCAGGGGATGCGGCGGCCGGTGCCGAGGCCGGTTTCGCGGCGGCCGACGAGGCCGGCGTCGGGGACCGCGAGGTCCACTCGCCGTTCACCCACCGCCGGCTCGAGGACGCGTTCGTCCAGTTCTTCCACTGCCGGTGGGTCATGGCCGTCTCGGAGGTCTGATCGTTCAGACAGGCCATGGCCGCGGACGGTACCGCCAGCGCGCTCAGCGCGATGGCGGCGACGGCTATGTGCCGACGGCGTGTCTTCCTGCGGTGCTTCCTCATGGCGGGCCTCGCTCGGTCGTCCTTGATGGCGCCCCGCGGTGGGCTCGGCATTGCATAGAAACTGTGCTTGACCTGCGGTGACGCCTCTGGAGGGCCGTCATTGTCGAACCTGGGCGAGAGCCCGGCAACGAGCGCCACCACTACCCGGCCTCGTAGGCGTCCGCCGCCCTTGAATCCGGTACGGGGTTGTGCTGACCCGGCCTCCCGGAACGCGACGGGATCAGACGCGCCGTCAGGAAGCCGCCTGTTCCGGGTCGGCAGCGCGAAGGAAGCAAGCGGAGTCCGTACCGTCGGATCACGGGCGCCGTATGCCCGCTTCCAGGCGACACATCCCTCTATTTCGCCCGGGTGCCGAGTACTAACGGACAGCGTTGATTCGAGATGTTCGCGTGACGAATGTCACCGCGGCCACCGCGGCCGCACCCACGCCATCCTGAAGCCCTTCGCGACCTCGTTCCGCACACCGGATTTCACGTCACACCGTGCCGCGCGAGACGGCCGCTGGTCCCGTATCGTCGCGGTGCCGCCATGGCACGTCCGGCGGCGCGGTGTGGCCCTTGCGTTCCTTCGCAGCCGTCCACGCGGGCGCGGGCGGCCCAGTCGACCAGGAGTGCCGATGTCAGGACAGTTCGAAGCAGTCGTCGAGGTCGACCGGCCCGTCGACGAGGTGTTCGCCTACCTCGCGGACGGGCGCAACGATCCGCAGTTCAGCCCCCGGGTGCTCAGGATCGATCGGGTCCCGGACTCCCCGACCGCCGTGGGCACCGTCTTCCGGAGCACGGTCAAGGACGCCGGGATGAAGACCGGCCGGGAGTTCCGCATCACCGATCTGCAGGCGCCGGTGAAGCTCCGGTGGGCCGAGGTGTCGAAGAACGCCGTGACGGCACGCGAAGGCGGCTACGACCTGGAAGCGCTGCCCGACGGCGGGACCCGGGTCCGGCTCTTCAACGTTCTCGACGGCCACGGGCTCGGCAAGCTCCTCGTCGGCCTGGCGCTCGCCGCGGCCCGCAAGGACGCCGACGCCTTCGGCCGACGCATCAAGACGGCGGCCGAGGCGGCGATCGCTCCGCGCTGACGCCGTGTGCGCCGCCCCACCGTTCGGACGGGCAGGCCGACTGCGCGACCAGGTCTGCCGTCTGATGCGCGGGCTCCGCGTAGGCTTCGCTCAGCACGAAGACGTCCGGGGGCGGAGCACATGACAGCTGAGGCAGCACGCAGGTGGGGGTCGGTTCTCGATTCGGTCGTGGTGTACGCGCAGGGCGCGGTCTGCCGCCGGCTGGCCCGGGGCAGTGTGCCGCCCGACGGCAGGGTGCGGGTGACGGGGCTGCCCCGCTCTCTGGACCCGGGCTCCCTGCGGGCCCGGATCGCGGACTCCTCCGGACTGCGGATCACCGAGGCACGGGTGGAGGTCGAGGCCGAGCCGCCCGGTACCGGCAGCGGCACGCGTGAAGAGCTGCGGCGCGAGGTGGAACGGCTGCACGACGAGTGCGGGGCCGCGCGGGGGCGCCGGGACCGGCAGTTGAGTCTTATCGAGGAGGTCGGCGCTCTGCGCCCGGTCCCGCCCGCCCGCAAGCGGGACGACCCGCACCGCCGTACTCCGGTCGACGCGTGGCTGGAGCTCGCCGACTTCGTCGACGAGCGGCTGACCGGACTGCACGCCGGTCTCGTCGAGCTGGAGGAGGCGCTGGACCGCGCCGAGGACTCACTCTCCGTCGCCGTGGACCGGCTGGACCGCGCCTCCACCGACGCGCCGTCGGCGCATGTACAGACCACGGTCTCAGCGGTCCTGACCCTCGACGGCGCCGGTGACACCGGTGACACCGACGTGGAGGTCGAGCTGGAGTACGGCGTGCCGGGCGCCGTCTGGGTGCCGGCCTACCGGCTCACCCACCGTCAGGGCGAGAGCAGTGGCCGCCTGGTGCTGCGCGCCTCGGTCGCCCAGCGCACCGGTGAGGACTGGACCGGCGTGCGCATCGCCCTGGCCACCGCCGACCTGCGGCGCCGCACCGACCTGCCCCGGCTCCGTTCCCTCCGGATCGGACGCCGTCAGCCCGATCCTCTGCCGTCCGGCTGGCGTGAGCCCCCCGCCGGTCTGGCCGACCTGTTCGCCGGGTACGACGGGGCGGGCCCTCGCCCTGCCGGCGCGTCCACGGCTCTCGGACACGCCCCCGTGGCCGTGGCGGGCAGTGCAGCGCCCGGTCCAGTCGCACCGCCGCCTCCGCCGCCGCAGGGCTACGGCGCGCCTGTCGCCGTGCCGCCGGCGGCCCCCGCACAACCGGGCGGCATGCCCCTCGCGCCCCCCGCCGCCATGAGGCCGGCGGCCGCCGGCCGTGCCCCGTCCGCGGCGCTCCGCAAGGCCGCGCCGCCGACGCCGCCGCCGGCGGCCGGTCCGCCCCGGCCGAGCGGCGCCGAACTCGACTACACGGCCCTCGTCCTGAGCGGCGCCGACGAGCGGGACGGCCGACGGGGCCTGCTGTTTCCCGACGCTCCCCACGATCCGGTCGCGGCCGAGTACCAGCGCCGTGCCGAGGCGGTGGCCGCGCTGCCGCTGCCCGCGCACGCCGTACGGCCTCGCGCGGCGGCCGGTTCCTTCGACCACCGCTTCGACGCGGTCGCCCGCGCCGACATTCCCTCGGACGGCACCTGGCACACCGTCACCGTCGGAGAGATCCCGGTCGGTCTGCGTACCGAGTACCTGTGCGTGCCGTCCGTGGAGCAGACCGTGTACGCCACACTGGTGCTGTCCAACTCCACCGACCAGGCGCTGCTGGCCGGCCCGGTGGAGGTCACCGTCGGTGACGACTTCCTGCTGACCGCCGCGCTGCCCACGCTCGCCCCCGGCGGTGTGCGCCGGGTCGGGCTCGGGCCGGAGGAAGGCATCAGGGTCACCCGCCGCACGAATCTGCACGAGTCGACGGCGGGGCTGCGCAACAACACCACCGTGCTCGACCACCGCGTCCACGTGGAGCTGGCGAACCGGCTCGCCGGGCCCGTCACCGTCGAGGTCCGCGAGCGGGTGCCGGTCACCTCCGACGCGGACGTCAGGATCGAGGAACGGGCCGACTGGACGGCTCCCCGGGACGGCGCGGAAGCGGAGCAGCACGCCCCCGGCACCCGCATCTGGCGGGTGGACCTGCCCGCCGGCGCCACCACCGCCCTCGACGGCGGCTACGAGATCCGTATCCCGTCCGCCAAGACCCTGGTCGGCGGCAACCGCAGGAGCTGACACACCCCATGTCCACGGCACCGGAGCCGATCCCCCTCCCCGTCATCGCCGTCACCTGTCTGGAGGACCGCGCCCACGTCGAACGCGCCACCGTGCTGGACCTCGAGGCCGGCGTCCAGCGGCTGCGTCTCGGGCCCGTCAGCGCGCTGGCCGTCGACCGTACTCTGCACGCCGAGCTGACCGCCGACCACCCGGCGACCGTGCTCGACGTGCGGATCGTCCGCAGCTGGACGCCGCGCGGGCGGCGGCCCGCCGAGGACGACTCCGTTCTGCGCCGCCGCGTGCACACGCTCGAAGAGGAGCAGCTCGCCCTGGGGCGGCAGCGCGACCGGCTGCACGCGCGGCTCGACGTGCTCGGCCGTCTCGCCGCCGATCTGCTGCGGGAGATCGGCGAGGGCGCCGGTTCCGGAGAGACCGAAGGGACTCGCTGGAACCGTGAACTGGACCGGGTGGACGACGAGCGCGACTCCCACGGCGAGCGACTGCGCACCGTCGAAGCCCGGTCGGCCGCCCTCGCGGCCGAACTCGGCGAGGCCCGGCGGGCGCTGGACCTCGCCGAGGAGGAGCCCGCCGAGCTGGTCGGTCACATCGAACTGACCGTGGAGGCGTCTGCCGCCGGGGCGGCCGGGCTGCGTCTGAGCCACGTCACCCCGTGTGCGCTGTGGCGGCCCGCCTACCGGGCCGTACTCGACGGGGGGTCCCTCACGCTGGAGACCGACGCGATGGTCTGGCAGCGCACCGGCGAGGACTGGTCCGGCGTACGGCTGACGCTGTCGACGGCGCGTTCGGCGCTGGCCACCGATCCGCCCAGCCTGGGCGAGGACCGGCTCGTGCTCCAGGACCGCTCCCCCGCTGAGCGCCGCACCGTCGACGTGGAGCTGCGCGAGGAGGAGATCGCGGACCTCGGCCCGGCGGCCGCCGTACTGGGCCTGCCCGGAGTGGACGACGGCGGCGAGGTGCGCGTGCTCGGCGCCCCCGCGATGGTTTCCGTGCCCGCCGACGGCCGTGCCCATCGCGTTCCGCTCTCCGCCTTCACCACCGCAGCAGGTGTCGAATACTCGTGCACGCCCGAGCTGTCCCCCTTGGTCACCGAGGTGGCGCGGTTCGACAACCTGTCCGGCCACGCGCTGCTCGCCGGACCCGTCGACCTCATCCGCGGCAGCGGATTCACCGGCCGCGGCACCCTGGACTTCACCGCCCCGGGCGCCCCCGTCGAACTCGCCTACGGCAGCCGTGACGACCACCGGGTCGTCCGGCACACCGAGGAGACCCGGGAGACCGCCGCGCTCACCCAGCGGACCGTGCTCACCCGGACGGTCCAGCTGCATCTGTCCCGGTTCTCGGCCCCCGGCGAGCAGGGCGATCGGGTGATCGTCGTCCGCGAACGGATCCCGGTCTCCGAGGTCTCGGCGGTGGAGACCCGTCTGCGCAAGGAGTCCTGCTCCCCCGCCCCCGACACGGTCGACGCCGATGGCATCGTCCGCTGGAACCTCGCGCTCCCGCCCGGCGGACGACGCACCGTCACCCTGGTCTACGACCTCTCGGCGAGCGCCAAGGTCAGCGGGCTCTGATCCCGGCCGCCCCGGGCGGCTCTCCCGGCGGGCCTGCTTCAGGCGCGTGCCGGTTCCAGGGTCGCCGGGGTGGGGCCGTCGGGGCGGACGGTGATGCCGTACACCGCCTTGGTGGGGGTCGAACCGAACACGGGGGTGTGGTCGGGCAGCAGGTGTTCGAGCAGGGCGGCCGATTCACGGAGCGCGAACTGCAGGCCGAGGCAGGCGCGCGGACCGATACCGAAGGGGAAGTAGGCTCCCGGATGGGTGGGGCGGCCGTCCGGGGTGGTGAAGCGGCGGGGGTCGAAGTGCTCCGGGTCCGGCCACAGTTCGGGGTCGCGGTGGGTGAGGTAGGGACAGACCAGCAGATCGGTGCCCGCCTCGACGGCGTGGCCGGCGAGGGTGTCGTCCTCGGTGGTGTGCCGGGGCAGGATCCAGGCGGACGGGTAGAGCCGCAGTGTCTCGTGGACCAGCGCCTGGACGGCCTGGCGGCGCCCGGCCGTTCCTTCGCCGCCGGCGGCGAGCGCCTGCCGGCGGGCGGCGGGGTACCGGTCGAGGAGCAGGTGGAGCCAGGTCAGGGTGGTGGCGGTGGTCTCGTGTCCGGCCACGAGCAGCGTGACCAGTTCGTCGCGGATCAGCCTGTCGGTGTATTCGGGGTGTTCGGTGGCTGCGTCGGTCAGGACGTGCAGCAGGCCGGGGCCGTCGGGTCCTGCCGCTCCGCTGCGGGCGGCCTCGATGGCGTGCCGGGCGACCGCGTCGATCCGGGCGAGATCGGCGGCCACGGCGTCATGGGCGTCGGCGGCATCGGCGGGCAGCGTCGGGAGGGCGGTCGCCACGGTGGTGACGGCGGCGAGTTCCCGCTCGGTCCCGTCGTCGAGGGGATGCCCCGTGAGTGAGCGCCAGATGGCGTCCAGGGCGAAGCGGCGCATCTCCTGCCCGACGTCGAACGGCTGTCCGGTACGGGCGTACCCGGCCCAGCGCCCGGCGGTGGTCCGGGCGGCCGCGGTGATCCGCCGGTCGTAGCGGCGCATTCCGGTGCCGGTGAACTGGGACTGCAGCAGCCGGCGTTGCCGCTTCCACGCGTCACCGGTGGCGGCGAGGACACCGTCGCCGATCAGCAGCCGGGCGCGGTGGGAGCGCTTGACGTACCGCTCCGGGTGCCGGGCGAGTACGTGCTGCACGGCCCGCGGGTCGGTGACGAGCACGGTGCGGGCGGACCCCAGACGGAACGCGGCGACGCCGCCGAGCCGCTCGCGTACCTGGGACAGCAGCTCGACCAGTTCCCCTCCCCCCGAACGCCACCGCTCCACCAGCCCGGGCTCGGCCTCGGGGAGGGGCCGCCCCGGGCCGGGAGCGTGCGGAAGGGAACCGGGACCGGTTTCGGTGTCCATGTTTCGTCTCCTGGTCAGCCGCTGGGCTTGGCCGCATCAGAGCGCAAGCACCACGGACTGTACGGGAGTGGGCACACCTGGTGACAGTCGGTCCCGGGGCGGCCTCCGTCGCGCCGTGCGCGTGCGGCGGCGCGCGGGTGATCTCCGGGGGTCAGGGCTTGATGCCGACGGCGGTCCAGAGGCTGACCTCCGCGTCCGTGGGGGCCTGGACGGGCCGCGCTCCGACCGACGCGTCCGGACGCCAGCGGTGACCGACACTGACGCCGGGGTCGAGCAGTTCCAGCCCGTCGAAGAAGCGCGCGACGTCCTCCCGGGAGCGGAACTGCACCGGCGTCCCGGCGGCGGTGTATATGTCGGTGACCTTCTGCCAGGTGGGCGGGTCGAAGTCGGGCGTGCAGTGGCTGAGGGCGAGCGCGCTGCCCGACGGCAGGGCGTCGAGCAGCCTGCCGACGATCCCGTACGGGTCCTGGGCGTCGGTGACGAAGTGCATGAGGGCGTTCAGCGAGAGCGCCACGGGCCGGTCCAGGTCCAGGATGTCGGCCAGTTCGGGGGCGCTCAGCAGTGCCGCCGCGTTGTTGACGTCCGCTTCGATGTACGTGGTGCGGCCCTGGGGGGTGCTGCGCATGAGGCGCTCGGCGTACTTGAGGACGAGGGGGTCGTTGTCGGCGTACACCACGCGCGCTTCGGGGACGACGCTCTGGGCGACCTGGTGCAGGTTCGGCTCGGTGGGAATGCCGGTGCCGATGTCGAGCCACTGACGTATGCCGTGTTCCCGCGCGAGCACGCGGGTGGCCCGGTGCATGAAGGCCCGGTTCTCGCGGGCGCACACGAAGATTCCGGGATAGGCCGCGGCGACGGTCTCGGCGGCCCGCTTGTCGACTTCGAAATGGTCCTTGCCGCCGAGGTAGTAGTCGTACATGCGGGCCGAGTGCGGCCTGCTGGTGTCGATGCCCCCTGCGGCGCGGGTGTTGCTCATCCTGTCCTGTCCCCTTCGGTGGTCTGCGTGGTGTGCCGGGCGGGTCATGTCCGGGGCCGGCGCGAACTCTCCCCCGTCTGCGGTTCGGTCAGCCGGCCGTCAGATGATCGGCGAGCCCCCTCTTGATTCCCTCGACGAAGGCGGCCATCTCCTCCGGCGAGTAGATCAGCGCCGGGCCGGTGGGGTCGGTCGACTGCCGGAAGGCGACACGGCCGTCGGCGAGTTGCTTGGTTTCCACGCACTGGCCCCCGTTGGGGCCGCTCCAGGGGCATTCCCATCCTTGTTCGCCCAGGTCGGAGGCGGGCATGCCGTTGTAGACAACGCTGTCGGCGATGGTCACGAATACTCCTTTCGCATGCGGTTCAGGAGGGCTCTGCTGTCCGCGGAGGAGGTCAGCAGGGACATCCGGTTGTGCGCCTCGAGGTGGGCCGCGACATCGGAGCGCTGGTCCAGGTACACGGAGGCGGACAGGATTTCGCTGTAGACGATGTCGGGCAGTTCCGGTTCCTCGAAGCGGAAGTAGGTGAAGGGCGCGCACGCTCCGACATGCGCGCCCGCGGAGAACGGCACGATGTCGACACTGACGTGGTCCAGGTCCGTGACCTCCAGGAGCCGGTCGATCTGCTCCCGCATGACCTCGGCGCCGCCCGCCACCCGGTGCAGGACGGCCTCCTCCATCACCACCCACAGTGTGGGGGCGTCGGGCTTGGTCAGCAGGCTCTGGCGGCGCAACCGCAGATCGACACGCCGCTCCAGGTCCTCGTCGCTGTCGTTGGGGAAACCCCCGCGCAGGACGGCGCGCGCGTACCCGTGCGTCTGCAACAGCCCGGTGACGTAGTGGGGTTCATAGGTACGCAGGGTCTTCGCCCCGCTCTCCAGGCTCACGTAGGCGGTGAACCAGCTCGGCACGACGTCGCGGTAGGCGTGCCACCAGCCCGGCTGGTTGGCCTGCTCGGCCAGGTCGACGAACTCGTCCATCTCCTGCCGGTCGGCCCCGTAGGTCTGCAGCAGCTTCTCCACGTACACGGGTTTGAGGCCGACCTCCGCCTTCTCCAGACGGCGGATGGTCAACGACGTGACCCGCAGGGCCTTCGCCGCCGCCTCCAGCGACACGCCCGCGCCGAGCCGCCGCTCCCGGAGCCGGCGCCCGAGGATCATGCGCAGAACGGTCGGCGCACTGGTGCCCGCGCCGGGACGAGCGTCGCTCACTGCGCCACCTCCTGATGATGCGTCATCGGCTCCAGTCTGCGCAGAGCTTGATGATGCAGCCAAACGGATACCGTCGAAGTGAAATTATCAGGGAGATGGTTGCAGCGTGAACTCGCCTACCAGCATAGTTACTTGCGTGAACGACATCGCCGACCACGGCAGCATCGTTGTCACCACCCCTACCCTCACACGGAGTCGGTGCGCGGCTACGTCGCGTTCTCGAGCGGCTGTCCGACCGGGAACACCCCCCTCCCGGCAGGAGCACCGCCTGCCCCGGCCCCTACCGCGCCCCTCCTGACGGAAGGCGACAAGCGTGTCCCCCCACACGACTTCCTCCCCCCAGCTCTTAGGCCGGGCGGACCAGGAACGTACGCACTGGATCGAGTTGCCCGCGCAGCGGTCCAGCATCAGCGTCGCCCGCCGCTCGGTGAACGCGCGTATGACCGCCTGGCACGTGCCCGACGAGATCTCCGCGGACGCGGTGCTGCTCGTGTCCGAGCTGGCCACCAACGCCGTGTGCCACACGTCCAGTGCGCGCATCCTGTGCGGGCTGGGGCTCGTCGCGGAGGACTGCCTCCGGGTGGAGGTGCACGACCACGCCCGCCCGGGCGGCGGTCTCCCTCCGCGCGAGGCGGGCCCCGACGACGAGGGCGGCCGGGGGCTGTTCCTGGTGCAGCAGATCGCCCACGCCTGGGGAGTCGACCAGTCCCGGCTGACCGGCGGCAACGCGGTGTGGGCGACCTTGATCACGCCTGTGTGAGGGCACGGGGCACAGGCGGGCGCCCGTGCCGGACGCCGGAGCGACGGGCCCCCGAGATGCACGCGGGCCCGGCTCGGTGGAACCTGGTGATCATGCAACGTAAGGGCGCGCGGCACGGCGGGGACCACGATGTGGAAGCGACGCTGGACGAGCTCTACACCGTCCCGCCGCCCGGCTTCGTCCCCCGCCGTGAGGAGCTGGCGGCCGCGGCCAGGACGGCGGGGCGCGTGGAGGACGCCCGCCGGATCCATGCCGCCCGCCGTCCCACGCTCGCCGCCTGGGCGGCGAACCTGCTGCTGCGCTCGCGGCCGGAGGAGAGCCGGCGGTTCCTCGAGCTGGGGCGGGCGCTGCGCGAGGCCTATCAGAGCCTGGACACCAGTGGCGTCAAACAGCTGTCCGAGCAGCGCCGCGGGATCGTCACCTCCCTGTCCCTGCAGGCCGCCCGGCTCGCCCGCGAGAGCGGCCACCGGCTGTCCGACACGGCTCAGCGGGACGTCGAATCCACCCTGCACGCCGTGCTCACCGATCCGGCCGCCGCGGACCAGTGGGCGGCCGGCCGTCTGACGGGCGCCCTCACCCCGCCGGCGGACTTCCCGTCCGCCGCGGCCGCATCGGCCGGCACCCGGCCGAAGCGGACCGGGGACGAGACGCCGCCGTCGGGGAGTCGGGCCGGGGACGACCTCGCGGAGCGACGCGGCCGACGGCTGCGGGAACAGCTCGCTCAGGCCCGCAGGACAGCCAAGGCGGCCGACCGCCGCCTGCGCGACCTGCGCACGGCACGGACGGCCGCAGGCACGGCACTGGAGCAGGCACGTGCGCGGCTCGACCGGGCCCAACGGCAGGTGACCGCTGTCGAACGACAACTCGGTCCGGCACGCGAGGAGTTCCAGCAGGCCGACCGGGAACACAAGGAGGCGGCGGAACGGCACCGGGCGGCGGCCGGCGCCGTGACGCGTGCCGAGCGGGCCGCCGGGGAGGCCGCGCAGGAGGTGGAACGGCTGTCCGGTCCCGACAGCGAGCGCCCCGTCGGGCGACGTCCGCCCCGTTGACCGAGGCTTCCCGACAGGACGAGGCGTTCGGCCTGCCTCAGGGTCGCCCGGCGGCGTGTTCCCTCAGGAAGGCGCCCGCGTGGGCCGCGGCCTCTTCCTTCGTGGCGTACGAGGTGTCGCCGTCGGACGTACCGTGTGTTCCGTCGGCACCCTGACCGGTCCACCTCCAGCCGCCCGACGAAGGCTCCGGCGTCAGTTCCGCGGTTCCACCGCACAGTTCCAGCGGGGTGGAACCGTGCGCCGAGGCGGCCGGCGGGCGGCTGACGGCGTCAGGCCATTTCTTGCGGGCGCCCTGCCGGGTGATGCCCCAGACGGAACCCATCTGCTCATAGCTCGCACCGTAGGACCCGGCGGTTCCGGCCGCGATCGCGGTCAACCGCTTGACCTCGGTGTCCACAACCTTCCAGGCGGCCAGGACCGACAGCGTCACTTCGACCGGGTCCGCCGCCCACATGCGGTCTTCCGGCAGTCCTGACGCGCGGGAGCGGATGGCCGACGCGAGCGGAGTGAGGGCGTCGTGGAGAGCCTTGCCGAGTTCCGCCTGCTCTTCGGGGGTGATCTGAGGCGAGGTCATGTGACAACTATAGTTACCTCACGGAGGGTTGTAAACTTTAGTTTCCGACGCTCGGGGTGTGGGGACTTGCGCGCCGGGCCGGCCGGCCCGTGTCCTGCCCGAAGGCCCATTGCAGCTTCGGTTCCATCACGAAGCGGAAGATCCGCTGTACGGGCGGGGTGCACAGCGCGGTCATCACACCGGCGGCGACGAGACTCACCGTGATCTCGCCCAGCGGCTCATGGGGCCAGTCGTAGCGGGACCAGGACCAGCGGTTGCCGGCCTGGATGACGAAGCCGTGCAGAAGGTAGCCGTAGAGCGTGCCGGCGCCCAGCGCGGTGAACCAGGTCCTGCGCCCGGGGATCCAGGCCAGGAAACAGACGACCAGGACCAGCGAACAGGCGAAGAGGGCGAGGGTCATCACGGGCCCGTCCCAGGCGGGCGCGCCGAGGTCCGCCGCCGCGTCCTTGTGGAAGAACCAGGCGTAGTTCATCCGCGGCACCGCCCAGTACGACACGAGGAGCGCGGCCATGAAGACCGGTACGGCCAGGACGCGGACCTCGCGGCGGCGCACCAGCCGGAAGTGCTCCGGCCTCAGGCACAGGCCGAGCACGAAATAGGGCAGGAACTGCAGGGCGCGCTGCAGGTCGAGGTCGTCACCGATGGACGGCGACATCGTGGCCAGCGCCGCGAGGGCGAGGGCGATCGGAAGGGGCCACCGGACGAGTCTCCACAGGGGCGTGGTCAGACGCCAGATGAACAGCGCCGCGAGGAACCACGTCAGGTACAGCGGCTCCAGCAGGCTGACCGGGCGGTCGGGAACGCCGTCGCTCCAGCGGGTGAAGAACGTGTAGGCCGTCTCGAAGACGACGTAGGGCACCACGACGCCGCCGACCAGACGCCTGATCTTCGGCGGACTCGCGTCGAAGCCGCGCGAGAAGTAGCCGGACATCACGATGAAGGCGGGCATGTGGAAGGCGTAGACGACCATGTAGAGCGCGGTGACGGTGCGGCTGCCGGACCGCAGCGGCTCCCACGCGTGTCCCACCGCCACCAGCACGATGGCCAGGTACTTGGCGTTGTCGAAGAACGCGTCCCGCTGTCTGACGGGACTCGGTGCGGCGGGACTCGGTCGGGCGGGACTCTGTCCGGCGGGGCTCCTGAACTGCTGCGGAACGGGCTGGGTATCGGTGTGTCGCTGGCTTTCGGGCACGGTTCCTTCCTAAGGAGCCCGGGCGGACCGAACACGGCGGGCAGGCCGAACCGCGTATTACCGGGCTGGGGCAGGGGATGTCGGAAGGCACCCTAGCCATCGCGCCAGGGCATCGCGAACCCGGGACGGCCGGGCCCGGAAGGCGTCAGCCGAGCGTGAAGGAGCGTCTGGCGAAACCGATCTTGCAGCGTCAGGTGATCCCGTGTGGCGCTTCAGGTCGCCGGGCGAGCGCGCGGGTCGTGCCGGGCGGGCCCGAGTTGTCGGGCCAGATCGTCGAGGAGGGTACCGGCCACCGTCTCCTCCATGACGGCACTTCCGTGTTCCGCCATGGCGGTGGTGAGGGCGGGGTCCCACGGTGCCTCGGTGAGTCGTCCCGGTGAGGGGCCCCGCGGGGTGGTGGTGACGGCGGTGAGGTAGTCGTGGGCGGACATCCGCCAGGGAGCGGCGGCGGTCCTGTGCATGACGTGGGCGGCGATGCGTATGCCCTCGCCGTCGAAATCCCCGTGGTGGCGCAGGGTCGCGCCTTCCGCGGTGAGGAGGTGCAGGAGGCGGACGACGGCGCTGTTGGGCCAGCCGGAGGTGCAGACGAGGGGTGGGCAGCGTGCGCCGAAGCGGCGCACCGCCAGGGCGAGCACGCTGGGGTTCTCCGTGATGTGGACGGCCCGGTCGGGGAAGCGGAAATCGCCCGGTGACCTCAGCTGAGCCAGCGTGAGGGACACGGCGTGCCCGGCCTCGGAGCAGATAGCGGCGATCCGGCTGAGCGGGCCCTCGCCGGCCGGGCGCAGACCGGCGGCGAGGACGGTCGCCGACAGTTCGTCGTCGGCGACACCGGCTCGGGACCAGAGTGCGCGCCGCGCGTGGGCGCTGTCGGGCACGGCTGTGCCGTGGAGCGTCGACAAGGCCCTCAGCACCAGGGAGGACAGGCGGGTGCCGTCGTCGAGGGCGTGCGGGTCGCCGTGCCGGACACGCGCCGCGAACACGGGCAGCGGCTCGCCTTCGGCAGGCAGCGCGGCGAGCACGGCGACGGCGGCGGAGAGCAGGTCCCGGGTGCGGTGCACCGAGCCGTCGACCAGGCCCTGGCCCCGGCAGTGCAGGGCCCACTCGGCCAGCGCGGGCTGGGCGCGGACGATGTCGTGGGTTTCCAGCCATGCCCAGAGTGCTGCCCGGTCGTCCTCCTGCCGACGGCGTTCGGCGGCCCGGTCGCCGAGCGGGCCGATGACCTGGGTGACGACGTCCCGTACCGTACCGCCGCCGGCCTCGGCCACGATGGCCTCGAGGCGGGCCAGCCGCACCGTCGGCCGCTGGTCCGGCAGCCGGTCCAGGCCCAGCAGATCGGCGAGGGCCTCCCGCTCGTCGTCGTCGAGCGGGCCGAGGCGCACTCCGCTGACGGGCCGGCCGGTGGAGAGGCGGTCGTGCACCGCCTGCCAGACGGGGCGCAGGCGGGTCCCGGTGAGGTGAGGGGGGATCCGGGGGGTGTTCACGTCGTCCGGAGTCCCTCCGGCTCGCCGGCTCCACCCGTTTCACCTTCTCCACCCCCGCCTTCCTCGCCGCCCTCGCCGCCCTCGCCTCCGTCGGCCTCGTCGGCTTCTTCGGGTCGCATTCCGGTCCCGGTCCAGACGAAGCGGGCGCTGGTCACGGCGTCGTCGCCGTCGGTTCCCGTGATCAGTTGGTGGACGGCGATGCCGGAGAGTTCCCGGTAGTGGCCCCACTCGTGGTCCGAGGTGAGCATCAGGTCGAGGTCGAGTGCGACGAGCAGGGCGAATATCTGTCCGCGGTTGGTCGCGTCGACGCCCACGAAGACCTCGTCGAGCAGGATCAGCCGGGGTGCTTCGGGTACGGCCTCGTAGTGCGCGGCGACCGCCGCGAAGAGCGGCAGGTGCAGGGCTATGGCCTTCTCGCCGCCGGAGAGCGCTCCGTGCAGTTTCTTCGTGAGCACCTGCCAACCGGCGCCGTTCGCACGGTCGAGCCTGACCACGAACTGGTGCCAGGCCGTGTAGTCGAGCACCTCGGCGAGCTGCTCCTCCCAGGTGGCCGCCGTGTTCCTGGCCTTGGCCTCCTCGATGCGGGCCCGGAAGAAGGCGTGCAGCGCCTCCCGGTCGGCGTCCGTGACGTTCCTGGGCTCCTTGAGCAGGAGCGTGCGGGCGGTCTGGGTGCCGGGCGGCAGATCCGGGTGGATGCGCCACACCAGTTGGACGGAGACGTTCGACGCCGTACGGACTCGCTCCAGGTGACCGTTCATGCGGTCGACCAGTTCGTTCGCCTGCCGGATGCGGGCGGCCAGGTGACGGCGGGTGTCTCCGGTGAGGGTCTGGTCGAAGAGGCGCCGCTCGGCGACCGTGATGTCCTCGCGGCTGCCGTCCCGTTCGGCGGTGAGGGTCCGCAGCAGTCCCGTCGCCCCGAACCGTACGCCGTCCATGGCGGCGGTGAAGACCTGCACGTCGTCGTCGACCTCGAGATCGAGGTCGGCGCGGCGGCCGAGGATCTGGCGGGCCTGGTGGACCGCCTCGGAGAGGCGTTGTACGGCGTCGCCGAGGTGGGTGGGCTCATGCGCGAGGGCCGGCCACTCGGCCGCGACCTCGCGGGCCGCTTCCAGCGTGGCACGGGTGCCGTCCTGGGCGGTCAGCTCCAGTGCGGCGCCCGCGTCCTGGGGCAGACCGAGCAGGCACAGGTGCCGGAAGCGGAGGGCCGCGTCGTCCCTCGCCGCCGTCGACTCGTCCCGTCGCCGGGCGTCCTCGGCCATCGTCGCCTCCAGCGAGCCGATACGTCGCTGGAGGCGGCCGAGTTCGCCGTCGCTCGCGCTGATCTCGTCCCGGCTGCGGCGGATGTCGTTCCTCAACTCGCCGATGCGGGCGGCGATCTGCCGGAAGTCCTCACCCACGGTGCTGTCCACGGCCTGAAGGGTGGCCGCGAGGGCACGGGCCTCGGTGTCGGCCCGGTCGGCTTCGGCCTGGCTCTCCCGAGCGGCCTCCGCGGTCCGCTCGGCCTGGCTTCTCGCGGCGGCCGCCCGGCCCAGGGCGGTGGCCCAGTGCAGATGCGCGTCCGCCCAGGAGTCGGCCGTGTCGGCGAACGCGTCGACGGCGGAGGACAGTTCCTTCAGACGTGCCCGGTCGGTGGGCAGGGCGTGTTCGGAGGAGAGCCGGCCCAGTGTGCGCAGGCAGCGGCTCACGTCGGCCTCGCGTCCGTCGAGCACCTCGACCGCGACACGGACGGCGTCGTCCCGCACCCCGACCGCCTCCTCCGCGCGGTCCCACTGGCGCCGTCTCTCGTCGAGCTCTCGGTGCCCGGGGCGTGCCATGAGGTCGGCGTCGAGCCGTGACCGGCGCTCGCGCAGCGCGCGCAACTGGGTGTCGAACGAGGCGATGGCGGCGTTCAGGTCGGTGAGACGCCCGGTGAGTTCCGTGATGCGGCGCCGTCTGGCCCGTTCCCGGGCGAGGAAGCCGATGTGGGCGGGCGCGTCCTTGCTCCAGGTCCCGACGGCCGCGGCCAGCCGCCAGCTCCCGTCGGCGCCGACGGCGGCGGTGTGCCACGGCGGGAGCTGGTCTCCGTACGCGATGCCCGCGAGGAGTTGGGAGACTCGGTCGCCCGACACCGGGGTGTCCGTTTCGGGGCGCAGGACCTCCAGCAGTGACGGCCCTTGGGCGGGCGTCGCCCAGGCGGGCGCGGCGAAGGTGTCGTGGCCGGTGAGTTCGATCGTGTCCTCGGGGCTCACCCAGGCGTCGAGCAGGCCCGATGCCTCCAGTGCCGCCTCGACGCCGGCCTGGACCTCGTCGGGAACGCCGTCGCGGAAGGCCACGAGTCGCCACAGGGGCGCGCCGGCCATCGTGGCACGGTCCGTCGTGCGGGTGGGCGGGGCGGTCGGCGGAAGGTCGGTTTCCGTCCTGAGCGACTCGATGGCCCGGACAATCCTCTCCCGCTCGCCGAGCCCGGTCTCCCGCACCGCTCGGACGCGGGTGCCGGCCTCTGTGATCTCCTGGTCCAGGGCCCGCACGGCGCGCTCCACGACGGCGAGGACATCCGCTTCGACGGCCGCCCGGGAGACCAGCTCCTCGGTGTCGCCGATCCGCAGTTCCACACACCCGGTGGCCCACTCCCGGAGCCGCTCCTCCTGTGTCCGCAGGGCCTCCTCGCGCTCCCGGGCCGCCTCGTCGCGGCGCGCCATCGCCTCCGCGAGGCCGTCCCGGGCGCCGTCAAGGGCCGTTTCGGCGGTGGTCCGGTCCCGCACCGCCCGCTCGTGGGTCTCGACGGCCTCCCGGACCTCCGCCATCTGTTCACGCCGGCCCCTGACCGCTCCGCGCAGCAGATGGCGGACCTGGCGGACCCGGTCCGCCTCCCGCGCCGGGTCCTCGGCCGAGGGGGGTCCGGCGAGTGCGGCGCGCAGCTCCGCGTACACGGACTCCATGCCGACGGTCCGGGCCGTCCGCTCGACGTCCTCGGCGGTGTCCCCGGCGTGGTCGGCGCATTCTGCGGCCTGCCGGCCGGCGGTGTCCGCCTGTTCGTCGTCCGCGCGGGCCCGGCGTTGCCAGTCGCCGGCGGCGGCCCGCAGCCGGTGTGCGTTGCCCGCGCCGTCCTGGGCGCGACGGCGGAGCTGGTCCAGTTCCTTGCCCTGCTGGTAGAGGTCGCTGTCCACCAGGCCCTGGACGGCCGCTTCGAGTTCCCCGGCCCGCTCGCTCAGCTCCCGCTTCCGCTGACCGGTGCGTTCCTGGTCGTGCACGGCCTGCCGGTGCTGTTCCGCGCTTTCCCGGGCGATCCGGGTGAGGTTGTCCATGTCGGTCGTCGCGGAGATCAGTTTCGCGGCGGCGGCGCGCAGCACCCGCTGGGCGTAGCCGCGTTGCTTTCCGGCGACGGCGGCCGCGGCGGTGACCTCGTCGTCGAGCCGCTTGAGGTCCTCACGCTGCCGGTCGAGCCGCTCGAATCCCTCGGCGAGTTCCCCGATCTCGGTCTCGCCGAGCGGCGGCAGGGCCTTGGACAGCAGCGTGGACAGCAGGGACGGATCGAGCCGTTCGGAGAGTTTCGGCTGTCGCAGTTGGAGCAGTGCGGTGATCAGGGCCTCGTAGCGCTGCTCCCCGAGGCCGGCGAAAAGGGTGCGGCGGATCGCGGCCCGGTAGTCGGCGGCCGTGGCGTGGATCTCGCCGTTCCCCTCCAGGGCGTCCGCCAGCGCGGCCCGGGTGAGGGGCTGCGCCGCCTCGTTGACGAGGGACACGCCGTCGGTCCGGGCGATGCGCCGGCGGGTGGTGAAGTAGTCGGTCTGGACACCGCTCGTGTGGACGCTGGCCTGGAGCCGGGCTCCGCAGGAGAACCACTCGCCGTCGGCCCGGCCGAACTCCATCCACACGTATCCCACGCGGGTCTTGCCGGAGGCCCCTTCGCCCATGAGGTTCCAGTGCATGGTGCGTTCGGAGCCGCCGAACGTGGAGAGCCTGTGGGGCCTGAGGTTCGCGTCGAAGAGGAACGGCAGCAGCAGCTCCAGCGCCTTCGACTTGCCCGTGCCGTTCGGTCCGCGCAGCAGCAGTCGTCCCTCGTGGAAGGTGAACGTCTCGTCGTAGTACCGCCAGACGTTGAGGATTCCGGCCCGGCTCGGCTGCCAGCGGTCCCGGGTGGGCGCAGTGCCGTCCGCCGACCGGTCCGTACCGCGCACCGGGAGCTCGGTCACGCTCACTGCGGGCCTCCGTCTTCCTTGTGGGCGTGCTGCTCCGCCACGGCGGCGGAGGTCGTGGTGGTGCCCGCGACGCGGTAGCGGAACGCGGCCGGGCGGGCCACGACCCGGTCGCCGGTGACGCGGACCAGGCCGAAGTCACGCAGCACCGCCACGGCGTCGTCGGCCAGCCGCCTTGTCCCCTCGGCCGCCTGATAGGCCTTCGCCCAGCGGGGGAAACGCCGCAGGAGCTCCGAGGCCGCTTCCGCGAGCTGTTCGGGGGTCGCGCCGCCGGGGGCGTCAGCGATGCGTTCGAGGAGGAGCAGGGCGGCGACCCGGGCGGTCGAGGAGTCGTCCGGGAAGCGCGAGTCGGTGGCCAGGGCGTCGGGGTCGACCAGGAGGTAGCCCTCCGCGCGTTCCTCCAGTACGAGTCCGGCCTGTTCCGCCGAGCGACGCAGGATCTGACGGCCCGTGGGGGACGCGAGATAGGCGATCTCCTCCTCCGTCAGGTCCTCCCGGTACAGGACCGGTTCGTCGAAGAGGCGGCGCAGCACGGAGTGCCGCAGCCACAGGTTCCGCCGTGTCCCGGAGACGACGAACGCTTCGTCCGCCGCCGTCTGCCCGGCGGACGCCGACGTGCCGTAGCGCCGCTCCCGCATCAGTTCCGTCAGCAGTTCCTCGAAACGGGCGGGAACCTCCTCCACCGGCACGGCCAGCCGCGACGGACCCACGGGCGCCGCGGGGAGCCGCATCAGGAGGGTGGCGTCCACCCGGTAGAGGACTTTCGCCTCCGCCGTGTCCACGAAGGACTCCGTCAGTCCGTCCACGGCCGCGAGGACGCCGTACGACTCCAGCAGCTTCAGTACGTCGACGAAGGCCATCCGTTCGCGGCGGCTGGCGGTGTCGAAGGACTCGAGCGCCGGGTCGGCGGCCACGGCCTGCACGACACGGTCGGCCAGCAGACCTATGGTCGTCATCGGTACGGACGTCAGCTCCGCGGCCGTGACACACAACAGCACGTACCTGCGACGGTCGAAGGGCGGCCTGCCCGCCCGGGGCCGCCGGGCCGGACGGGAGGCGTCGGCGGTCGAGCGGACCTTGACCAGCCGGGCGTACCCCCGTCGTGGCTCGACGACGAGGCTCCAGCCGCAGGTGTAGTCGAACCACTTGGCGAGCGGCTCCTTGCGGCGCCTGACCACCTCGAAGGCCGCCGGGTCGCCGCGCTCGGTGATCAACGGCTGGGCGAGCAGCAGACGGATGCCCCGAGCCATCTCTTCCCGTTCGACCACCACCAACTGGTTGGCGAGCGTGCTCATCCCGCGGCCTCCTCGAGTCCGGTCGACGGGTGGGCGGCCGGCCCGGCGGCCGTGTCCACGTCAGAGATCCGAACGATATAGTCCGGCCCGCTCAGCACCCCGTTCGAGGTGCGCAGCCTGGCCTGGCGGTCGTCGGAGGCGGACCGCAGGAGGATCTCCACGCCGCCGTCCGCGCTGACGGCACGGCGCGTTCCCGTGCTGTCCGGGCGGGACGACAGCGCTCTGCCGAGCAGATCGAGCAACCTCGCGAACGCCGCCGGGTCCAGCTCGCCGAAGTCGGAGAGACGTACGGACCCGTCCGTGGTCAACGCCTGCCACGCCGCCTGGAGTTCGGCGCGTTCCCGCCGCGCCCGCTCGGCTCGCGCGGCTTTCGTCGCGGCGATGTCCCGCACCCTGCCTGTCCGGGTGAAGCGCTCCGTGCGGCCGCTGGTGCGCAGCAGCGCGGACACCTCCACCGGGGGTGCGGCGGCCCACGACCGGGAGGCGGGGATCAGTTCCGGATCCGGGTGCGCGAGGTGGGGGTGGCGCGCGGATCCCAGTCCGAAGGCCAGCGCCCACAGCCGGTGCAGGTCGTCCTCCGTCGGCGCGGCGGCGAACCAGCGCGCGAGCTCCCGGAAATCCTGCACGGCACTGGACGAACGGCGACGCGACTCCGTGATCCGGTCGAGCACCTGCAGCAGCGAGAGAATCGCCCTCCGGGCCACGTCGTGCAGTTGCTCAACCCGGGGCGGTGAGCCGTCGGTGGGCAGGAACCAGGCCCGCAGCCCCGCCCAGCGGGCCCTGCGCCGCTCCAGCCAGGCGGCAGCGGGGTCCTCACCGGCCACCGGCGGCAACTCCGCGCCGCGCAGCGCGCGCTCGTGCAGCACACCGACCCCGCGCTCCTCGACGCGGGCCAGCGCCACGGCGACCCCGGCCCCGCGCCGGTCCAGGTTGACCAGGAACTCGCGCAGATACGCCACCGTCGCGGCCTTCACCTCCCGGAAGACTCCGGGATCGGCTCCTTCGGCGCGCAGCAGCCGCTGCAGTTCCCCGTTGAACGCCTTGGTGTTGTCCAGCAGCGCTTCGAGGTGCCCCTCCAGCTCCTGGAGGGTGCTGAAGATCCGGCGGTCCGCCGACGCGGGTTCCCCCAGCAGGACGTACAACTCGTCGAGCCTGTCCGCGATCGCCTCCAGCACGGCGGTCTGCAGCGCCCCGGTCGCGGTGAGCACCGTCAGTGCGTGTTCCACCCCCGCGAGGGCGGCCTCGCCCTGGCGGGTCAGGGAGTACTGGAGGTTCCGGCGCTCGTACTCCTCGGCGGTGCGGTAGTTCTCGGTGTGGTTCTGCACCACGTCCAGCAGGTTCCACCCCTGGAGCGTTCTCAGGGCCTCGTGGAGTGCCTCGTCGGTGATCGCGTCCAGCCACCCGACCGTCCGCAGACGCGCCCGGACCTCGTCGAGCCCGAGGGCCGTCTCCAGCCGCTCGTTGGCCGCTCCGAACGCCCGAAGCACCGCACCATAGAGATCGGCGCGATCCCCCGTGGTGAACCGGAACATCTCCGGTGGAACCCTGCGCACCGGCCTACCCCTTCCCCATCGGCGAGCTGTTGCCAGCCCTCCCCACCGTAAAGGCCACCACTGACAACCAGGGCGGAAAGCGGAGAACGCTCCCGGCCACGGGAACCGGGCGGCAACCGGGCGGGGAAAGACGGTCGCGGTCCTTGCGGGCTCGCTCGTCGAAGCCGCGGTGGCCGCGAGCACGCCGCAGCCGGACCCGAACTCGCGCGAAGGCCCCGGCATGTGAGGATGACGAGGTGTCATATCCATGCCGTGGTGAAGAGCCGGATCGTGCCGGCGAGCGCCCGTTCCGGTGCGTCCGGGTTCGGACCGACCCTGATCTCGGTGACTGTGTCCGGGTTCTCGCGGAGGTCCATGAGCTCGACGGCTATCCGGTGAACTGGCCCGCCCGCCCCGGCGAGTGGCTGACACAGCCGTCGCTCATCACCTCCTGGGTGGCAGAACTGGACGGCCGGACCGTCGGTCACATCGGCCTTTCCCGGAGCGACGCCGGAGACGCGGCTCCGGGACTGTGGAGCGCCCGCACAGGTGCGAGCGTCGACGCGACCGCCGTGATCAGCCGGCTGTTCGTCGCCCCGTCGGCCCGCGGACACGGGATCGGCTCGTTGCTGATGGCGCAGGCCGTCGGGGAATCGCGGGCCCGCGGTCTGCACCCGGTACTCGACGTGGTGGCCACCGACACGGCTGCGGCGGCCTTGTACGAGCGGCTCGGCTGGCAACTGCTGGCCACGGTCGAACAGCAGTGGAGTCCCGACCAGAGAGTGGCCGTCCGCTGCTACGCCGCCCCAAGGCGCCAGGTGTATTGATCACGAGTGGCTACGGCCATGCGGGCCGGACGGCTCCACTCGAACAGGTGGTTTGCCGAGCGCCTTCGTCCACGGGGCGGCCCGGCCGGTGATCGTGATGGCCGGCAATGTCACACCGAGGGCGAGGAAACCGGATGTCCACTACGGCCGACAGCACCAACACCGCCACCATGCTGGGCTTCGAGCGCGGGATGGTGGTCCAGGAGATCGGATATGCCGAGGACAGCGACGACCAGTTCAGGCGGCTGATCGAGGGAACCATCGGCAGCGACCTGGTGTACGAGGACCACGAGGACATCGTGAACATGGTCGTGGTGTGGTTCCGCGAGGACGACGGCGACCTCTCCGACACCCTTGTCGACGCTTCCGGCAGCCTCGGTGAAGGGGGCACGATCGTGCTGCTGACGCCGAAGAGCGGACGGCCGGGTCACGTCGACTACAGCGACATCGGCGGCAGTGCCGTCACCGCCGGGTTCTCGGCCACGGAACCGGTCAGCGCGACGAGAGCCTGGTCGGCCACCACCCTCCTCTCCCCCACGGCCGCCCGGAGCGGCCGGCACTGACCCGCCCGACAGCGGGCCCGTGCCGTGCACCGATTGCGCCGCGTAGGCGCCGGCTCCGGCGCACACCGCCCCGCCGAGGCGCCTGCGCCGGCAGCGCGGCCGTCGACGGCTCGCTCGAGGCGGCGGATGCGATCACCCGCCCGCTCTCCTTCTGTGCTCCTGGGGTCGACACCGCTCATCGAGCGCGGAGTTGAGCACGCCGACGGTGAGATGTGGGTCACATTCCCGGGGTGGATGTCACACTTCTGCCCCTGGACGCCTCTCAGTTCGGAACGCATCCGCGACGGGAGGCCCCACGGTGTACCACCCCACCACGACCCAGGTGTTCGACGACCATCGTGAGCTGCTGTTCTCGATCGTCTACAACATGCTCGGCAGTGTCGCCGACACCGAGGACGTGCTGCAGGAGACCTGGCTGTCGTGGGCGTCCAGGAGCCAGGCGCCGGACGCGGAGCGGATCGACAATCCGCGCGCCTACCTGGTGCGGATCACGGTCAACCGGGCGCTCGCCCACCAGGCCGCCGTCAGCCGCCGCCGGGAGACCTATGTCGGGCCCTGGCTGCCCGAACCCCTCGTCGGTCCGCTCACCGGCTCCTCCGGCGACGACGCGGCCGAGGCGACGGTCCGCGCCGAGTCGGTTTCGATGGCGCTGCTGGTGGTGCTGGAAACCCTCACCCCGCTGGAACGCGGGGTGTTCGTCCTGCACGAGGTGTTCGGTTACGCCCACACCGAGATCGCGGACATCCTCGGCCGCAGTCCCGCCGCGATCCGCCAGCTCGCGCATCGCGCCCGCGAGCACGTCCAGGCCCGACGCCCCCGCTACGAGCCCGACCCGCAGGTCCGGCAGCAGGTGACCGAACGGTTCCTGGCCGCGGCGCTCGGCGGCGACCTGGACGCCCTGCTGCGGCTCCTGGCACCCGAGGTGACCCTGTGGGGTGACGGCGGCGGCAAGGGCGCGGGCGGCCTGCGACCGCTCCAGGGCCGGGACAAGGTCGCCCGTCTGCTCGCCGCCGTGGCCCCCCGCTCCGGCCGGGGCCTCCAGGTCGCCTATCGCAGGGTCAACGGCGATCCGTCGGCGCTGCTGTTCGCCGGCGACACGCTCTACGCCGTCCTCGTCCTCGACCTCACTCCGGACGGCGACCAGGTGCGCGGAATCTACGCCGTCGCCAATCCCGACAAGCTCTCCCACATCGAGAACGTCGACTGACCGCCGTCCGAGCGTCGACTCGACGTCGCTGGAAACCGAGGAATCCCCGTGGTGCGAAGAATTGCGTCCCTGCCCGGTGGCAGGGTGACGAAATGGGTCGTGCTCGCCCTCTGGACGGCCCTGCTGATACCGGCCCTCATGCTGGCCGCCCGGCTCGGCGACGCCGAGGAGAACGACAACTCGGCCTGGCTGCCCGGCAACGCGGAGTCGACGAAGGTCGTCGCCCGAGCCGAGCGGTTCGGACTGGGCGACACCGTGCCCGCGATCGTGGTCTACGACCGGGCGGAGGGCATCACCTCTGCCGACATGGCCGCCGCCCGAGCCGACGCCGAGGCCTTCGGAGGCATCGACGGCGTCGAGGGACGGCCGCAGGGCCCGGTGAAGGCCGAGGACGGCAAGGCCGTCCGGACCGTGGTCCAGATCCGCAAGGACCGGACGGGCTGGGAGGGGATCGGCGAGGTCGTCGACGCGATGACCGAGATCGGCGCGGCGCACCCCGGCGGGCCCGGGTTCCACGTCACCGGTCCGGCCGGATACGCGTCCGACTCGATCAAGGCCTTCAGCGGAGGCGGCGGCCTGACGACGGTCACCGCGTCGGTGGTGGCCGTGATCCTGCTGCTCACCTACCGCAGCCCGCTGCTGCCGCTGGTGCCCCTGCTGACCGTCGGCGGCGCTCTGGTCACCTCGGAGGCGGTGATCTATCTGCTGGCGGAGCACGCCGGACTCACCGTCAACAAGCAGACCGGCTTCATCCTGACCGTGCTGGTGTTCGGCGCCGCCACCGACTACGCCCTCCTGCTCACCGCGCGGTACCGGGAGGAACTGCGGCGGCACGAGGACCGGCACGAGGCGATGGCGGAGGCCCTGCGCCGCTGCGGTCCCGCGATCCTCGCCAGTGCCGCGACCGTCGCGATCAGCCTGATGCTGCTGATGCTGGCCACCCTCCACTCCACCCAGGGCCTCGGGCCGGCCTGCGCCGTCGGCATCCTCGTGGGTCTGCTCGCCATGGTCACCCTGATGCCGGCGCTGCTGGTCGTCTGCGGCCGCTGGATCTTCTGGCCGGTGAAACCGTCGTCCGGATCGACCGCCGGGGCGACCACCGCGGAGGGCGTCTGGACCCGGGTCGGTACCGCCGTCTCGGGGCGGCCGCGGATCGTGTGGATCGGCACCTCCCTCGCCCTCGGCGCGATGGCGATGGGGGTGTTCGGGCTCAGGGCCGACGGGCTCTCCGACAAGGACCAGTTCACCGGCAGACCGCAGATGGCCGTCGGCGAGGAGATCCGGTCCCGGCACTTCCCGGCCGGGTCGGGAGACCCGGTCTACGTCGTGGCCCGGGCCGCCTTCGCGGAACAGGTGAGGACCGCGCTGTCGGGCGTCCCGGGTGTCTCCGACGTCTCGACGCCGATCGTCAAGGACGGGGAGGCCGTCGTCCTCGGGGAACTCGGGGTCGATCCCAGCGGTACGGCCGCCCTGCGCACCGTGGAGCGGGCCAGAGCCGCGGTCCACGCGGTCGAGGGTGCGGACGCCCGTGTCGGCGGCAGCACGGCGGTCGTGCTGGACACGCGCGAGGCGGCCGCCCGTGACTCGAAGGTGGTCATCCCCGTCGTGCTGGTCGTGGTGTTCCTCGTCCTGGCCCTGCTGCTGCGGGCGGTCGTCGCACCGCTGTTGCTGACGGCGACGGTGGTGCTGTCGTTCGGGGCGGCCCTCGGCGTGAGCGGTCTGATGTTCTCTCACGTGTTCGGGTTCGCGGGGGCGGAAGCCTCGTTCCCGCTCCTGGCGTTCGTGTTCCTCGTCGCCCTCGGCATCGACTACAACATCTTCCTGGTCAGCCGGGTGCGCGAGGAGACACCGCGGCACGGCACCCGGCGCGCCGCGCTGACGGGTCTGTCCGCCACGGGCGGTGTGATCACCTCGGCGGGTGCGGTGCTGGCCGGCACGTTCGCGGCGATGGCCTCGCTGCCGCTGGTGTTCGCGGCCGAACTCGGGTTCGCGGTGGCGTTCGGTGTGCTGCTGGACACCTTGGTCGTCCGCTCGGTGCTGGTCACCGCGCTGACCCTCGACGTGGGACGGTGGATGTGGTGGCCCGGCACACTCTTCCGGCGTCACGACGAGCCGTTGCCGCCGACGAAAGAACACGAGCTCGAACCCGCCCTCCCAGACAGGCTCCGTTGACAAAGCGGAACAGCGTTCCGTATATTAAGTGGAACGACGTCCCGTTTCCGTTCTCGCTGATACGGGCCGGACGTCGCCCTCGCCTCCCCCACCGCCGGACCGGACAAGACCGGCGGCGGAGGCCCTTGACCAGACGTACGCACGAACGGACCTCCACCCCATGAGTGAATCGACCTACACAGCCGACCCCTTCGGCCCGCCCGCTCCCGTCCTCTCGGTCAGTCCGGTGGTGCTGTCGGTACCCGGCCGAGCCGTGGACCTGGAGGTGCGGGTCTCCGCTCCCGTGACCGGGAGCGATCTGCCGGTCGTGCTCCTCTCGCACGGCCAGGGCTACTCGAACCACCTCTCCTCGCTGAACGGCTACGCACCCCTCGTCAACTACTGGGCGGCGCACGGCTTCGTCGTGATCCAGCCGACCCACCTGAGCTCGAGGACGCTGAGCCTGGCTCCCGACACGCCCGGTGCGCCGCTGTACTGGCGGTCGCGGGCCGAGGACATGCGGCACATCCTGGACCGGCTGGACGCGATCGAGGCCGCCGTCCCGCAGCTCCGCGGCCGTCTGGACCGGGACCGGGTCGCCGTTGCCGGGCACTCGATGGGCGGGCACACCGCGAGCCTGCTGCTGGGTGCGCGGCTCACCGATCCGGACGACGGGACGGAAGTGAACCTGGCAGAGCCCCGGATCAAGGCGGGCGTGCTGCTCGCCGCGCCCGGCAGAGGCGGCGACGCCCTCAGCGAGTTCGCGGCCCGGAATCTCGCCTTCTTCCTGACCACGGACTTCTCCACGATGACGACACCCGCCCTCGTCGTCGCCGGCGACAAGGACACCTCCACGCATCTGACGGTCAACGGCGCGGACTGGCACGCCGATCCGTACGTCCTCTCCCCGGGCCGCAAGTCCCTTCTCACCCTGTTCGACGCGGAGCACGGGCTCGGCGGGGTCTCCGGATACGACGTCGCCGAGACCACGGACGAGAACCCCGAGCGCGTGGCCGCGGTCCAGCGGCTCACCTGGGCCTACCTCCGCACCGAGCTCCACCCCGGTGACCCCGCCTGGCAGACGGCGTGTGACGCGCTGACGTCCGGCCCCGACCCGCTCGGACGGGTCGAGTCCAAGTAGGCCGACTCCGAACACGCCGGATCCGAACAGGCCGGATCGGGCAGTACGGAACGAGGCGACACGGATCCCGGCGAGCCGAGAAAAGCGGTTGCCGCTCCGGAGCCGGTCGTGGACGATCGCGGACCGTGACGATCAGCAACGATCAGGACGAGTCCGTCCACGACCGGATCCCTCCCGCCGCACGCCCGCTCGCGCTGATCACCGGCGTGGGACGCACCGTCGGCATCGGAGCGGGAATCGCCCGGCGGCTGGCCGCGTCGGGCTGGGACGTCGCCTTCACCTACTGGACCCCCTACGACGACCGCATGCCCTGGGGCCGGGAGTCCGGAGCGGCCGACGCGACCAGCCGGGACCTCGCCGCACACGGTGCGTCCACCGCGGCGATCGAGGCGGATCTCGCCGACCCGGACTCACCGGCCCGCGTGTTCGACGAGGTGGAACAACGGCTGGGCGGCGTCACCGCGCTGGTGATGTGTCACTGCGAGTCGGTCGACTCCGGTCTGCTCGACACCACGGTCGAGAGTTTCGACCGGCACTTCGCCGTCAACGCGCGCGCCTCCTGGCTGCTCGTCCGCGAGTTCGGACGCCGCTTCGCGGCAGCCCCGGGAACCGGCCGGATCATCGCCCTCACCAGCGATCACACCGTCGGCAACCTGCCCTACGGGGCGAGCAAGGGCGCCCTCGACCGCATCACCCTGGCCGCCGCCCGCGAACTCGCCCACCTCGGCGTGACCGCCAACGTGATCAACCCCGGCCCGGTCGACACCGGCTGGATGTCCGACGACGTCCGGGAGCACTGTGTCCGCGCCACCCCGCTCGGCCGTCTGGGCACTCCGCGGGACACCGCGCACCTCGTGGACTTCCTGTGTTCCCCGGAAGGAGGGTGGGTCAACGGCCAGCTGCTGATGAGCAACGGGGGCTTCGCCTAGCGCGCCGGTCCGTCGTTCACGGCCGGGCCGGTACCGGGCGACGCAGCAGGTAGGCGGCGGCGATCGAGACGAGGAGGGCCATGCAGGCGATGAACACCAGCCCCGCCCCCTCGAGCCCCAGGGGACCCGTCAGCACGCCCACGCCGATGACCGGCACCGAGATGCCCCCGTAGGCCACCACGAACAGTGCCGAGATGACGGCCGCGCGCCGGTCCGCGGGCGATGCCGCGGCCACCGCGGACAGCGCGCCGCGGAACGCCAGCCCCTGCCCGGCCCCGCCGACCACCGCGCTCAGCACCACCAGGGGCAGCAGGTCCCAGCGCAGCGCGCCCGCGAGGAGCGCCAGCCCGGCGAGGAGCGTCGCGCAGCCCACGGGCAGCGACCGGCCGACACCGACGCGGGGGACGGCCAGTTGTCCGGCGGTGGAGGCGAAGAAGGCCAGCGCGACGATCAGTCCGCTCACGGCGTGGTCGTGCACGTCCAGGGACTCCGCGAGGAACGCGGGGCTGACCGAAGTGAACACCCCGAACAGCGCGAACCCCACGAACGAGGCGATCGCCGCAGGTGTGAACACCGTCCGCACCTGCGGGGGCAGAGCGGGCCGGCTCGGCCGAACGGCGCTCAGCGGACTGCGCTCCCGGACGGTCTCCGGAAGCCACACCACGACCGCGGCCGAACAGGCCACCAGGGCGAGGTGGACGGCGAACGGCAGGTACAGCGGCCAGGGGGCGTACTGTGCCAGGACTCCGGCGAGCAGCGGACCGCAGCCCAGCCCGCCCATGTTGGCGGCCGTCGCCACGAACGTGGCCCGGGAGGCGCCGCCGGCCGGCGCCAGGTCCATCACGTAGGCCGTGGCCGCTCCGGTGAACAGACCCGCGGACAGCCCCGACAGCAGCCGCCCCGCGTACAGCCAGCCCAGGCCGGTGGCGCACAGGAAGCAGACGGCGCTCGCCGCCGCGAATCCCAGGCCCCACAGGAGTACGGGGCGCCGGCCCACGGTGTCCGAGGCGTTGCCCGCCAGCAGCAGCATGCCGATGACTCCGAACGCGTACACGGCGTACACGACGGTGACCGTCAGCTCGGAGAACCCGAACTTCTCCTGGTACAGGCTGTAGAGCGGGGTCGGCAGCGTGGTGCCGGCCATGCACACGGCGAACACCGCCCCGCCGAGCACGCACCTGAGCCATCCACGGTTGTCAGCGTCCATGCCGCCGACGGTAACCGCCGAGCCCGCTCGGCCCGGCCCGACGCCCCCGCGCGGAAGACGAGTGAACGGTGCCCGCACGCCACGACCACGGGTGGGTGGGCCGGGCTGCGGTGGGTGCGGGGGCGGTCGACAATGAGGGCGGGGTGTCTGCCTGTCCCTGCCTCGACGCCGCGGCGGCGTCGGACCGAGAGGAACGTCGCCATGCGCGCTGAGGCTTCGCGGGGTTCGCTGTCCGTGTGCTCACCCTGTCCGCCGGTGGCGTGGGGGCGGGCGGGGTGTTGTTCCCGGTGCGCGCGGCCCTGAGCGGGCCCCTCGACGCCGGGGCGTCCCGAGACCTGCGGGTGCGTGCGGCGCGAGGCGGAGGCGCGCCGTGAAGAGCGGCGCCGAGCGGACCGAGATCCTGCGCCGGTCGGTGCGGGTGACCGTGTCGGCGTCAGCGGGCTTCTACGTCTTCCTCTACGGACTCGACGAACCGGTACTGGCCCTGTACGCGCTGTTCGCCCCCATCGCTCTCGGACTGCTGTCCTCGGTCCCGGGGTCCGGACGGCAGCGGGCGGCGGTGATGCTGAAGGCGTTGCCGGTGGGCCTGGTGCTGGTGACGCTGGGGACCGCCCTGGCGGTGCGGACCTGGGCCGCGGTGCTGGGGATGCTCGTCGTCGGCTTCCTCCTCTCCTTCGCGGCCGTCGCGGGGCCCCGGCCCGCCGGGGCGGCGCCGGGCCTCCAGCTCTTCTACATCCTGGCCTGTTTCCCGCCGTACGAGCCGCGGACCCTGGGGTTGCGGCTGGCCGGGCTCAGCGTGGGCGTGCTGCTGCTGGCGCTGTGCGAGCTGTTCGTGCTGCCGCCGCCCGCGGGCCGGCCGTACCGCCGCAGCCTCGCGGAGGCCGTGGCGCTCGCGGGCGACACCCTCGCCGCGCGTGCCGGTCCCCCGCCCGAGGTGCTGCGGGCCGCCGGCACACGGCTGCGGCTGTCGCACATCCCGCCCGCGGAACGCCCCGCGGGGCCGGGCCGTGCGGTCCGCGGTCTCGCCCAGGCGGGTTCCGCGGCCCGCCGACTGCTGGAACAGCTGGCCCATCTGACCGAGACGGGCCGCCTGCACGACCTCGTCCGGTACGGCATCCACGACGGGCAGGACAGGCACGACGGGCCTGTGGGTGCCGGTGACGGGGGCCGGGCGGACGGCGCATCCCGGTGGCTGCTGCCACGGGTGGCGTCCCTCTGCGACGACACCGCCGCCGCACTGCGGGCGGGCCGGTCCGCGCCGGGGCCGCCGCGCCTGGACCAGGGGATCCGCGCCTTCCAGGAGATGCGGTTGCGGCAGGCGGCGGAGCGGGACGACGAGCGGCCGGACCTGGCGGCGGACCTGCGTCGGCAGGCGGCGCTGCTGGCCGTCGCCGAGTCGGTGCGGGTCCTGGAGATCTCCGTGCGGGTGGCCCTCGACGGGCGGCGCACCTCGCCGATCGAGCCACGGGACCTGTTCTGGTACACGGAGGCGAGCACCCCGCGGCTGTGGCTGCGCCGCTTCGTCGGCAACATGACGCTCCGCTCGGTGCAGTTCCACAACGCCGTGCGGATCGCGCTGGCCCTGGGCGCGGCTCGGCTGGTCGCCGGTACGCTCGACCTGGCCCACGGGTTCTGGGTCCTGCTCGCGGTGCTGACACTGAGCAGGACGACCGTCGGGGAGACCTGGGCGGCCGTTCGCCAGGCCGTGGCCGGCAACCTGGTGGGGGCCGTCGCCGCGGGCGCCCTGCTCATCGGTGTCGGACAGCACACCGGGGCCTACGCCGGGATCCTCGCGCTGGGCATGCTGCCGGCCTTCGCGCTCGGCCCGCTGCTCGGCGTCGCCTGGGCGCAGGGTCTGTTCACGCTCGTGGTGGCCACCGCGTTCGCCCAGATCGCGCCGGCGTCCTGGCAGTTGGCGGAGGCGCGGATCGTGGACGTGGTGACCGGCAGCGCCGTCGGTCTGCTGTGCGCGATGCTCGCCTGGCCGGCCGGTGCCCGGCGGGAGGTGCGCAGGACCGTGGCGGGGCTGCTGCGCGAGTGCGGGCCGCTGATCAAGGGCACCGTCGCGGTCCTGACGGCCGTGCCGCCGGGCTCGGCGCCGCCCCCGCCGACGTTTGCCGTCCTGCACCGGATGCGCCTGGCCGAGTCGGCCTACGCCCAGTTCCGCAGCGAACCGGACGCCGCCGCCTCCGCCGGAGCCGACTGGCACGGTCTGCTCATCGCGGCCCACCAGGTCCTGCTCGGCTCCCACTGGCTCCCCCGCTTCGACCTGCCCGCTGCCGCCCTGCCGCCGGAAGCCGCGGAACAGGCCCGGGCAGCCGCCCGGGAGGCGGCCGAGACCACCGACCGGCTGGCCGCCCTGTGCGCCGGGTACCGGCCGCCACCGGACCGGATCCGGCCACAGCACGCACGACCGCCCACGCCACCGGTGCCGACGCTGGTAGACCTCGAGGCCTGGCTGACGAGCGTGACGTCCCAGCTCACCCGCGTCGAGGCCGGCCTGCCCGGCGTGGACGGCCGCGGGAGCCGGGCGCGCTGACCCGTGGCCTGGTCGACACCGGCAGGGCTTGATCAGGGCGGGAACCTCCGGTGTGGTGGAGCCGTCCAGGCCTCCGCCCGCTCAGCCGAAGGGTCACCATGTCCCCCTCCGTCACCCCTCCTGCCTCCCCGCTGCGCCACGCCCTGGTCGGCACCGGGTCACGTGCGCGGCTGTACATCGACGCGATGACGGGCGTCCATGCGCGGGTCGCCGATCTGGTCGCGTGGAGCGACACGAACCCCGGCCGGCTCGACGTCCACGAGCGGCGCGTGCGCGAGGCCGGCGCGGCGGTGCCGGCACGGTTCGCCCCGGGCGCGCTGGCCGAGGCGGTGGACGAGCACCGGATCGACCGGGTCGTCGTGACGACGCCCGACCACACGCACGCCGACCTCGTCGTGGCCGCCCTGGAGGCGGGCGCCGACGCCGTCGTCGAGAAGCCGCTGACCACCACCGAGGAGGGGGTCCGCCGCATCGCGGAGGCCGCGGAACGCACCGGCCGGCAGGTCACCGTCACCTTCAACTACCGCTACTCCCCCCGCAACACCGCCCTGAAGCAGGTCATCGCCTCGGGCGAGATCGGCCGGGTCACCTCGGTGCACTTCGAGTGGCTGCTGGACACCGCCCACGGCGCGGACTACTTCCGGCGCTGGCACCGGGACAAGGAGAACTCCGGCGGCCTGCTGGTCCACAAGTCCTCGCACCACTTCGACCTGGTCAACTGGTGGCTGGGCAGTGTGCCCACCCGCGTCTTCGCCAGCGGCGGTCTGCGGTTCTACGGCGACCGGGCGGCCGCCGGCCGGGGTCTCGGGCCGCGTCCGGAGCGCGGTACGACCGACTCGCCGCTGCGCGACGCGTTCAGCCTCGACCTGCGTCACGAGCCCTGGTACAAGGCCCTCTACCTGGACAACGAGCATCTCGACGGCTACCGGCGCGACCAGGACGTCTTCGGCCCGGGCATCACGATCGAGGACAACCTCTCCCTGATCGTCGACTACGCCTCGGGCGCCTCGATGACCTACGCGCTCAACGCCCACTCACCGTGGGAGGGGTACGTCGTCGGAGTGAACGGCACCGAGGGCCGCGCCGAACTCGCCGTCGTCGAGCGGGGGGCGGTGACCACGGACGCCGACGGCCACGTGATCACCGACACGGACGACACCGAACGTCCCGTGGGCGAACGGCTCGTGGTGCAGCGTCACTTCGAAAGGGCCCGGCAGGTGCCGATCCCGGAGGCGGAAGGGGGGCACGGCGGCGGGGACACCGCATTGCTGCGCGATCTCTTCGTCGGTGCCGGCGAGGACCCCCTCGGTCACGCGGCCTCCTGGCAGGACGGCGTGCGGTCCGTCGTCGTGGGTCTGGCGGGCAACCGGTCGCTGCGGAGCGGCGCCGTCGTGCGCGTCGACGAACTCGGCATCGGTTCCGGCCGGACATGACCGTGGGCGGGCCGGACGTGCCGGCCCGCCCACCAGGGTTGAGCGGTCAGGGGAGCTTGACCAGGGTGTAGTCGTCGCAGTAACCGGCGGCCGAGCCCGCGTTCTTGTAGCAGTAGGCGGCGGCCGAGGTGGTGGACGCGCCCGTCGTGAAGAAGATCGGCTGCTGGGCGTAGGACGTGGTCGAGGTACGCAGATACGTTTCCGTACCGCCGAAGCTCTTCACGCCGACCGCCACTTCCTCACCGGCGGTGGCCGCCTTGGCCCAGCCGGCCAGCAGGTAGGTGGCGCCGGAGGTGAGCCCGCTCACCGTCTGGATGGCGCCGCTGGCGCTGGCCCCGGTCTGCAGGGCGTACGTTCCGCTGCGGGCGTTCGACGCGACCACACTGGACGCCGTACCCGTGCTCTGGGCCCAGGGGGTCAGGGCGCCGGTCTCGAAGCCCGGGTTGGTGACCGCGTTGGCGGCGGAGGACAGGGGCTCGACCGCGAGGTCGTCGCAGTTTCCGGTGCCGGTGCCGCCGGTGTTCTTCCAGCAGTAGATCAGGGCGGAGGTGTTGCTGCTGCCGGTGGTGAACAGCACCGCCGCCTGGGAGTACGACGCCGTCGCCACGTTGGTGAAGGTCTCCGTGCCGCCGTAGTTCTTGACGCCGATGGCGAGGGTCTCCCCCGCGTTGGCCACCTTGGCCCAGCCGGTGAGGAGGTAGGTGGTGTTGGGGGTGAGTCCGGTCAGGTTCTGGTTGGCGCCGCTGCCACTGGCCTGGGTGGTCAGCGCGTAGCCCCCGGTGCGGGCGCCCGACGCGGTGACGGAGGGGGCGGCGCCGCTGTTGGTCCAGGGGCTCATCGAACCGGTCTCGAAGCCTGCGTTGGAGACCAGGTTGCCGCCGGTGCCGTTGTAGGCGCCGATGTTGGGCGCCGCGGTGGCGGAGACGGCGTTGCCGAAGGCGTCCTTGCCGCCGTTGCCGCTGATGACCGCGCCGGCCCGGATCGCGGGCGAGGACGGGTGGACCTGGTAGGCGGCCGCGCCGGTGTACGAGGAGGACGTGTTGGCGTTGCCGGGGTTGCGGAACTCGGGGTCGGCGACCACCTTGGCCGAGTCTGCGGGCTCGGAGGACGGGTGGGTGCCGTAGAAGAGGTTGTTGGAGTAGACGGATCCGGAGCTGGTGGTGAAGTAGCCGCCGGTGCCGTAGTTGAAGACCGCGTTGTTGCGGAAGGAGAGGGTGCCGGTGACGCTCGATCCCCTGCGCGAGTACAGGATCGGGGTGTTCAGGCCGCTCTGGTTGACGTAGACGCTGTTGTTGTAGATGAGCGGGACGGCGACCGAACTGCCGCTCTGGTTGGGGATGTTGCCGACGAAGTGGAAGACGCCGGTGCCGTGGGTGGGCGTCCCGGAGGCGGGGCAGCCGGAGTTGGTGCCGTCGTTCTCGCTGATGTTGTAGCGGATCACCGTGCCGTCGCTGGGGACGGTCGAGGTGGGTTCGTTGGCGATGGTGAAGGGCGGCATCACCAGCATGAAGCCGCCGAGGTTCTGGTGGCTGTAGTTGTACTGGAAGGTGGTGTTGTGGTTGCCCCAGTCGACGTCGTAGCCGGTGCCGTCGGCTCCGTTGACATGGCAGTACACCTCGTTGTTCTGGACGACGGTGTTGGAGCTGCCGGACATCCAGATGCCGGCCGAGGCGCCGTTGCAGTACTGGCCGGAGGGCGGGCAGGTGTTCTTCGCGCCGCCGTAGCCGGCCTTGTTGCCGTCGATGAGGGCGCCGTCGTTCTTGACCACGAGGATGTCGTCGGCGCCGTCGTAGGTCATGGTGTTGCCGCGGATGACCGTGCCCGTGGTCAGGCCGGTGCCCTGCCCGTCGCCGTCCGGGGTGACGGCGACCGCGATGCGGTCGACATGGTCGAAGGTGTTGTTCTCGACCACCACGTCGTCCCAGGTGGAGACCGGTGTGGTGTGGTCGGTCTGGACGCCGACGCCCGCGTTGGTGGCGTACCAGCCGCCGCCGTAGCCGGTGATGTCGTGGATGTTCATGTCGTGCACCCGGATGTGGTGCAGGATGCCGCCGGAGCTGTTCTCGGCGAGGACGCCGGAGCGGTAGGCGGGCGAGGAGGCGGCGTTGGTGAGGTTCAGGCCGCCGATCTCCCAGTACTGCTGGTTGAGCAGGTGGATGACGGGGCCGGTGGCGCCGTTCGCGTTGATGACCGGCTTGGCGCCGCTGCCGTAGGAGCCCATGGTGATGGGGCTGCCGGAGGCGCCGGAGCCGCCGGGGGTGAGCTGGCCGGTGCAGGTGGTGCCGGCGGCGAAGAGGATGCTGTCGCCGGCGGCGAAGGTGGTGGCGTTGACGCTGCTGACGGAGTTCCAGGGGCTGGCCTGGGTGCCGCTGCCGTTGGACGCGGCTGAGCAGTTCACGTAGTAGGTGGTGCCGGCGGCCAGGGCGGTGTGGGCCGGGAGGAGGAGGGCGCCCGCCAGGGTGGCGAGCAGGGTGAGGATGCGGGACGCCCGGACGCCCGGGCGGTCCGATCTGCGACGCTTCATTGCGACGCTCCTTGGTCGGTGGATGTGTCCTCCGCGCCGCGGGACGCGACGCGGGTCTTCCTGCACCGGGCGGGCCGGCCGAAGCGGATGCGCCCGGAGTCTCTGCCGGGCCGCTACGGGAGCGCGGTCGGCAGGGGCGTTTCGAGGACCGAGGCGTGCCGCATGCCCGGGGGCAGGTCCAGGGAGGCGGGCTCCCAGTCGGCGCCGTCCTTGCTGCGGGTCGCCCCGTACCTCCCTTCGAGGAAGTGATCGAAGATCATGACCAGTTCGCCGCCGCGGTCGAAGATCGACGGGCCTTCGACCACCGACGGGGTGACCGGTCCGACCGACGGGGCGTACGGGCCGCCGGGGACGTCGAAGGTGGTCAGGTGGATGTCCTTGTGCACGGTGCCGAGGTCGTTGGTGCCGCGTTCGTCCTTGTAGGCCATGAGGAATCCGCCGCCGACCCGCTCGCGCACGGTGGCGTCGATGACCGAGTGGCCGGGGTCGAAGAAGAGACCGGGGGACGAGAACGTCCGGAAGTCCTCGGTGGTGCAGTGCCAGATGCGGTGGTTCTGGCCGACGTGTTCGAAGTCGCGGCCCTCGGCGGTGCTCCCGGCCTCGACGACCGAGGACCAGATGACGTGGTACAGCCCGGTCCCGCGGTCGAGGAAGAACTCCGGGGCCCAGGCGTTGAGCGCTCCCTCGACGCCGGCCATGACCGGGAGGAGTTCCTGCTGCGACCAGGTGAGCAGGTCGGCCGAGGTGGCGTGGACGATGTGGGGGCTCGTCCAGCCGTCGGTCGCCAGCAGATGGAACCGGCCGTCGGGGCCCACCCCGATGAACGGGTCCCGCAGCCGGCCGGTGCCGACCGTGCCGCGCAGGACGGGCCGGCCGCCGTTCACGGTCACGAAGGCGTGGCCGTCGTGGCTGTAGGCCAGGTGCAGCGCCTCGTCGGCGTCGGTGAAGTAGGAGACCACGTACATCGGTGGATGGTCCTTCCAGGACAGCGGGCAGGGGTCGGGGCCCCTTGGACGGTGAGGTCGTGGGATCGCCGGCGGCCGCGGACCGGCAGGCCGGACGTGCGCGGCGGGCGGTGGGAACGGGAGGGCCGGTGCGGGGACGACGCCGGGTGCGGGAGGGCCGGGTGCGGAAGGCCGGGTGCGGAGGCCGCCGGTGCGGTGCGGAGTGGTCGCTCGGGTCAGCGGCAGGACCTGCGGGTCGTCGGCGAGATGTTCCGGCGGAGGGCGGGCGGCAGGTGCGTCCGTCGCGGGCTCCCCGCTCGGCCCGGGTCCGGGGGATTCATGACTTGACCGCCCCGGCGGACATCCCGGCGACCACCTGGCGCTGGAAGAAGACGAAGATGACCAGCAGCGGCAGGACGCCGAGCAGGGCGGCCGGGAAGAGGGTGGTCGGCTGCACGGTGTGCGGGTCGATGAAGGAGTAGGCGTTCACCATGACCGTCCGCTTGCCGGGGTCCTGCAGGAACACCAGCGGGACGAGCAGGTCGTTCCAGATCTGCAGGGAGACGAAGGTCAGCAGCGTGCTGGTGACCGGCCGCAGCAGCGGGAGGAGGATCGTGAAGAAGGTACGGAAGGCGCCGCAGCCGTCGAGGGCCGCCGCCTCCTCCAGGTCGACCGGGATCGAGCGGATGAAACTGGTGTAGAAGAACACGGCGACCGGGAGGTTCAGGGCCGTGTAGATGCAGACGACGCCTGCGTACGTGTCCAGCAGGCCGAGGTCGCGCATCAGCAGGTACAGCGGCGCCACCACCACGAACACGGGCACCGAGGTGCCGAGGATGAACAGCCGGTACACCGCGGTGGACCAGTGCTGGGTGATCCGGGCGAGCGGATAGGCGGCCAGCGAGCCGATCACGGTGATGGCCACACACGAAAGGCCGGTGATGAGGACGGTGTTGAGGGTGCTGGGCCCGTAGTGGATCTGGCTGAAGGCGTCCGAGAAGTTCTTCAGGGTCAGCGAGTGCGGGAGGCCCAGCGGGGAGCGGGCCACGTCCGCGGCGGTGCGCAGCGAGGTGACGACGGTGAAGAGGAACGGCAGGACGAACAGGAGCGTGCCCAGGCAGAGCAGGACGGTGCCGAGGCCGCCGGCCAGACGGCGGAGCCGGCCGAGGGGCGCCCTGGATGTCGTACCGCCGGCGGGGAGGCGGGTCGCGGTCCGGGGCCCGGAGACCGGCGGGGCGTCCGGCGTGGTGATGTCTGAAGTCATGGTGGCGATCCGTCAGATTCCTTGAGAGGCCGTCAGATGCGTCGCTCGCGCAGCCGGAGCAGGGAGGAGGTGGCGCTGGACAGGACGACCACGGTCACCAGGAGGACGACCGACAGCGCGACGCCGTAGGCGAACTTCCCGCCGCCGAACACGTTCCGGTACACCAGCAGTGTCAGTGTGTCGGTGGCTCCGGCCGGGCCGCCGTTGGTCAGGACGAGCGGGAACTCGAAGACCTTCAGCGAGCCGATCAGGCTGAGGGTCACGTTGACGGTGAGCGCGGGGGCGAGCAGCGGCCACTCGACGCTGCGGAAGCGCCGCCAGCCGCCCGCGCCGTCCAGCGCGGCCGCCTCGAGGAGTTCGGTGGGCATGCTCATGTAGCTGGCGAGGAAGATCGCGCAGGAGTAGCCGGTGAACATCCAGATGTTGACGGCGGCCACCGAGTACAGGGCGGTGGAGGTGTCGCCGAGCCAGACGTGGTTGAGACCGTGCAGTCCGACGAGGTCGAGGAGGGCGTTGATGCCGCCGGTCGGGGCGAACAGGTACGACCAGATGAAGGCGGCCATCACCGGCGAGATCAGCGTCGGTGTCAGCAGGACGACACTGAGCGACTTGCGGACCTTCGGCCGGCGGAACAGCATGCTCGCGAAGAGCAGGCCGAGGCCGTTCTGCACGACCACGACGACGGCGGCGTACAGCACGGTGTGCCAGAGGGCGGCGGAGACGGCCGGGTCGTCGGCCATGGCACGGTACTGCCGGGTGCCGACGAAGTCGGCGATCGGGCCGCCGAGGCTGTCGGTCATGCTCAGGTAGACGCCGCGGGCCAGCGGGTACAGCATGAACACGCCGTACACGGTGATCGCCGGAAGCAGGAAGGCGGCCATGGTGGCACGCCGTCGGTGGAACACGGGGATCCTCCTCTTGCCCTGAAGGGCCGTGGTGGGGGCGGTCAGTGAGCCGCTGACCCCGCACCCCCACCACGGCTGACCAGGGGGTGGCCGGTTACTTGGCGGACGCCGCGGTCTGGATGTCCTTGAGCGTCTGCGCGGCGGACGCCTTGCCCGGCAGGTAGGCCTGGATCTTGGAGCCGATGGCGGTCTCGGCCGCGGCGGCGTACCAGGAGTCGGACGGGAGGATCCGGTAACGCCCGTCCTTGAAGGCCGTGGTGAAGGCCGTCGTCTCGGTGCTCTCCGGCGTCAGGCCGCCCGTGAAGGGCGACTCCGCGTGCTCGGCCTCGAGGTACTTGGACAGATTCTGGTTCTGCGACCAGAACTTGACGTACTCACGCGCCGCGTCACCCTGCTTGGACTGGGAGTTGACGGCCCACATGGTGCCGGAGAAGAGCATCCCGTTGGGCTTGGTGCCCGCGGCGCCGCCCGGCCAGGGAGCGAAGGAGACCGGGAAGCCGGCCTTCTTGATGTTGGAGACCTGCCAGGCGCCCTGGTACCAGAAGGCGCTCTTGCCGGCGCTGAAGTCCTGCGGGCCCTGGGCCCACTCGTCGACGCCGAGCTCGTTCTTCCAGTCGACGTACCCCTTGTCCTCCAGGGTCTTCAGCTCCTCCAGCGAAGCCTTCCAGTCGGGGTCGAAGGACGCCTTGCCGTCCAGGAAGTCGGCGTCCCACTTCTTGTTCTGCTGGTAGACCAGGGTGGACCCGGCGGCCTGGAAGACGGAACTGCCGGTCCAGCCGCTCTTGTCGGGCAGCGCGATGGGGTCGATGCCGGCCTTCTTGACCTTGGCGAGGTCCGCGAGGAACGTCGGCCAGTCGGCGGGGACCTCGGTTATGCCGGCCTTCTTCAGCAGGTCCATGTTGGCGTACAGGCCGATGCCGATCAGCTCCATCGGCATGGCGAGGGTCTTGCCGTCGGACTGCGCGAAGGCCTTGGCGTCGGGGGTGATCCGGCTGGCCCACGACTCCTCGGACAGATCGGCGAGGTAGCCGGAGGCGCCCCACTTCTTCATCTTGTCCGTGTCGACCATGATGACGTCGCCGGCCTTGCCGCCGAGCAGTTCGGGCTGGAGCTTCTGCGTGTAGGTGTCGTTCGCGGTGATGTACTCGAAGTCGACCTTGATCTTCGGGTTGGCCTTCTCGAACGCCTTGTTGATCTCCGCCACGTTCGCGGGCTCCGCCCCGCCGCCCTTCCACGCTTCCACGTGGATGGTCACGGTGCCGTCGGCGGACGCACCGGACGATCCGCCGCCGCACGCGGCCAGCGACATCGCCATGGCGGCGACCGTGGTGGCGACCGCGAGACGTCTCCCAGAGCGCTTCATTGCACACCTCACCTGTCGGTACGGACCGACTTGTCATGTCTGAAGGGGTTGTGGACGATCAGCCCGCGCCGGGTGGGTACAGCGCTGATACGTACGGAAAGGGGCCGGTCGACCCGAGTTGCGGCGAACGTTACGCGCCGTTGGCCGGGACTGTAACGCAAAACTTAGCGGACATCTATACGTAACTTTCCGTGGCCGTCTGCCCTCGTCAGGCTTGCCGCGCCTGGCCGGTACCCATCCCCGCGACCCTCGCGCACGCCCTGTTCGAAGGGTCGAATCCCGCTCCCACTTGGGCGTTCATTGACGCCCTACGCAACTTATCGTTAAAGTTTCCCCGAGTAGGTGGCGAGGATGCCGAGCCGCAGGCTCTAATGTCTGCGCTGGCTCCGATGTCTTCGCGGACCGAGCAGAAGGAGTTGGGGTGGCAGGGCGGGTGACCATCGCGCAGGTGGCCGAGGAGGCCGGTGTCTCCGCGATGACCGTGTCCAACGTCATGAACGGCAAGCCGGGGGCCTCCGAGGAGACCCGGCGCCGTGTCATGGAGGTGGCCGGGCGGCTCGGCTACCGGCCGAACGTCTCGGCCCGCAACCTCAAGGCCGGCCGCAGCGGCCTCGTCGGCCTCATCGCCCTGGATCTCACCAGCCAGTACGGCCTGGAGATCCTCCGTGGCGTCGCCGACGAACTGGCCAGCGCGGAACAGGAGTTGCTGGTCAACGCCTCGTACCACGACGCGGTGCGGGAGAAGGACCGGATCGAGTTCCTGGCCCGCGGCCTCGTCGACGGCGTCCTCATGATCGCGCCCGTCCTGGAGGACGAGACCGTCGCACTGCTGCGCCGGCAGAAACTGCCCTGCGTCATCATCGACCCCCGGCGGCTGGACGTACCGCTGCCCCGGCTGAGCGTCGACAACTACCACGGGATGCGCCAGGGCACCCAGCACCTGATCGACCTGGGGCACACCCGGATCGCCTACCTGCGCGGCGAAGAGGACCTCGAGAGCACGTCCATCCGCTTCCAGGGCTTCGAGGACGCGATGCGGATCGCCGGGCTGAAGGTCGACGAACAGCTCGTCGCCTCGTGCGACTTCTCCTACGCCAGCGGCTTCCGCGCCGCGTCCCGCCTGATCACCGATCACCGTCCGACGGCGGTCGTCGCCGGGGCCGACCTGATGGCACTCGGCGCCATCGACGCGGCGCGGGCCTGCGGACTCACCGTGCCCACCGACTTCTCCGTCGTCGGCTTCGACGACCTCCCGCAGGCGGCGCAGAGCTTCCCCGGTCTGACCACCGTGCGTCAGCCGCTGCACGACATGGGCCAGAAGGCGGCCCGGGCGCTGCTGTCCGTCATCGACGGGCAGCGGCTGCTCATGGAGCACATGGAGGTGGGCACCGAGCTCGTGGTCCGCAACTCCACCGCTCCGCCGTCCGGGGGCACCGGGGTGTGACCCGCCGGGCCGGGCGCCACGCCCGGCGCCCGGGGTTCAGCCCGCGGGCCGAGTGACCGCTGTCACACCGCTCTCGGCCGTGGCGCCGTCGAGGAGGTCCCGCGTCGGCATCCGTCGCCTTCACCCACCGCCCCGCCCCGGCCGCACAAGGGTGATCCGGGCGACCACCGGCAGATGGTCGCTGCCCGTCGCGGGCAGGGTACGGATCTGGCCGACGGTGGCCGAACGGGCCATCACCTGATCGATCCGGACCACCGGGAAGGCGGCGGGGAAACTGAAGGCGAAACCCCGCTCCGCCACGTTCATCCGGGAGGTCAGCGGGGCCAGCCCGCGGTCGTCCACCGTGCCGTTGAGATCGCCCAGCAGGATCACCGTGCCCAGCTTCTCGGCGGCGACGGCGCCGCCCAGCAGGCGGGCACTCTCGTCGCGCCTCGAGGACGCCAGGCCACCGGCCCCGACCCGGACCGAGGGCAGGTGGGCGACGTACACCGCGACCTCGCCGTACGGCGTGCGGACCGCCGTCCGAAGTCCGCGACTCCACGCCCCCGTGATCCCCTCGGGTCTGATGTCCACCCGCCGGGCACCGCTCAGCGGATGCCTCGACCACAGTCCGACCGTGCCCCGGACTGCGTGGTACGGATACTCGGGGGCGAGGGTCCTCGCGTAGACCTCCAGCGCCGGGGACACCAGCTCCTCCAGCGCGATGAGATCGGACCCGGCGCCGGCCAGGGCGCGGGCCGTGCCCGCGGGATCGGTGTTGTCGTCGCTCACGTTGTGCTGCGCCACCACCAGGTCCCGCCCGCCGCCCTCCGCCCCGGGCAGCAGCAGTCCCCCGAAGGCGTGCGTCCAAGCCGCCACCGGCAGCAGCACGGCCACCAGGGCGGGCGGCGAGCGCCGCAGCAGGGCCAGAACGAACAGCACCGCGACCACCAGACCCAGCCACGGGAGAAAGGCCTCCAGCAGACTTCCCGGACGGCCCGCCGAGTTCGGCACGGCCCTGGGGAACACCAGCAGTCCGGCCGTCAGCACCGCCACGGCGGCCGTCACCCACCCCCGCTCCCGGACCGGCCGCCACCTCGCGGCCCCACCGGCACCCCACGGTCCCACCCGCTCCGCCATGCCACTCCCACCCCTTGATCCCGTCCACCCGAAGACGAACCCCGCGGGCGGGACAGTTCCGCTCCCCGCACGCGTTCACGGCGCCGTGCGCCTCACCGGCGCACGCCCGCCGAGCAGCACCGCGCAGGCGCCGACGGTCAGCAGCCCGCCGACGAGGAAGGCGCCCCGCACACCGGCGAGCGGCAGGACCGCTCCCCCGATCGCCGCGCCCGCCCTGATACCCGCGTTGCAGGAACCGGAGTTCGCCGCCGGCGCGATCTCCGTCCGGCCGGGTGCGCAGTGCAGCATCGCGTTCTGGGCGGCCATGAACACCGGCCCGAGCGCACCGCCCGTCAACACCAGGAACCCCACCGCCGCCACGCGATCGGTGCCGGCCGCGTACAGGCCGAGCATGCCCACCGCCTGCGTGGCGACGGCGGCGCCCAGCACGCCCTGCGGGAACCGGTGCAGCAGTGCCCCGGCAATGCCCACCCCGGCCAGACACGCGGTGCCGAACGCCACGAGCAGCGCGCTGACCGTGCCCGGGGCGAATCCGCGCACGTCGCCCAGGAACTTCACGATGTAGGTGTATCCGGCGAACGCCCCCGTGGCGGACAGGGCCCCGGCCGCCGGCACGGTCCCGAACCGGCGGACGTCGGGAGCCGTTCCGTAGGCGGCGCTCTCCTCCCGCGGAGGCGTCGTCGGCAGCCGGACCGCGATCGTCATCAGAGAGAGCAGTCCCAGCGCCGCCGGCACGGCGACGGGTACCGGCCGGCCGCTGTGCCGGCCCAGCCAGGTCCCGGCCGGCACGCCGAGCACGAGGGCGAGCGAACCGGCGACGGACGGCGCGCCGACCACGCGTCCACGGACGCCGGGCGCGAACAGACCCACCGCGACCGGCCCCATCACGGCCCAGAACAGCGCCTGCGCGAGCGCGGTCAGCAGCCTGGCCGCCAGGAGCAGACCGTAGGAAGTGGCCGCCGCGGCGACCAGACTGGACACCACCAGCGCCGCCGGCACGCCCGTGAGCACATGCCGCCGGGGCACCGCCCGCATGACGTGGGCGAGCGGCACGGACGCGACGGCGACCGTCACTCCGTAGCCGGTGACCAGCAGACCGACCGCCGGCACCGACACGCCCAGGTTCCCGGAGATCAGCTCCAGGAGACCGACCGGCAGGTTCTCCGCGGTGTTGAAGGTGAAGGCGGCCGGCATCAGGGCCGCGAGCACGGCCGGACCGTGCCGTCGATCCGGGCGCGTCGTGACCACCCGGTCGGCTCGCCGCGGCCCCGTCCGCTGCGCCGGCCCGGTGGTCTCCTCCATGCGGGTGGCTCACCCGGCACAGGGGTCCGCCGCAACCGGATTCCCCGGGAAGGTCTCGACTGCGGCCGCGGTGACGGGGATGAGGAGCGCGCCCGGCGAAGCCCTCGGTGGACCGGATCGCGGGACGTCGTCAGCGGTGGATGCGGGGCAGACGGACGACCTGGACGAAGAAGTCGTCGATCTGGCGCACCGCGGCGATGAACTGGTCGAGGTCGACGGGCTTGGTGACGTAGGCGTTCGCGTGCAGTTTGTAGCTGCGCAGGATGTCCTCCTCCGCGGCGGAGGTGGTGAGGACCACGACGGGGATGTGGGACAGGTCGGGGTCGGACTTGATCTTCTCGAGCACCTGACGGCCGTCGTACTTGGGCAGGTTCAGGTCGAGGAGGACGAGATCGGGCCGCGGCGCGTCGGTGTGTTCGCCGCGCCGGTAGAGGAAGTCGAGTGCTTCTTCGCCGTCGCGGACCACGTGGAGGGTGTTGCCGATCCTGTTGTCCTCGAACGCCTCGCGCGTCATGAGCTCGTCGCCGGGGTCGTCCTCGATGAGGAGGACGTCGATCGGGGTGGCGGCGGGTGTGGTCATTCCAGGGCCTCTTCCTCGGTGTCGTGCGGGGCGTCCGGCGTCTGTGCGACGGCCGGGAGCGTGAAACGGAAGCGGGTGCCCTCGCCGTTGACGGTGTCGATCCAGATCAGGCCGCCGTGGTACTCGACGATCTTCTTGCAGAGTGCGAGGCCGATGCCGGTGCCGCCGTACGTGTCCCGGCTGTGCAGCCGCTGGAAGATGACGAAGACCTTCTCGGCGAACTCCTGCGGTATGCCGATGCCGTTGTCGGTGACGCTCAGGAGCCAGGTGCCGGCGTCTTCGGGATGCTCCTCGCATGTGATGCGGATGTGCGGAGTGCGGTCGGGGTGGCGGAACTTGACGGCGTTGCCGACCAGGTTCTGCCAGAGCATGGCGAGCAGCAGGGGGTCCCCGACGATCTCGGGCAGCTTCTCCGGCCGTTCGAGCGTGGCACCGGCCTCGGTCACCGCCGTGTCCAGGTTGCCGAGGGCCCGGTCGAGCGCCTGGTCGAGGCCGACGGGCAGTCGGGCGTCGTTGACTCGGCCGACGCGGGAGAAGGTGAGCAGGTCGTTGATGAGCACCTGCATGCGTTTGGCGCCGTCGACGGCGAAGTCGACGTACTGCCGGCCGCGGTCGTCCAGCTTCTCGCCGTAGCGTTTCTCCAGCAGCTGGCAGAAGGAGGCCACCTTGCGCAGCGGCTCCTGCAGGTCGTGGGAGGCGACGTAGGCGAACTGCTCCAGTTCGGCGTTGGAGCGCCGCAGTTCCACGGCCTGGGCGTCGAGGGCCTCGGCCTGCCGGGTGAGGCTGTCCCGCCGGCGGCGTGAGGCGTCGAGTTCGGCGACGATCTGCTGCCGCATGTACTCCACGTCCAGCGCCACCGCGGTCAGGTCCCTGGGGCCTCCGCCGGTGATGACATGGCCGAAGTCGCCGCGAGCGACCCTCCGGGAGGACTCGCGCAGTGCCGCGAGCGGCCTGGCCACCAGCAGCCGGACCAGTACGGCCAGGACCGCGCCGGTCAGCAGGAAGGTCACGACCATGGCGGTGAGGATCACGGTGCGGAGGGTCCGTGACCGCTCCAGCCGGTCCTTGCCGTCGCGGACGGTGCGCGCCAGGTCGGCGTCCTGCGCGGCGGCCAGGGCGCGCAGCCGGTCGAACGCCTTCTTGCCCCGTTCGGCGGTCGCGGTGTCGATGGTCCCCGGGTGCCCCACGGTGACACCGGCGACGAGGGGTTCGGCGTAGGTGCGGCGCCAGTGGGCGGCCTGTTCCTCGACCGCCTTCAGGTCGGCGAGGAGGGTCGTGTGGTCACCGACGAGGGTGCGCAGCCGGGCGGCCGAGCGGGCCTCGTCGCGTCTGCCCTGGGAGTACGGTTCGAGGAACTGGGGGTCGGCGGCGATGGCGTAACCGCGAACGCCGGTCTCCTGGTTCACCAGGGCCGACTGCAGGCGGTAGGCCTCGGTCCGGGCCGGCAGGACCCGGTCGGCCAACTGGTCGCTGGTGTCCGCGGTCCGGCCGAGCAGACCCGCCCCGACCAGGCTGCCGGCGACCACCAGCAGCATCATCAGGGACAGCACCAGGTGGAACCACCCCTGGACCGTCAGCCGGCGGCCGCTCCACGTCCGGCGGGTCTCGTCCCTGCTCACTGTGCTCCGCTCACTCTGTTCTCCGACCCCGTCCTGCCTGCGGCCGTCCCGTGTTCCAGCGCAGGTGCAGGACGGCCACGTCGTCGTCCAGGCCGCCCTGCCCCTCCGCCAGGTCCTCCGCACGCTCGATCAGCCCGTCGACGAAGGCCTCGGGCCCCAGCGCGCCCACGTCCCGCGCGAGGCGCAGCAGGCCCTCCTCCCCCAGCCGCTCGGTGCCGCGGCCGACATGCCCCTCGAACAGACCGTCGGTGAACAGCACCACGGCCGCGCTGTCCGGCACGTGCAGTTCCTCGACCGGCCAGCGGGCGCGGCCGGGCAGCACGCCGAGCGCGGGCCCGGCCGGTACCTCCACCCACTCCACGTGGGACGCCGTGCGCAGCAGCATCCCCGGATGTCCGGCTCGCGTGATCCGCACATGCCCGGCGCCCGGCGTCACGGTGAGGCTGGTCAGGGTGGCGAAGACCTCGGTCCGGGCCCGCTCGGCCACGAGGATCTCCTCGAGCCGTGTCACCTGCTGCGCGCCGGTCACTCCGCAGAGCACGAGGGTGCGCCAGGCGATCCGCAGGGCCACTCCCAGGGCGGCCTCGTCGGGCCCGTGCCCCGACACGTCCCCGATCAGCGCGTGGACGGTGCCGTCCGTGCTCTGCACGATGTCGTAGAAGTCACCGCCCAGCAGGGCCTGGGAGCGGCCGGGACGGTAGCGGGCCACGGCTTCGACGCCGTCGCCGCGCAGCAGCGGACGCGGCAGCAGGCCCCGTTCCAGGCGAGCGTTCTCCTGGGCCTGCATCTGGCTGGCCTGCAGGGCCACGGCCGCCAGCTCGGCCTGCTTGCGCTGGATGGCGTAGCGCACGGCCCGCCCGAACAGGTCCGGTTCGACCCGGCCCTTGACCAGGTAGTCCTGGGCGCCCGCCGCCACGGCGGCCAGTCCGGTCTCCTCCTCGGCCGTCCCGGTGAGCACGACCACCGCGACCTGGTCGGCGTGCGTCCGGATCCGGGAGACCGCCTCAAGCCCGTGCGCATCCGGAAGGTGCAGGTCCAGCAGCACGCAGTCGGGCGTCTCCCGGGCCAGCACAGCGCGGGCCTCTGCCATCGAGCGCACCCACCGCAGACGCATCGTCAGAGCGCTGTCGGCGACCAGTTCCTCCACCAGTAACGCGTCGCCGGCATCGTCCTCGACCAGCAGGACGGACGGCTCGCGCCACTGCCGCACCAGCCCGGCGCCGTCGATGCCGGGGGCGGCCGCGCCTGCGGCCTGCGGTTGCGACGTCACCATTGTCCCGGCTTCCCCACCCTGCGCGCCCAACCCTTTTGTTGCCGACCGACAACTGTCATGAGCATACTCGCGCCCGCGGCCCGCTCACCGCGTGGCGCCGGCCGGGAGTACGGCACGCCGGCCGATGCCCATGGTGCCGCTGTGACGGGATGTTCGCGAAGGGGCGGGCGTCGGCATCCGGACGCCCTGGAGCCGTCACGACCCGTCAGCCGGCTTTCTCATGGCGGGGCCGGGGACGGGCGGACCGGCTCGAGACGGTGGTGCCGCCCGCGGCGGCGCGGGCCGGGGCGTCCGGCAGGGTGAAGGCGAAGACCGATGTCACCGCCGCGATGGCCGCGAGGGCGAGATAGGCGTGCTGGTAGGCGGCGACGGGCGGATCCGTGGCGGCCGCGGCCGGGGTGCCCAGGACCAGGGCCGTGGTCACCGCCGCCGGCGCGAGAGCCCCTCCGGTCTGGCGCACCACGGTGTTCAGCGTGGAGGCCTGGGCCAGGTCCTCCCGGGCGATGTTGGCGAGCGAGGCCACGGTCGTCGGCATGAACACCCCGCCCATGGCGATGCCGAGCAGGAACATGTAGACGCGGAAGGTCCACAGGCCGGTGTCCTGGTCGCAGGTGGCGAAGAGCAGCAGGACCACGCTCACGCCCGCCAGGCCGCAGCCGACGATGATCCGCGGACCGACGCGGGCGTAGAGGACGCCGGCGACCTGGACGGTCAGCAGCACGCCGAAGGCCTCGGGGAAGGTGGTGGTGCCGGATTCGAGAGCGGTGCGGCCCTGCGCCTGCTGGAGGAAGAGCGGGCCGAGGTACATGGCGCCGAGGATCGGAATCAGACCGACCAGGTTGATCAGGTTGGTGTCGCGGAAGAGACGGTCCGCGAAGAGACGGAGCTTCAGGAGCGGTTCGGTGGTGCGCAGTTCGAAGGTGACGGCGGCGGCGAGCAGGACCGCGCCGAGGACCAGTGCGGTGACCACGACGCCGTTCGACCAGCCTCGGTTGGGGCCCTCGCAGAGGCCGAACATCGCCGCTCCCAGGCCCGCCGCGCTCAGCAGCAGCCCGGTCAGGTCGAAGCGGCCGGGCGGGCGGCCGCGGTGCTCGGCCAGGAACAGCATGCCGAACAGCACCACCGGGACACCCACCGGCAGGTTGACGTAGAAGACCCAGCGCCAGGACAGGTGGTCCACCAGCAGCCCGCCGAGGACGGGAGCCGCGGCCGGGGCCATCTGCTGCGGGACGATCATGTAGCGGGAGATCCGCACCTGTTCGGACGAGGTGAAGGTGGCGAAGAGCAGGGCCGCGGAGGCCGGGAAGAGGACGCCGGCGGACAGTCCCTGGACCGCGCGGAAGGCGACGAGTTGGGCGAGACCGGCGGCCGTGCCGCACAGCAGGGACGAGCCGAGGAAGGCGGCGAGCGCGGTGAGCAGGACACGTTTGCCGCCGAATCGTTCCACCAGCCAGGCGGAGGCCGGGATGGCCATGGCCAGGCAGACGGGGTAGACGACGACCACCCCGTCGAGGGCGGCCGTGGTCAGCCGGAACTGGCGGGCGATCGAGGGAAGCGCGACGGTGGTGATCGCTCCGTCGACGATCGCGATGAAGGTCACGCTGACACACATGACGGGGACGACCAGCCGCTGGCCGAGACGGAGGGAGGGTATGGAGGGGCGGGGACGGTGAGGGAACGGCGACACATGCTGAGCATACTCACTATGTGGATGCTCATAGAATCGGGTTTCCGGTGCACCGGGGACCGGGGAGACGGGGAGCGGCATGGCAGTGCAAGGCAGCAGCGACGTCCTGGTCGACGAGCTCTACGAGACCACCCACCAGCTCCGCCGGTTCGTGGAGGCCCGGTTGCGGACCGGTGGCGCGTCCGTCGCCCGGCTGCGCGCCATGCGGATGCTCGCGCGGGCGAAGGAGCCCCTTCGGATGCGGGACCTGAGCGAGATGACGGGCGTCGCGGCACGGACGACGACCAGCATCGTCGACAGCCTGGAACGCGACGGCCTGGTCGAACGGGTCCGCCACCCGCACGACCGGCGGGCGTTCCTGCTGCGCCTGACCGAAAAGGGGCTGGAATGCCACCGCGAGGCCGAGGAGGTGGACCGCCTCGCGCTCGCCGAGGCGACGGCCGCGCTGAGCGCGGATGACCGCGCCCAGCTGCGCACCCTCCTGACCCGCATCCGTGAGGCCACTTCCTGACGGTGCCGGTGCCGGGGTGTCAGTGTCTGCGGCCGCGCACCGACCATCCGCTGCCGACGCCCGCCAGGTGCAGGGCCAGGACGGTGAGTCCGAGCAGCATCACGTTGGTCGAGGTGAAGGTGTCGTTCGTCGAGATCTCCGCCGCGTTGATCAGGAAGGCGAAGAAGAAGAGAATCGCAGAGATGATCGCCAGCATGGTGTCCGTCCCGTCTTTCGGCCGAGCCGTCGTACCGCGTGAAGTCCGGTTGCCCCCGACTCGGCGGAACACACCGGCCCTTCCACGGTCACTGGGCGCTTGCCGCGGGCCGCACGACGAGTTCGTTGACGTCGACCTCTGCGGGCTGGGACACGGCGTAGGCGATGGCGTCCGCGACGGCGGCGGCGGGCAGGGCCACCGCGCGGTACGACTTCATGGCCTCCCGGGCCGCGGCGTCGGAGATGCCGTCGGCGAGTTCCGACTCGGTCACGCCCGGCGAGACGAGGGTGACCCGGATGTCCCCGGCGGACTCCTGCCGCAGCCCCTCGGAGATGGCGCGGACGGCGAACTTGGTGGCGCAGTACACGGCGGCGGTGGGTGAGACCTCGTACGCGCCGACGGAGGCGATGTTCACGACGTGCCCGCCGCCCTGGGCGCGCATCACGGGCAGCGCGGCGGCGATGCCGTGCAGTACACCGCGCACGTTCACGTCGATCATCCGGTCCCACTCGTCGACCTTCAGCGCGTCGAGCGGCGAGAGCGGCATCACGCCGGCGTTGTTGACGATCACGTCCAGTCGGCCGTGGCGCTCGCGGGCGGCGGCCACGAACGACCGCACGTCGGCGGCGTCCGTGACGTCCAGCCGACGGTAGTGCGCGGTGCCACCCGCGGCGGTGATCTCCTTGGCGAGCGTCTCGAGACGATCGGTGCGCCGCGCTCCGAGGAGGAGTCGGTGGCCGTCGGCGGCGAGCCGGCGGGCGGTCGCCTCTCCGATCCCGCTGCTCGCTCCGGTGACCGCGACGACCTTGCCTGCGTGCGTCATGCCTGTTCTCCCGTTTCGGTGGGGCACGTTCGGTACGGCACCGAGTCTCGGCGGATCGGTGACCGCCCACCAGGACGTGTGCTGCCTGGGTGCGGTGCACCCAGGCAGCACAGACGCGGCGGCCCGGCCCCCTCCTCCGTGCCTGCCCCTCGGGTGACGGCAGATCAGCAGGTGCGGCCGACGTAGTGGGCGCCCTGGATCTTGTCGGCGGAACCGAGCCACGTCGTGCCCGGGCCGACGCATCGCTCGTAGTCGGACGCCCAGGCGACGTCCACCTTGATGACGACCCGTGAGCCGTCGGAGGTGCAGTGGTTGTAGTAGGCGTCGGAGGCGGTCTCGTAGAAGCCGCACGGGTTGGCGGCCGCCGGACCCGCGGCGGCGGTCGTCGCGCCCAGCGACGTGAACACGAGGGCGGCGGAACCGAGAACACCCGTCATCAATCGGCGAACACGCATGACAGAACTCCTCAACCGGATGGGGAACCCGCGTCCCGGGGGAAACCCGGATCCGCAGGCCGATCGGACATCCGCCCCAGGATGTTCGCCCGGCCACCGGCTGTTGGCCGAAACGGGCGCCGTTCACCCAGTGGATCGTTTCGGCGCTACGCCATTCCGGTGAGTGCGGCCCGGGTCAGGGTGTCACGCCCTGGCCGCGGACCACCCGACGCCTGTGACCGGAGACCGGGGCCTGTCCTGCCGACGTGGTCAGCCGCGGTCGGCCTCGTTCCGTCCTGCGGGTGGTTTGGGGCCGGGCCGACGCGTGTGCGGCCCGTCCGCTCGCAGACTGGGCGGGGCGGCGCGCCGGCGCCGGGAGGAGGGGGACGCATGGCGGACAGCGGGATTCTGGTCGCGGTACCGGAGCATCCACGGGACGAGAGCGCCGGCGCCCGGCAGTTGGTGCGCATCCGCACGGCGATCGAGACGCGGGGGTTCGACGTCCGCTGGGCGGTCGACGTCGCCGACGCGGAGGCGGTGCTGCGCACGGAGGCCGGGCTGACCGCGGCGCTGGTCGCCTGGGACCTTCCGGACCGAGGGCGCCGCGAGGGCGAGCCCGGTGGTGCCGGGGTGCTGCGCTCCATCGGCCGGCGGTTCCGGGACCTGCCGGTCTTCCTGGTCATGACCGACGACGGCGTACGGGACCTGCCGCTGTGGGTGTCGGAGTCGGTGGTGGGATACGTGTGGCCGCTGGAGGACACGCCGGGGTTCATCGCGGGCCGGATCACCACCGCCGCCAGGACCTACCGGGATGCCGTCCTGCCGCCCTTCTTCCGGGCGCTGCGCCGCTTCGACGACGCCCACGAGTACTCCTGGCACACCCCGGCCCACTCCGGCGGTGTCGCCCTGCTGAAGTCTCCCGCGGGGCGGGCCTTCCACGACTACTTCGGGGAGCGGCTGCTGCGCAGCGACCTGTCGATCTCCGTCGGTGAACTCGGCTCGCTGTTCGAGCACACCGGCCCGATCGGTGAGGCGGAGCGCAACGCCGCCCGCGTGTTCGGCTCCGACCTCACCTACTTCGTGCTGCACGGGGACTCCACCTGCAACCGCGTGGTCGGCCACTTCAGCGCAACCCGTGACGAGATCGCGCTGGTGGACCGCAACTGCCACAAGTCGGTGCTGCACGGGCTGGTCGTGTCCGGTGCGCGCCCGGTCTATCTCGTCCCCACCCGCAACGGCTACGGGCTGGCCGGACCGCTCCCCCCGGCGGAGCTCGCGGCGGACTCGGTCGCGGCCCGGATCGCGGCGAACCCGCTGACCGGGCAGGCCGCGCCGCCGCACGCCCAGTACGCCGTCTTCACCAACTCGACCTACGACGGCCTGTGTTACGACGCCTCGGCGGCGGCGCGGGCGCTCGCCGCGAGTTCCCCCCGGCTGCATTTCGACGAGGCGTGGTTCGCGTACGCCCGGTTCCACCCGCTCTACGCAGGCCGGTACGGCATGTCGGTGGACGAGGACACCTTCCCCGGCCCCGACCGGCCGACGGTCTTCGCGACGCACTCCACCCACAAGCTGCTGGCCGCCCTCTCGCAGAGCGCGATGATCCACGTCAGGCCCGCCCCCAGGGCGCCCGTCGAACACGACCGGTTCAACGAGGCGCTGATGATGCACGGCACCACCTCCCCGCTCTACCCGATGATCGCCTCGCTGGACGTGGCGACCGCCATGATGGACGGTCCGCAGGGCCACTGGCTGCTCGACGAGGCCGTGACCGAGGCGGTCCGGTTCCGCCAGGAGATGGTCCGCATCCGGCGCAGGATCGAGGAGGCCGGCGACCGGCCGCCGTGGTTCTTCGGGGTGTGGCAGCCCGAGACGGTCACCGACCCGGGCACCGGCGCCCGCCTGCCCTTCGACGAGGCCCCCGCCGACCTGCTGCGCACCGAGCCGTCGTGCTGGCAGCTGGAGCCCGGCGCCGCCTGGCACGGGTTCCCGGGGCTGACCGACGGCTACTGCCTGCTCGATCCGATCAAGGTCACCCTGACCTGCCCCGGCATCGACGCGACCGGGGAGACCGCCGACCGGGGCATCCCGGCCCGGGTGCTCACCGCGTATCTGGCCACGCGGAACATCGTGGTGGAGAAGACCGACAGCTACACCACGCTCGTCCTCTTCTCCATGGGCATCACGAAGGGCAAGTGGGGGACCCTCCTCGACGCCCTGATGGACTTCAAGGCCCTCCACGACGAGAACGCCCGCCTCGACCGTGTGCTGCCCGCGCTGGTCGCCGAACACCCCCGGCGCTACGCCGGGCTGACCCTGCGCGAGCTGTGCCAGGAGATGCACGACCAGCTGCGTTCGACCGGCCTGGTCGAGCTGCTGGACAGCGCGTTCCGGGAGCTGCCGGAGCCGGTCGCCCCGCCCCAGCTGTGCTACCAGCGGCTGATCCGCGGCGGCACGCACCGGGTGCGGCTCGCCGACGCGGCAGGGCAGGTGGCCGCCGCCATGGTCACCGTCACCCCGCCCGGCATTCCCGTCCTCATGCCCGGCGAGAGCGTCGGCGCACCCGACGGCCCGCTGTTGCGCTACCTCTGCGCCCTGGAGTCCTTCGACCGTCGTTTCCCCGGTTTCCGCAGCGAGACCCATGGGGTGACCCTCGACCCGGACAGCGGCGACTACCTCATCGAGTGTCTGCGCCCGACGGCCGACGCCGTGTCAGGGCCGGTGGGGCGGGCCCGCCGCACCGTGCCACCGGCTCAGCGCGGGCAGCCGAAGTGGCGGAATACGTAGCCGGTTACGTGGTTCTACTGAGGTTCGTTGCCCGCCCGACGTCTAGGTTGTGATCTTCGGAAGCGGCGCACGGTGTTGAGGGGACTGAGTGACAGGCAACGCCCGGGGAACACGAAGTAGTTGGGCGACCTGGCTGGTGGCGGGGAGTCTGTTGGCCGGATGCTCGGCCCAGGCGACCGGCAGCGGGCCCTCCCGGCAGAGCGACGCGGCGACGGCCTCTGCCTCGCCGGGCGCCGGGGCGGCGACCCCGTCGGGCGGCGCGTCCGCCTCCTCCCCCGCCTCCTCCGTGTTCACGCCCGATGCCTCCCTCGTCCCCCGGACCTCGCAGGACGGGGGCCGGCTGGCCGGGTCGGTCGTGCTCGCCCCGGCCGACTGGGGCCGGGGTTTCGTCGCCCAGGATCCGGCCGAGAGCACGCCGGGGACCTGGGCCGTGCTGGACGAGAGCTGCCGGTGGGAGCGGGAGAAGCTGCCGCGCGGGGTGCTGGCGAGCACGTCCCGCTACAGCCGGCTGCCGGCGGGAGGAGGCAGGAGCGCGGTCAAGGTGACGGCCGTCGCCAGCGTGCACGCCTCCGTCCTCGGCGCCGACGAACAGCTGAGCACCACCCTCGAAGAGGTGCTGCGCTGCCCGGAACAGCGGCCCCGGTCCAGCGAGCGGATCACGGGTCTGATGTCGCTGGGCACGCCCTTCGGCGCCCGGGAGCAGGAGTACGCCGACGACTCCGTGCTGGAGGCGGGGCAGTTCGCCGAGGACGGCGGTACCGCGCAGTCGTACCGGTGGATGGTCGCCCGGCTGGGCACGGTCGTCGTGGCCGTCTCCGTGACGGGCGGCACCGGGCACACCGATCAGGAACTCAACGAACTGGGCAGCAAGGCCCTGGCTCAGATGCTGACGCGCGTCGAGCAGCGGCTGAAAGGGAAGTGATGGAGCCGCTGCGTACCTCCGACCCCGCCAGGCTGGCGGGCTACCGGCTGCTCGGACGGCTCGGCGCGGGCGGCATGGGTGTGGTGTACCTGGCCCGCTCGGCCGGCGGAACCCTGGTCGCGCTGAAGGTGATCCAGGCCGAGTACGCCGAGGACGGCGACTTCCGGGAGCGGTTCCGGCGCGAGGCGGACACCGCCCGCCGGATGACCAGCCCGTGGGTGGCGTCCCTCGTGGACGCGGATCCCGGGGCGGATCAGCCCTGGCTCGCGACCGCGTTCGTCCCCGGCCCCTCGCTGGGTGAGGCCGTCGCCGCGCACGGTCCGCTGCCCGCGCCGAGCCTCAGGGTGCTGGGTGCCCGGCTCGCCGAGGCGCTCGGGGAACTGCATGCCGCCGGTCTCGTGCACCGGGACGTCAAGCCCGGCAACGTGCTGCTGGCGCTCGACGGACCACGGCTGATCGACTTCGGTGTGGCCCGCGATCCCGAGGACCCCGCGCTCACCTCGACCGGTGTCGTGGTCGGCACGCCGGGGTTCCTGCCGCCGGAACAGGCGCGGGGCGGGCGGGACCCGGGAGCGGCCGGAGACGTCTTCTCCCTGGGCTGTGTGCTGGCCTTCGCGGCGACCGGCCGTCCTCCGTTCGGCACCGGGACGATCGACGCGCTGCTGTACCGCACGGTGCACGACGCGCCGGACGTGGAGGGTGTCCCGGCGGAGCTCGCCGAGGTGGTGAGCGGCTGTCTCGAGAAGGATCCGGAGCTGCGGCCCACGGCCGGATCGCTGTCCGAGGCCCTCACGGCGAGCGCACCCGCCTCCCCTCCCGATCCGCGCGAGGCCCTGCGGGCCGTGCGCCCCGAAGCGTCCGAGGACGCGGTTCCCGGCGAAGAGGACTGGCTGCCCGGGCCGTTGGTCCGGCTGATCGCGGAGCGGTCGGCCGCCGGGCTCGCGCTGCCCTCGATCGACGACACCGAGGTCGACCCCGCGTCCGCCGGCACCTCGGGCGGGGGCACCGCCTCCGGCGGCGCCACACCGGCGGACGGCACGGCCTCGCAGTCGGCGTCCCGTGGCGTCGGCAGACGCCGGTTCCTCCTGCTGACGGCAGGCGCCGCGGCCGTCACGGCCGGGGGCGGAGCGGCCGTGTGGGCGGCGTTCTCCGGTGACGGCGGGAACGACGAACCGACCCCGGCGGCCACCGGTCCGGTGCACACCCTCGGTCTGCACGCCGACCTGTCCGGCGACCAGAAGACGGTCGGCCGGGCTCAGGAGCGGGGGCTGCGGCTCGCGGTCGACGAGTTCAACTCCCGTGCGGACAAGCCGTTCACGCTCGCCGTGAAGACAGTGGACGACGGCGGCGATCCGGCCCGCTCGGTCGCGGCGGCCAAAAAGCTGGTCGCCGACCGTTCCGTGCTGGCCGTGATCGGTCCCACCACGGACGCCACCGCCCTGGCCGCGCTGGCGACGTACGACGCCGCCTCGCTGCCGCTGATCGCGGTGTCGCCCGGCGCGACCGTGCTGGGGGTGATGGGCAGCCGGTCCTTCCTGCACGCCCGGGTGACGGACACGATCCTGCCGTTCTACCTCGACGCGTATCTGCGCGGCACCGCGAAGTCGCGCACGGTCGGGATCGTCGACGACCGGGCGGCGGACACCTACGGCTGGGAGATCAGCAGCACCCTCGCCAACATCCTGCGGAAGGAACGGCAGCCGGCCGTGCCGAAGGTGGTCAGCGCCCTGCGCACCGACTTCGGGCCGACCCTGGACGCCCTGCTCGCCGGTGGCGCGGACTCCGTCGTCTTCGCCGGCTACCACGACCGGGCCGCGCTGCTGGCCCGGGAGCTGACGAGTCGTGAGTTCAAGGGGGCCCGGACCGCCGCCCAAGGGGTGCTCGACGACCGCTTCCTGTCCGCAGCGGGGGACGCGGCCGACGGCTGGGCGATCGTCGCCCCGGTCATGGACGCCACCGCGGCGCCCGAGGCGAAGGCGTTCACCGCCGCGTACCGCAAGCGTTTCGACGCGGATCCGGCACGGTACGCCGTGGAGACGTACGACGTCGCGCAGCTCGCCCTGCGGACTCTGGGCGGACTGACCGCCGGGCGCCGCACCCGGCAGAACCTGACGACGGCGCTGCGCTCGGCCACCTACAAGGGCATCAGCAGGAACCTCGCGTTCGACAGGACGACCGGGGCACTGGTCATCGACGGCAGCGGCGTCTACCTGTGGAAGGTCGACGGCGGCCGGTTCGCCTACCAGGGCGTGGCGCCGTACCAGGTGTCGACGTGACGCGGCGGCGCTGATGGAGCCGCTCCGCGGAGCCGACCCCGCCAGGATCGGGGGCTACCGGCTGCTGCTCCGGCTGGGCGCGGGCGGCATGGGCGTGGTGTACCTGGCCCGCTCCCCCGGCGGTGCGCTGGCCGCGGTGAAGGTGATCCGCGCGCCGCACGCGGACGACCCGGGATTCCGGGCCCGTTTCCGCCGCGAGGTGGAGACCGCGGGCCGGGTCGTCGACGCCTGGGTGGTACCGCTGCTCGACGCGGACCCGGACGCGGAGTCTCCCTGGCTCGCCACGGCGTTCGTGCCGGGGCCGTCGCTGGCGGAGGCGGTGGCGGAGTGCGGGCCGCTGCCGTACGGGTCCGTGCGCGTCCTGGGCGCGCGGCTGGCCGAGGCGCTGGACGCGGTGCACGGGGCGGGTCTGGTGCACCGGGACGTCAAGCCGGGCAACGTACTGCTCGCGGTCGACGGGCCCCGGATGATCGACTTCGGCATCGCCCGGATGCCGGAGGACACCGCGCTCACCGCCAGCGGGATGGTGGTCGGCTCCCCCGGGTTCCTCTCCCCCGAACAGGCGCAGGGCAGGGGCCGGGAGATCGGGCCGGCCAGTGACGTGTTCTCGTTCGGCTGTCTGCTGGCGTACGCGGTGACGGGCGAGCGCCCGTTCGGGCACGGCTCCGCCGCCGAGACGCTGATGCGTACGGTCCACGACGAGCCGGACCTGGACGGCGTGCCGGAGCCGTTGCTGCCGCTGCTGCGGGCGTGCCTGGCGAAGGATCCCGGCTCCCGGCCGGCCGTGGCCGGGATACGGCGCGCTCTGGACGGAGCGGGCGAGGCCGGGGCGGGCGAGGCCGAGGGCTGGCTGCCGGAGCCGCTGACCCGGCTGATCGCGCGGCGTTCGGCCGCCGTGCTCGCCCTGCCCGCCGTCACGGCGACCGAGGTGTCCGGGGCGGCCGGGGCGACGACGGCGGTCGACACGGATCCCGTACGCGGCGGAGGTGCCACGCGCCGCCGGTTCCTGGTGCTGGGCTCGGCCGCCGGGGTCGCGGCGGCCGGTGGAACGGCGGCCTGGTGGACGACACGCGGTCCCGGCCGCACCTCGGGACAGGGAGGCGCAACCCGGCTCCCGCGGCTCGTCGTAGCCCTGCACGCCGACCTGTCCGGCAGCGGCCGTACGACGGGACGCGCCCAGGAGAACGGCGTCCGGCTCGCCGTCGGCCACCTCAACTCCCGGTCCGGCCGCGGCTTCGACCTGGCGCTGCAGGTGCACGACGACGAGGGCGGCACGACCGGCGCACAGCGGGTCGCCCGGCGGCTGGCGGCCGACGACCGGGTCCGGGCGGTGCTCGGGCCGACCGCCGACGCCTGCGCGAAGGCCACTCTCGGGCTCTACCAGCAGGCGCTGCTGCCGATGGTCGGCGTGTCGGTCGGACTCGACGAGGTGTCCCCCACCACGTACCGGGTGTACGCGGCCACCCGCCCCAATGACGCGACCCTGGCGGCGCCGGTCGTCGCGTACCTGGTCCGCACCGTCGCGGCCCGCACGACGGTCCTGGTCGACGACGCGGCCGAGGGCGACTTCAGCTGGCGGCTGTGCTCGGGCGTCGCCGACGCGGTGCGGTCCGGGCAGCGCACCACGGTCCGGCGCACCCTCGCCGCCGGGGACGACACGGACGGTGACTTCCGTGCCCTCGCGAAGTCGGTGACGGCCGCGGGCGCGGACGCGGTGGTGTTCGGGGGCGGGTACGCGCGGGCGGCGCGGCTGGCCCGGGCGCTGCGCTCCGCCGGGTACTCCGGTGCGCGGCTGGCCACTCAGCGCGCGCTCGACCCCCGCTTCCTCGCCTCGGCGGGCGACTCGGCCGAGGGCTGGGTGTTCGCCACCGCCTTCCTCGATCCGGCCCGGGTGACGGCCGCGAAGTCCTTCGTCGCCGCCTACCGCGCGCGTTTCGGCACCGCTCCGCCCTGGTATGCCGCCGAGGCGTACGACGCGACGCTGTTCGTGGCCAAGGCGATGGCCGAGCTGGGCGCGTCGGGTGCGGAGCGGGGCGCGATCACGGGCCGGTTGCGCGAGACCGACTACCGGGGGATCACCAAACGACTGCGCTACGACTCCCACACCTACCGCTACACGGACGCGATGTACCTGTTCCGGGCGAGCGGGGGCGCGTTCCGCTGGCTCGGCGAGTACCGGGACGCCACGGCCTGAGATCCGTTCAGGCCCGCCGGCCGAGGGCGGCCCGCGTCATGAGGCCCGCGAGCGCCGAACGGGACGACACGGACGTCTTGCGGTAGATGGCCGAGAGGTGGGTCTCGACCGTACGGCGGCTGAGGTACAGCTTCGTCGCGATGGCCTGGTTGCTGAGTCCTTCGGCGACGAGTTCGGCGATCTCCCCTTCGCGTGCGGTGAGCTGGTCGAGCTCGGTGGGCACGTGCGAGGCCTCCTCGGTCTCGGGCCGCACGAGTGCGGCGAGGTCGGACAGCAGGCGCGCACCGCCGCCGTCGGCGATACGGCGGCCCCGCTCCCACATCGCCAGGGCGCCCGGACGGTCGCCCGCGGCCTGTGCCTGGACGGAGGCCAGCAGCAGGGAGTACGCCTCCCACAGCGTCGCGCCGGACGGGGCGTACGCCTGCGCGGCGCGTTCGAAGAGGCGTGCGGCGGCGCGGCTGTCCCCGCGGTGCTGGGCGAGCGCCGCCTCGGCGCGCAGTGCCGCCGCGCGCTGTCCGTGCAGACCGATCCGGTCGGCTTCCGCGCCGGCTCGCGCGGCCCAGCGGGCGGCCTGCTCGGCGTCGCCGAGTGCGAGGGCGGTGCCGACGAGGGTGTCGAGCTGGCCGGGGCGGGTGGACGGCTGCAACCCCAGCAGTTCGGGGCCGCCGGCTTGCAGGATGGTGTCCTGGGCGCGGTGCGGGTCGCCGCTCACGAACGCCGTGTGGCCGAGCACGCACCTGGCCAGCGAGGCCCACCAGTGGTCACTCGCGCCTGCCGCGGCCACGGCCTCCTCCGCGGTCGTCAGGGCGGTGGTGTCCCCGAAGGGGCTGCGCAGGAGAAGGATGAGCGACTTGAAGCACAGGGTGAAGGCCAGCAGGTCGCTGCTGCCGACGGCTCGTGCGACGGACTCCGCCTCCTCGGCGGACTCCAGGGCGGACGGCAGCCGGCAGGTGTTCAGGTGCACGAAGGCCCTGCTGCTCAGCAGGTGGGGCAGGACATGGACCTGGCCGCTGCGACGGGCGATGTCCAGGCCCCGCTCGGCGTGGCGTTCCGCGTCGGAGTACCGCTCCAGCAGGGCTTCCGCCCAGGCCAGCCAGACCAGCGACTCGCACGGTCCGGTGAGGTCGGGGTCGGTCAGACCGTCCGCGAGCGCGGCCGCGGCGTCGGCGAACTCCCGGGCCGCCGCCGTCCGCCCTTCGTAGGCCTCTCCCAGCGCTGCCAGGGCCAGGGTCCCCGTCTCTCCCATGAGGTCGCCGTGGGTACGGGCCACCGCGAGCGTCCGCTCGATGTCGTCGCGCACGTCGGGGTAGGAGACGGTGTTGAGGGCGGCCATGCCGAGGGCCAGCCCCAGGGAGACCGCCTGGCGGGGCTCGGGTCCGGGGCGGCGGACCAGTTCCCGCTGCAGCAGGGCGATCGCTTCCGGGGAGTGTCCGAGGTGGCGTTCCATCATGGCGCACAGCGCTATCGCGTCCCCGCGCAGCGATGTGCCGTCCGGCTCGGACCGGCTGATCAGTGTGTGGAGCAGATCGCGGCTCTCCCGCAGGCTGCCGCCCACGCCGAGGGCTCTGGCGCGGGCGAGGGTCAGCTCCCCGCGCCGCTGTGCGAACACGGGTGTGTCCGGCATGAGCCGGAGGACGACGTCCAGCAGATGGGCGGCGGTCGCGGGCGCGGTGTGCGCGAACTGGGCGGCGGCCTCGCTCAGCACGGCCGCGGCCGCGGGGTCCCAGCCGGTCAGCGACCGCTCGATGTGATGGGCCCGCTCGGCGGCCGGGGCGCCGGCCCGGGCCAGTTCGTCCGCCGCGCCGCGGTGGATCCCGGTTCGGCGCGATGCGGCGGTGTTCTCGTAGACCAGTGCCCGCAGCAGCGGGTGGCGCAGCGTCCAGCGGCCGTCGGATGCCCGGCGCAGCAGATCGCGCCGCGCCAGGGCGTCGACGCAGTCGTCGAGTTCCTCCGCCGTGGGGAGTCCGGCCGTGAGACCCAGCATCGCGGGTGTGGCGTGGTCGCCGAGGACCGCGACCGCTTCGACGGTGCGGCGCTGCGCGGCGGTCAGCGCGGTCAGTTCGTCCAGGAGCAGCGCTCCCAGCCCGCTCGGCACCCCGGACACGGTGTCGCCCGGGGTCCGGACGGTGGTGCCGCGCGAGGGCGTGCCGTGCCGGTACGCGTGCAGCAGCGACAGGAGCCAGAGCGGATTTCCCTCGCTGGACGCGTAGATCTCCTTGGCGTCGGCCGGGGGGAGGTCGGGGGCCAGCGCCTCGATCGATTCCGTCTCGGGCAGCGGGCGCAGCGCCATGGGCAGTACGGCCGCGGTGTCGACGCCTCGGGTCAGGGCGGCGGCGAGCGAGTGCGGTGTCTGCCGTTCCCGGCGGGCCACGACCAGCAGCACCCGGCCCCTCACGGGGTGCCGGATCAAGTGGTCCAGCAACTCCAGGGACGCGGGATCCGCCCAGTGCAGGTCGTCCAGGGCCATCACCAGGCCGCCGCGCTCCCCGAGCCCGGTGAGCACGTCCGCGACGGCACGGTAGAGGCCGAACCGGTCGCGGTGGTCCGCGCCCGGCGTGGCGGTCCGGGCTCCGTCGGCGCCGCGCAGCACCGGCGCCGCCGCCTCGGGGACGGCTTCCGAGTCGAGAAAGGCACGGTCGGCGTCGGCGAACGCGTCGGTGAACGTCTGGAACGGCGTGTGCCGCTCGTACTCCGTGGCCCTGCCGCGGAGCACGGTCAGCCCGCGCCGCCGTGCCCGTGCGCAGAACTCGCTCAGCAGCCGGCTCTTCCCCATGCCGGCGTCCGAGACGATGTCGATCACGGCGGGAACGCCGTCCTGCCCGAGGCCCCCGATCACCGAGTCGAGCCGCTGGAGCTCCTCGGCCCTGCCGACCAGCATCGTCGTCGTCCCGTCCAACGCTGGCACCAGCGCCTCTCCATTCCCCGCCGAAGCCGTGTGATCGTTTCCGGGCGGCCGCCCCTGGGTGACCGTACCCGCGCAAGCGGGCGATGTCTTCATGGACCCGTCATATCTTGCCCAATCACCCCACACCGCTCCCCTCTGCTCTCCTGTGGGACCACGAGTGTGGACGCCCGTAGGTGCATCACGACGGGAAGCGAGCGCGCGGTTCCCCCGGCACCGAGGGAAGGAGCGCCGGTCACGGATGGTGGACGTCCCACTTCCCCGAGCCGGTGGGCGAGGCGCTCGCGGCCGGCCGGTCCGCCGCGCAGTCCGCGGCGGGCTCCCGCGGGCCGAGCAGCCGGTACGCGCCGATCCGCCCGGTCGCGAACCGCACGTCTCCGTCCGGCGAGCTCCGCGGCAGTTCCGCGCCGGTCAGGGGCGCGCCCGCGTACACCGCGACCAGGACGCCGACGCAGGCGGCCTCCCGTCCGGCGGGAAGGCCCGAGGGGAAGCCGACGGTGCGGGTCCTGCCGCCGTCCGTGGCCAGCCGGTAGCGCATGACGGAGGACGTCTCCGTGCCCGCCGTCGTCGTCGTGAGGGTCCAGAACTCGACCTGCACCGCGAGCGGCTCGCACAGCGGCCGGGCATCGCCCGTGCGCGGTGTCCGGACGGTGACGGACGCGTCCTCGTACGACGGGTCGGTCCCGCCGGCCGTGCCGCTGAAGGTCACCGCGCTTCGCAGCCACCCCGCCTGTTCCCGTCCCGACCAGTGGCCGTCGGCCCGGCAGCCGCCGGTCTGCGCGTCCGGGGAGGCCTTCGAGCAGCCGGCGGTGAACAGCGCGAGAGCCGCCGCGCACGCCGTCAGGGCTCCGGGGCGCAGGCGGGTCCGGGTGTTGTGCATGGTCTCCCTCGATCGGAACGGGGCGGGTCGGGCGGCGAGCAGTCTGGTGCGGCCCCGCCCGCGCCGGGGGCGTCGAGGGCCCGCTGTGTCCGTCCCGTGATCATGGAGACGGCGAGACGCCCTGCGGACGGCCCGCCGTCCGTCTCGTACCGAAGGTCCCGAGGCGTCCGCCGGAAGACGGTTTGCCGATCGGATGGTCCATGTTCGGCGATTCGTAGCCGAATTCGCCAAACAGTTGAGCGATTGTCGTCCACTCTTCACGATTTCCCTGTCAAGTGCCCGACGCCCAGGCCTCGGGCCCCAGCGCTGCAGAAGCGAGTCCAGCATGGTGCGTGTCCGTGCGTCCCTGTCCCAGCTGCCCGCCTATGTCCCGGGCCGCAAACCGCCCGGGTCCGTCGTGCTGGCGAGCAACGAGTCCCCCTACGGCCTGCTGCCCGGGGTGGCCGACACCCTCGCGGAAGCCGCCGGCGGTGTGTCGCGGTACCCCGATCTGCACGCCGCCTCGCTCGTCGAGGCGCTGGCGGCGCACCACGGGGTCGAGCCGGAGCGGATCGCGGTGGGCGCCGGCTCCTCCGAGGTGTGCGGGCAGTTGCTGCACACGGTCGTGGGGCCCGGTGACGAGGTCGTCTTCGGCTGGCGGTCGTTCGAGGCGTACCCGATCCTCACCGCCGTGGCGGGCGGTACGGCGGTGCGGGTGCCCCTGCGCGACCACGCCCTCGATCTCGACGCCATGGCCGCGGCGGTCACCGACCGGACCCGGCTGGTCTTCGTGTGCAACCCCAACAACCCGACGTCCACGGCGGTCGGAGCGCGGGCTCTGACGGAGTTCGCGGACCGGGTGCCGCGCCACGTGCTGATCGTGGTCGACGAGGCGTACCGGGAGTACGCCGACCCCGCAGTGGTCCCCGACGGTCTGGCCCTGCTCGGGGACCGGCCGAACGTGGCGGTGCTGCGGACCTTCTCGAAGGCGTACGGCCTGGCGGGACTGCGTGTCGGCTACTGTGTCGCGCCCCCCGGGATCGCCGCGCACGTGCGCCGGACGCAGGTCCCTTTCAGTGTGAGCGCGCTCGCCGAGCGGGCCGCCGTCGTCGCCCTCGGCGAGCGCGCGGAGGTCGCCCGGCGGGCCGCTCTCACGGTCGCCGAACGCGACCGGGTCACCGGGCGGTTGCGGGCGCTGGGCCACGAGGTGCCCGACTCCCAGGCCAACTTCGTCTGGCTGCCGCTGGGCGGCGACACCGGGGACTTCGCCCTGCACTGCGCGGACGGGAAGGTCATGGTCCGTCCGTTCCTCGGCGAGGGGGTGCGGGTGACGATCGGGCTGCCGGAGGAGAACGACGCCCTGCTCGCGCTCGCGGCGAGCCGGAGAGGCTGACGGCCATGCGCCCCGGTCCCTACGAGCGCCACCGCGAACTGCTGCAGAGCGTGGTGCGCGCGATCGCCGCCGGCGAGTGCCGCCGCCCCTTCACCGAGGCGACCGGTCAGGACGCGGCCGACGCGGGCATGAGATCGACCCGCACGGCGGGGAAGGTGTTCCGTTCGCTGCTGGGGCGGTCTTTCGACCTGGGGCAGCCCGGTGAGCTCGGCCGGGTGCGCACGGAGTCGTCGCCGTACGGCGTCCCGCTGGCCATCTCCTACCCGCGCTGCGATCCCGCGGAACTGGTCGCGGCGGCCGGGCGGGCCGCGGCCGGCTGGCGGACGGCCGGGCCGTACCAGCGCGCCGGGGTGGCCGTGGAGATCCTGCGCCGGCTGAACACCCGCAGTCACGAGCTGGCCCTCGCGGTGCACCACACCACCGGTCAGCCCCTCCAGGCGGCTTTCCGCGCGGCCGGTCCGCGCGCCCAGGACCGTGCCCTGGAAGCCGTGGCGCAGGCCTTCGCCGAGTCGGAACGGGTCCCGGCCGACCTGCGCTGGGAGAGCGCCGAACGGGGTGGGCGGACGCTCGCGCTGCGGGGCACCTGCACCCTGGTGCCGCGCGGGGTGTCCCTGCTCGTCGGCTGTCCCGACTTCCCGCTGTGGAACGGCTATCCGGGGCTGTTCGCCAGCCTGGTGACCGGCAATCCGGTCGTCGTGGCCCCGCATCCGCGCTCGGTGCTGCCGCTGGCGATCACGGTGCGGGTCGCCCGGCAGGTGCTCGCGGAGGCCGGTCACTCCCCTGACCTCGTGACGCTGGCGGTGGCGGAGCCGGAGCGGCAGGTGCACCGGCGGCTGGCCACGGACCCGGCGGTGCGCATCGTCGACTTCACGGGCTCCGCGCGCTTCGCCGACTGGCTGGAGCAGCACGCCCGGCAGGCGGCGGTGTTCGCCAACCGGACCGGGCTGAACACGGTGGTGGTGGACTCGACCGACGACTACCGGGGCCTGGTGCGGGGTCTCGCCCTCTCCTCGTGCCGGTGCAACGGCACGGTGCGCACCACACCGCAGAACATCCTGGTGCCCGAAGGGGGCTTCCCCACCGACGAGGGGCACCGGACGCTGCGGGATCTGGGGGCCGACGTCGGCGACGCCGTGGACCGGCTGCTCGGACATCCCGTCCGCGCGGCGCGGGTGCTGGGGGCGGTCACCGCCGGCGAGGTCCGCGACGCCCTGGCGGAGGCCGCGCGTCACGGCCCGGTCCTGCACGCCTCCGGATCCGTGCCCCACCCCGACCATCCGGCTGCCGACCTGCGCAGCCCGCTGCTGGTGCGGCTGCGCGCCTCGGACGAGCGGGTCTACACGCGCGAGTGGCCCGGGGCGATCTCGTTCCTGGTGGGCACCGACTCGACCTCGCAGAGTCTGGCGCTGCTGCGGCACACGGTGGCGCGGCACGGCGCGCTGTACGCCTCGGTGCACTCCACCGACCCGCTGGTGCTGGCGGCCGCCGAGACGGCGGCGCTGGACGCCGGGGTACATCTGGTGGAGAACCTCGACGACCTGCCCGCCGACCCGTCCTCGGCGCTCGCGGACCTGCCGGGCGGGGGTGCCCATTTCATCACCGGACGGTTCCGGGTGGTGCGCTCGCGCAGGCACGCGCCGCAGGTGGCGGCCGCCGAGCTGATCAACGTGTGACCGCCCCGGTCCGTCCTCGGCGGGTCCTCAGTCCGTCCAGGTGGCGCCGCGCCCCCGCACCTCGTCGAAGACGAGCCAGGTGCGGGTGGAGCGCACGCCCGGCACCCCCTGGATGCTCTCCAGGACGACCCTGCGCAGCGCCAGGTTGTCCGGTGCGCGCACCAGCACCAGGACGTCGAAGTCGCCCGTCACCAGGGCGACATGCTCCACGTAGGGGATCGCCCGCAGTTCGCGCGAGATGTCCCGCCAGGCGTTCTGGTCGATGCTCATCGTGACGTAGGCGCTCGTGCCCAGCCCGGCCCGCTGGGCGTTGAGCTGTGCGGTGAATCCGGTGATGACGTCCTCGGCCACGAGCCGGCCGATGCGCGTGTAGGCGTTGGCCCGGGAGATGTGCACCTGCTCGGCGAGGGCGCGGACCGAGATCCGGCCGTCCTCGAGGAGCCGGCTGAGGATCTGCCGGTCGATGTCGTCGAGCGGGACGGCAGTTCGTCCGGCCGGCACCCCCGGCAGCGAGATTTCCTCGGACACTTTGCCCTCCCTGACCTTTCACACCGGCAGTTCATCGCCGATATGGCCGAGCTATTGAACACATATTCCGCTATGGCCACCATTCTCCTGTCAAGTGTCCAGAGAAAGCGAGTGCCCTCCATGTCTGTGAAGAGCCTCCGCCAGACGGTGCAGGGTCTCCTGCCGTCCCTGACGCCGGTGCGGTTCGTGGCCGAGGACGGCGCCCCCGTCGCGAGGCCGCCGGCCGACTACGCCGAGCCCCCGGTCGATGCCCTGCGCGAGGCCTGGCGGCGGATGGTCCTGGGCCGCCGGTTCGACACCCAGGCGACCGCTCTCACCAAGCAGGGCCGTCTCGCCGTCTACCCGTCCAGCCGCGGCCAGGAGGCCTGCCAGATCGGCGCCGTGCTCGCGCTGCGCCCCGACGACTGGCTGTTCCCGACCTACCGCGACTGCGTCGCCCTGGTGACCCGGGGCCTCGACCCGGTCGAGGTGCTGACGCTGCTGCGCGGCGACTGGCACTGCGGCTACGACCCCGCCGCCACCCGGGTCGCCCCGCAGTGCACCCCGCTGGCCACCCAGGTGCTGCACGCGACCGGCATGGCCGAGTCCCTGCGCCGCACGGGCGGGGACGGCGTGGCGATGGCACTCGTCGGGGACGGGGCGACCAGCGAGGGCGACTTCCATGAGGCGCTGAACTTCGCGGCCGTGTTCCGGTCGCCGGTCGTGTTCTTCGTGCAGAACAACAAGTACGCGATCTCGGTGCCGCTGGCCCGGCAGACCGCGGCGCCCGCACTCGCCTACAAGGGCATCGGCTACGGAGTGCGCTCCGAGCAGGTCGACGGCAACGACCTGGTCGCCGTGCTGGCGGTGCTGAACGCGGCCGTCGGGCACGCCCGCGCCGGGCACGGTCCCGTCCTGGTCGAGGCGCACACCTACCGCATGGACGCGCACACCAACGCCGACGACGCCACCCGCTACCGGGAGGAGGACGAGGTCGAACAGTGGCGGGCCGCCGACCCGGTGGACCGGCTGGAGACCTACCTGCGCTCGCGCGGCGCGCTCACCGACGGGGACGTGGTGTCCCTGCGGGAGGAGGCCGAGGAGCTGGCGGCCCGGGTGCGTGCCGGCCTGAATGCGGACTCCGCGGCGGACCCGCTGGAGCTGTTCGACCACGTCTACGCCGAGCCGACCCCGCAACTGCGCGAGCAACGTGCCCAGTTGGCGGCCGAGCTCGCCGAAACCACCCAGGCCCAGGAGGACTGACGACCATGGCCAAGGTCACGATGGCGCAGGCACTGAACACCGCCCTGCGCGACGCGCTGGACGAGGACGGACGGGTCCTCGTCTTCGGGGAGGACGTCGGGCCGCTCGGCGGGGTGTTCCGCATCACCGACGGGCTGACCCGCGACTTCGGCGAGCAGCGCTGCTTCGACACCCCGCTGGCGGAGGCCGGCATCGTCGGGCTCGCGGTCGGCATGGCGATGGGCGGGTTCCGGCCCGTGGTGGAGATGCAGTTCGACGCCTTCGCGTATCCGGCGTTCGAGCAGATCGCCTCGCACGTCGCCAAGACGCGCAACCGCACCCGCGGACGCGTCGGCCTGCCGATGGTGATCCGGGTGCCCTACGCCGGCGGCATCGGCGGAGTGGAGCACCACTGCGACTCCAGCGAGGCCTACTACGCCCACACGCCCGGCCTGAAGGTGGTCACCCCGGCCACCGCCGAGGACGCGTACTGGCTGCTGCGGGACGCGGTGGCGGACCCCGATCCGGTGGTCTTCCTCGAGCCGAAGAAGCTGTACTGGTCGCGCGAGGACACCGACCTCGGGACGCGCGGGGCACTTCCGTTCGGGCGGGCGGCGATCCGGCGGGCGGGGCGTGACGCCACCGTCGTCGCCTACGGCCCGTCGGTGCCGGTGGCCCTGGCCGCGGCCGAGGCCGCCGCCGGGGACGGGATCGAACTGGAGGTCGTGGACCTGCGGACGCTGGTCCCCTTCGACGACGAGACCGTCACCGAGTCGGTGCGCAGGACCGGCCGGTGCGTGGTCGTCCAGGAGGCGCAGGGCTTCGCCGGGGTCGGCGCGGAGATCGCCGCCCGGGTGCAGGAGCGCTGCTTCCACTCGCTGGCCGCGCCCGTGCTGCGGGTGTCCGGCTTCGACATCCCGTATCCGCCGCCGAAGCTGGAGCACGCGCACCTGCCCGGCGTCGACCGGATCCTCGACGCCGTCGACCGGCTGCAGTTCGCGGACGAGCCCGACACCCGGCACCTGTCGAAGGGAGCGGCCGCATGACCACCGTGACGCCGGCCGATCAGTTGTTCCGGCTGCCCGACCTCGGCGAGGGGCTGACCGAGGCGGAGATCGTCGAATGGAAGGTCGCCGTCGGCGACACCGTGACGATCGACCAGATCGTGGTCGAGGTGGAGACCGCCAAGGCCGCGGTCGAGGTGCCGGTGCCGTACGCGGGCACGGTGCTGCGGCTGCACGCGGAGGCGGGCACGGCCCTGGCTGTGGGGGAACCGCTGATCACGGTGGGAGCGGGCGGGCCGGAGCCGGCCGCCGAGCGGTACCGCGAGGAGGAGCAGGCCGGCTCCGGCAACGTGCTGATCGGCTACGGCACCGGGCACGATCCGGCACCTCGCCGTCGCCGCCGACGCACCACCGCCCCGGTGGCGGCCGCGCACCCGCCGGTGGCCGAGGAGCACGCGCCCCGCGTCATCTCACCGCTGGTGCGAAGGCTGGCGAGGGACCACGGGATCGACCTCACCGCGCTGGCGCCGACCGGTCCCGCCGGGGTCGTTCTGCGGCGGGATGTGGAACGGGCCGTGGTCGGCAACACGCCGGAACCCGCCCCGGTCATCGTCTCGGACGGCCCCGTGCGCATCCCCCTGCGCGGTGTCCGCAAGGCCGTCGCCGACAAGCTCTCCCGCAGCCGCACGGAGATCCCCGACGCCACGACCTGGGTCGACGTGGACGCGACCGGACTCCTGCAGGCCAAGAAGGCTCTCGAGGCCGCCGAACCCGGCCGCCGTGTCGGACTGCTGGCCCTGTTCGCCCGGATCTGTGTCGCCGGTCTGCGCCGCCACCCCGAGCTGAACTCGTCGGTGGACACCGAACGCCGGGAGATCCTGCGCCACGACGAGGTGCACCTCGGCTTCGCCGCCCAGACCGACCGCGGCCTGGTCGTCCCCGTCGTCCGCGACGCCCACCGTCTGACGACGGTCCAACTGGCCGCGGAACTGGCCCGGTCGACCGAGCTCGCCCGGACCGGAAGCCTGCCGCCCGACCGGCTGACCGGGGGCACCTTCACCCTCAACAACTACGGCGTGTTCGGCGTGGACGGCTCCACGCCGATCATCAACCACCCGGAGGCGGCGCTCCTCGGCGTCGGCCGCATCGTCGACAAACCCTGGGTGGTGGACGGCACGCTCACCGTCCGCAAGGTCACGCAGCTGTCGCTCAGCTTCGACCACCGCGTCTGCGACGGCGGCACCGCCGGCGGCTTCCTGCGCTTCGTGGCCGACTGCGTGGAACGCCCGGCGATCCTGCTCGCCGACGTCTGACGAGCCCGCGCTTCCCCCGCCCCGCGCCGCGGCGCACCACACCCGTAAACCGACCGAACGTTCGGCCTGGAGTCCTCATGTCAACCTTCCACGCCCGCCACGCGGACCTGCTCGAACAGGCCGTGGCCCGCACCGCCGACCGCGGCCACTGGACGCCCTACCCAGAAATCCCGAGCGCCTCCGGGTACGGCGCCGGAGCGCCCGAGGCGGGCGAGGCGGCCTTCCGCGGCCTCCTCGACCGCCCCTTCCGGCTCGACGGACACCCGACGACCGGCACCGTCCCGGCCGCGGAGGTGTCGCCGTACGGCTTCCCGCTCGGGATCCGCTATCCGCATCTGGCGCCCGAGGCCGCCGTGGCGACGGCCCGGTCGGCGGCCCCTGCCTGGCGTTCCGCGAGCCCCGACGTCCGGGCGGGCGTGGCGGCCGAGATCCTGGCCCGGCTGAACGCGGCGAGCTTCGAGATCGCGCACGCCGTCCAGCACACCACCGGCCAGCCCTTCGTGATGGCCTTCCAGGCGGGCGGCCCGCACGCCCAGGACCGTGGTCTGGAAGCGGTGGCGTACGCCTGGGAGGCGCAGCGGCGCCATCCGGCCACCGCGCGCTGGACCAAACCCCGGCGCCGGGGCGGCCCGCTGGTCATGGACAAGACGTACACGCCGGTCGGCCGGGGCGTGGCCGTACTGGTCGCCTGCAACACCTTCCCCACCTGGAACGGCTATCCGGGGCTCTTCGCGAGTCTGGTCACCGGCAACCCGGTGATCGTCAAACCGCACCGGCGGGCCGTGCTGCCGCTGGCGATCACCGTGCGGATCGCACGGGAGGTACTGGCGGAGGCCGGTTTCGACCCGGACGTGGTGCTGCTGGCCGCCTCACGCCCGGAGGAACGCACGGCCCCTGCCCTGGCCACCCACCCGGACGTGCGGATCGTGGACTTCACCGGTTCCAGCGAGTTCGGCGACTGGCTGGAGACCAACGCCCGCCAGGCCGTCGTGCACACGGAGAAGGCGGGGCTCAACACGGTCGTCGTGGACTCCACGGACGACTACGCCGGCCTGCTGCGCAACCTCGCCTTCTCACTGTCGCTCTACAGCGGGCAGATGTGCACCACGCCGCAGAACATCCTGGTCCCCCGCGACGGGTTCCCCACCGACCGGGGCCCGCGCACGGCGGAGGAGTTCGCCGCCGACCTGGGCCGCGCGCTGGACGACCTGCTGGCCGACCCGGCCCGGGCCGCCGCCACGCTGGGGGCGGTCGTGAACGGCGGAGTCCTCGCGCGTCTGGAGGAGGCGGCCGCCCTGGGCCGTACCGCCCATCCCTCGCGGGCCGTGGCGCACCCCGACCATCCGGACGCCGTGGTGCGCACCCCGCTGGTGGCCCTGCTCGACGCGGAGGCCGACGAGAAGACCTACACGAGCGAGTGGTTCGGGCCGGTCTCCTTCGTCATCGCCACCGATGACACCGCGCACTCCCTGCGCGTCCTGCACGACACCGTACGGCGCCACGGCGCGCTCACCGCCGGTGTGTACGCGACCGGCGAGGACGTGCTCGGGGCGGCACGGGCGACGGCCCTGGACGCGGGCGTGCACCTCTCGGAGAACCTGACCGGCGAGGTGTTCCCCAACCAGTCGGCCGCCTTCAGCGACTTCCACGGCACCGCGGCCAACCCGGCCGCGAACGCGACCCTGACCGACCCGGCGTTCGTCACCGGCCGCTTCTCGGTCCTGCAGTCCCGCCGCCACGCACCCGCCGAGGAGAACCTCCATGTCTGACGAGGTCTATCTGATCGACGGCGCCCGCACCCCGCTCGGCCGCCACCGCGGCGCCCTGGCCGCCGTACGCCCCGACGACCTGGCCGCCCTCGTCGTCCGCGAGGCGGTGGCGCGCTCCGGGGTCCCGGGCGAGGCCGTCGACGAGGTGGTCCTCGGCGCCGCCAACCAGGCCGGCGAGGACAACCGCAACGTGGCCCGGATGGCGGCCCTGCTGGCCGGGCTGCCGGACACGGTGCCCGGACACACCGTCAACCGGCTGTGCGCGTCGGGACTGACGGCCGTGGCGTCCGCCGCCCACACGATCCGCGCGGGCGAGGCCGACCTGGTCGTGGCCGGCGGGGTGGAGTCGATGACCCGCGCCCCCTGGGTCATGGCCAAGCCCGGCACCCCCTGGGCCCGGCCGGGCGAGGTGCACGACACCCCCCTCGGCTGGCGGTTCACCAACCCGCGCTTCTCCGCCGGCACCACCCTGTCGATGGGCGAGACCGCCGAGGAACTCGCCGCCCTGGACGGCATCACCCGCCTGGAGGCGGACGCCTTCGCGCTGCGCAGCCACCAGCGGGCCGTGGCCGCCCAGCAGGCGGGCCGCCTCGACCGGGAGATCGTCCCGGTGCCGGTGAAGGACGGCGAGGTCTCCCGGGACGAGGGCCCCCGGCCCTCCACCTCCCTGGAGCAGCTGGGCCGGCTGCGCACCTCCTTCCGCGGCGACGGGATCGTCACCGCGGGCAACTCCTCGCCGCTGTCCGACGGGGCGGCGGCCCTGGTGGTGGCGAGCGGGGCGGCCGTCGACCGGTACGGCCTCACGCCACGGGCCCGGGTCGTCACCGCCGCCTCGGCCGGGGTCGAACCCCGCCTGATGGGGCTCGGTCCCGTCCCGGCCACCGGCAAGGCGCTGGACAGGGCGGGCTGGAGCGTCGGCGACCTGGACGCGGTCGAACTCAACGAGGCCTTCGGCTCCCAGGCGCTGTCGGTGATCCGCAGGCTCGCGCTCGACGAGGACCGCGTCAACGCCGACGGCGGCGCCATCGCCCTCGGCCACCCGCTGGGCTGCTCCGGCGCCCGCATCGTGCTCACCCTGCTCGGCCGGCTGGAACGCGAGAACGGCCACCGCGGCCTGGCGACCATGTGCGTGGGTGTGGGCATGGGCGTGTCACTGCTGGTGGAGCGGCTGTGAGCGCCTCGTGCACCACCCTCCTCGTCGAGGAGCACGCGGACCGCCTCGTCGTCACCCTGCGCCGGCCCGAGGCCCGCAATGCCATCGACGCCCGCATGATCGCCGAACTGCACGACGTCTGCGCCGAGTTGGAGCGCGACCCGCGCCTGCTGCTGCTCACCGGCCACGGCGGGGTCTTCGCCGGCGGCGCCGACATCGCAGAACTCCGCGCCCGGCGCCGGGAGGACGCCCTCCACGGCATCAACAGCCGCCTGTTCGAGCGGGTGCGCAGGCTGCCGCTGCCCACCGTGGCCGCCGTGCCGGGCTGGGCGCTGGGCGGCGGCGCCGAGCTGGCGTACGCCTGCGACCTCAGGATCGCCGGTCCCGACGCGGTGTTCGGCAACCCCGAACCGGGGTTGGGCATCCTCGCCGCCGCCGGTGCGTGCTGGCGGCTGCGCGAACTGGTGGGCGAGTCGGTGGCCAAGCAGGTCCTGCTCGCCGGGCGCCGCCTCGACGCCGGGGCCGCGCTCCGCTGCGGGCTCGTCCTGGACGTCGTACCGGCGGACCGGCTGCTCGGCGAGGCACACGCGCTGCTCGACCGGATGGCCCGGTCCTCGGCGCTCGCCCTGCGGCTCACCAAGCTCGTCACGGATTCCGCCGGGGCCCATCCGGTGGCCGACGACCTCGCCCAGGCCGTGCTTTTCGAGGCACCCGACAAGGAGGAACGCATGACGCGCTTCCTGGAGAAGAAGGGAGACCGGACATGAACCCGGCTTCGGCACCGCCCGCCGTGGTGGGGGTGATCGGCGGCGGCCGAATGGGGGCCGGTGTCGCGCAGTCCTTCGCGGCCGCCGGCTCACGCGTGGTCGTCGTGGAGCGCGACGGCTCCGCGGCGGCCGCCGCGCTGGAACGGATCGCGGCGGGACTGCGGCGGGCGGCCGAGCACGGGACGCCCGCCCGGCCGTCGGAGCTCGGCGTGCCGGACCGGGTGACCGTCGTGCCGGCGATCGCCGAACTGCCCCACGACGCCGATCTCGTCGTCGAGGCGGTCCCCGAGAACGCGGCTCTCAAGGCCGAGGTGCTCGCCGCCGCCGAGCAGGCGGTGCACGACGGATGCGTGCTGGCCAGCAACACCAGCTCGCTGTCCGTCACCGAACTCGCGGCGGCCCTCAGGCTGCCCGGCCGTTTCCTGGGGATGCACTTCTTCAACCCCGTGCCCGTCTCCGCCCTCGTCGAACTGGTCCTGGCCCCCGACACCGGCGCGGCGGCCCTCGGCGCGGCGATCCGCTGGACGCACGCCCTCGGCAAAGAGGACGTCGTCGTCCAGGACTCACCCGGGTTCGCCAGCAGCCGCCTCGGCCTCGCCCTCGGTCTCGAGGCGATCCGCATGGCCGAGGAGGGCGTCGCCGATCCGGAGGCCATCGACACGGCCATGCGCCTCGGCTACCGCCATCCGATGGGGCCGCTGCGCCTGACCGACGTGGTGGGACTCGACGTACGGCTCGCCATCGCGGAGCACCTGCACGCGACGCTCGGCGAGCGGTTCGCGCCACCACGGCTGCTGCGGGAGAAGGTCGCCCGCGGCGAGCTGGGCCGCAAGACCGGTCAGGGGTTCTACCGATGGCGGTGAGCGGCAGCAGCGCACGAACAGCAGTCGGCGAACACTCCACGCCGTCCGGCGTGACATCCGCGAAAGGAGCACCGTGAAAGGCGCACCCACCTCCATGAACACGTCCGTCTTCGAGGACACCATCGCCCGGGACCAACGCGTCGAGCCCCGGGACTGGATGCCCGACGCCTACCGGGCCACACTCGTCCGGCAGATCGCCCAGCACGCCCACTCCGAGGTCATCGGCATGCAGCCGGAGGGCGAGTGGATCACCAGGGCGCCCTCGCTGCGCCGAAAGGCGATCCTGTTCGCCAAGGTGCAGGACGAGGCCGGGCACGGGCTGTACCTCTACTCGGCGGCCGAGACGCTCGGCGCGGACCGCACACAGCTCACCGAACAGCTGATAGACGGCCGGCAGAAGTACTCCTCGATCTTCAACTACCCGACCCGCACCTTCGCCGACGTCGGCGTGATCGGCTGGTTCGTGGACGGCGCGGCCATCTGCAACCAGGTCCCGCTGTGCCGCACCTCGTACGGTCCCTACGGCCGTGCCATGGTCCGCGTCTGCAAGGAGGAGTCCTTCCACCAGCGGCAGGGCTACGAACTGCTGCTGACCATGATGCGCGGCACCGCCGCACAGCGGGAGATGGTGCAGGACGCGGTGGACCGCTGGTGGTGGCCGTCCCTGATGATGTTCGGGCCGCCCGACGACGACTCCCCCAACTCGGCGCGGTCCATGGCCTGGAAGATCAAGCGGCACTCCAACGACGTCCTGCGGCAGCGCTTCGTCGACATGACCGTCCCGCAGGCCGAGAAGCTGGGCGTGACCCTGCCCGACCCGGAGCTGCGGTGGAACGAGGAACGTGGCCACCACGACTTCGGCGCCCCCGACTGGGACGAGCTGAAGCGGGTCGTCGCCGGCGACGGACCGTGCAACGCCGAGCGGATCGCCCGCCGCCGGGCCGCCCACGAGGAGGGCGCGTGGGTACGGCGGGCCGCGTCGGCGCACGCCGCGAAGCGGGCCGGCCGGCTGCGGGAAGGAGCCGCGGCATGACCGCCGACAAGCGGGGATGGCCGCTGTACGAGGTGTTCGTGCGCGGCAGGCGGGGGCTCAGCCACGTCCATGTCGGCTCCCTGCGCGCCGCCGACGACGAGATGGCCCTGCTGCACGCCCGGGACCTCTACACCCGGCGGGGCGAGGGCGTGAGCATCTGGGCCGTGCGCTCGGACGCCGTCGCAGCCTCCGCGCCCGACGAGAAGGACCCCTTCTTCGCGCCCAGTGGCGACAAGGTCTACCGGCACCCCACCTTCTACGACATCCCCGACGACGTCCCGCACATCTAGGAGCAGCGCATGAGAGACGAGGACCTGTACGCCGACCACGCCGAAGGCGACAGCGCGCGCTGGGCGTTCGGCACCGGGTTCACCGACCCGCTGCACGGTGTCGGCCGGACGGTGCCCGACGGGGTCGACGCGGAGGAACTGGCCGCCTGCTGTGTGGCGCTCGGCGACGACGCGCTGGTGTCGGCGCAGCGGCTGGCCGAGTGGTGCACCCGGGCCCCGGAGCTGGAGGAGGAACTGGCGCTGGCCAACATCGGTCTCGACCTCCTCGGGCAGGCCCGGCTGCTGTACGCCAGGGCGGGCCGGGCCGACGGCACGGGCCGCGGCGAGGACGCCTACGCCTACTTCCGCGACCCGGTGGACTTCCGCAACGTGCGCCTCGCCGAACTTCCGGGCGGCGACTTCGCGTTCACCGTCGTGCGGCTGCTGGTGCTCTCGGTGTGGCGGCTGGCGGTGTGCGAGGCGCTCACCGCGGCGGCCGATCCGGTGCTGGCCGCGATCGCGGCGAAGAGCGTCAAGGAGCTGGCCTACCACCGCCGTTGGGCCGCGGAGTGGACGCTGCGGCTCGGTGACGGCACGGCCGAGTCGGGCCTGCGTACGGCGGCCGCGTGGGACACCGTCGCGCCCTGGCTGGACGAACTGCTGACCGACGGCGTGGCGAGGTGCTTCGGCGCCGATCCCGCCGCCGTCGCCGCCCGTACCCGGGACGAACTGTCCGCGGTGCTCGCCGAGGCCCGGCTGGACGGGTCCGGTGTCCCGGCGCCGGCCGTCCCGGGCTCGGGCCGCGGCGGGGACCACACCCCGCATCTGGCGCCCCTGCTCAGCGAGTTGCAGAGTGTCGCCCGCGCCCACCCGGACGCGTCGTGGTGACCGCGCTCGAGGATGCCCTGCGCATCGCCGCCGAGGTCCCCGACCCCGAACTGCCGATGCTGACGCTCGCCGACCTCGGGGTGCTGCACGGCGTCGAGGTGACACCGGACGGAACCGTCGTCGCACGGCTCACCCCGACGTACTCGGGCTGCCCGGCCGTGGCCGAGATGCGTGCCGAGGTGGCGGCCCGGCTGCGCGCGGCCGGCTTCCCCGGGGTGCGGGTGATCACGGTGCTCGACCCGCCGTGGTCCACCGACCGGATCACCGCCGAGGGCCGCCGCAAGCTGACGGAGCACGGCATCGCACCGCCGGGACCGCGCGGCGCGCCGGATCCGGCGGCGGGCCCGGTCTGGCTGAGCCTCACGACCGCGCCGGCCGAGGTCCCCTGCCCGCGCTGTGCCTCCGCCGACACCGAGGAGGTCTCCCGCTTCGCCGCCACGGCCTGTACGGCACTTCGCCGCTGTCGCACCTGTCTGGAGCCGTTTCCCCACGTCAAGGACCTGCCATGACCCTGCCCCCCGTTCGGTCCCGCCGCCGCCCGGCCTTCCACTCCCTTCGGGTGTCGGCCGTGGAATCGCTGTGCGCCGACGCCGCCGCGCTCACCTTCGACGTCCCCGGCCGGCTGGCCGACGCGTTCGCGTTCCGGCCCGGTCAGTGCCTCACCGTGCGCCGCGAGATCGACGGCCGTGACGAGCGCCGGTCGTACTCGATCTGCTCACCGGCCGGAACCGCGCCGCGCATCGGTGTCCGGGTGGTGCCGGGCGGGCTGTTCTCCTCCTGGCTCGTGCACGGCGTGCGCCCCGGGGACGTCCTGCAGGTCATGGCCCCGGCCGGGGCGTTCACCCCGGATCCGGCCGGCGACGGCGGTTTCGGCCACCAGGTGCTCGTCGCCGCCGGGTCCGGGATCACTCCGATGCTGTCCATCGCCGCGTCCGTGCTCGCCGCGGACGAGTCCGCACGTGTCACCCTGCTGTACGGCAACCGGCGCGCCGGCACCGTGATGTTCGCGGACGAACTCGCCGACCTGAAGGACCGCCACCCCGCCAGTTTCCAGCTCGCCCATGTGCTGTCCCGTGAGCCGCGCGAGGCCGAGCTGCTCTCCGGCCGTCTCGACAGCGGGCGGCTCACCGCGCTGCTGGACGCCCTCCTCGACGTACGCGAGGTCTCCCACTGGTGGCTGTGCGGCCCGCACGGCATGGTGCGCGACGCCCGTGTGCTCCTCGCCGGACTCGGCGTGCCCGCGGACCGCGTCCACCAGGAACTGTTCCACGCGGACGAGGAACCGCCCGCCACGCCCGCGTCCGACCCCGACGACGCCACCGGCGGGGCCCCGGCGAGCGAGGTCACCGTGGTCCTCGACGGGCGGGCGACGACGTTCGCCGCGCCGCGCCACCGCAGCATCCTCGACGGTGCCCAACAGGCCCGCCCGGACCTCCCGTTCGCCTGCAAGGGCGGCGTGTGCGGAACCTGCCGGGCCCTCGTCACCGACGGCGACGCCGACATGCGCCGCAACTACGCACTGGAACCTGCGGAGGTCTCCGCCGGTTACGTCCTGACCTGCCAGACCTACGCCGCCTCCGACACCCTCACCGTCGACTTCGACGCGTGATGTCCTGTGCGGCCCGGACGGCCGTTCAAAGCCATCCGGTCGCCGGCCAGACGGCGGCCGCCGCCGCGAGCAGGAGCGTGACGTTGAGGGCTATCCGGCGGTCCCCGAGCCTGAGGTGGGCCCCGCTCGCGCCGATCTGCAGAAGCACGAAACCTATGACCGCGGCCAGGGCCAGGCCGGGCGCGAGGCCGGTCAGGGGCGGCAGGACGAGACCGAACGCGCCGAGCACCTCGAGCAGCCCGATGGCCCTGACGGCCGGCATCGGCGTGCGCTCCACCCAGGCCATCATCGGCAGGAGCTGCTCGCGGGTCCGGATCACCTTGATACCGCCGCTGTAGACGTAGAAGAGGGCGAGGAGGGCGGCGATGATCCAGTAGGCGACGGTCATGACGTCCGTCCGTACTCGGTGGCGGGCTCGGTGGCGTAGCGGCCCATCGTCCGGAGGCCTGCCTGCGGGATGGATTCCCGTCCGCCGGCGATCATGTCGCGCAGGTCACGGAAGTACTGCACGTACAGGTCGGGGGTGAACGTGGTGAGCATGACGGCGGGTTGGTCGCTCACGTTGGCGAAGGTGTGCGGTGCGCCGGGCGGGACCATCACGAGCGTGCCCGCGACCGCGTCGTACGACCGGTGCCCGACCGTGAACCGGACGGTGCCGGAGACGACGTAGAAGCCCTCGTCGTGCTGGGCGTGGCGGTGCTGCGGCGGGCCGTCCGTGTGCGGGGCGAGGACGGTCTCGCCGATTCCGAGCCGGTGGCCCGTGGTGCTGCCGTCCTCGAGGATGCGCAGTCGGGTGGTGCCCAGCAGGATCGTCTCGCCCCCGCCCGGACCGACCACCGACACGGCCGGGTCGGCAGCAGCGGCTTCGCTGGTCATCGGTTCGTCTGTCATGCTCCGATTTCAACGGCCGGGCGCGGGGGCGGTCCAGGACCGATTAGGTGCAGCCGATACCGTGCGGGTATCTTCGCCGATCATGGAGCTGCGCACGCTGCGCTATTTCGTTGCCGTGGCCGAGGAACTCCACTTCGGACGGGCCGCCACCCGGCTGCACATGACCCAGCCTCCGCTGAGCCGGGCGATCAAGCAGTTGGAGACCGACGTCGGTGCCGCGCTGCTGCGCCGCTCGGCCGCCGGCGTGACGCTCACCCCGGCCGGAGCCGTGCTGCTGGACGAGGCGCGCGCCCTGCTCGACCAGGCCGACCGGGCACGCGCACGGGTCGCCGCGGCGGCCGGGGACGCCTCCCTCACCGTCGGCATCCTGGGAGACAGCACCGATCCGGCCGTGAAACGGCTGGCCGCCGCCCACCGCCGACGGCATCCGGGCGTCGAGGTGCGCATCCGTGAGACCGATCTGACCGATCCGACCTGCGGGCTGCGTGCCGGACTCGTCGATGTCGCCCTGACCCGGGGGCCGTTCGACGAGACGGGCCTGGCGGTGTGCGAACTGCAGGCCGACCCGGTCGGCGCGGTGCTGCGCGCCGACGATCCGCTGGCCCGCCACGACAGCCTGAGTCTGGCCGACCTGGCCGGCCGGCGCTGGTTCCAGTTCCCGGAGGGCACCGATCCGCTCTGGCAGGCGTACTGGAACGGCGGCGAGCCCCGCGAGGGGCCGGTGGTCCGTGCCGTCCAGGAGTGCCTCCAGGCCGTGCTCTGGAACGGCACGGTCGGACTGACGCCGCTCGGGCACGACCGGCCCATGGGGCTGACCGTCGTACCGCTGGTCGACATGGCGCCGAGCCGTGTGGTCCTCGTGTGGAACAAGGCGGACACGAACCCCGTGCTCCGCTCGTTCGTCCGGATCGCGACGGCGGTCTACCGCGGCTGAGCGGGCCGGGGAGAGACGGCGCACCTGCCGGTGGATTCCGTCATCGGCCGAACCCCGGCGGGGTGACGGCCGTTCGGGCCGCGTGCCGCGCTGGTTCCGGTTGAAGGGCACGGAAACACGGTGTCGGTCGGCCGTCGTGCCGTGGAATCATCGTCGGCCGGGCCGTTACGGATCTCGGTGAGGGCGGTGAGCGGGCGTGGTGGCCGGCTGGGAGTGGGACGACAGCTTGTTCGCCGGCAGTGCCGGCTACTACGAGCGGGGGCGGCTGCCGTACGCCCCCGGGCTGGTGGACGTGCTCGCCGGGGCACTGGGGCTCGACGGGCACGGGCGTCTGATCGACGTGGGCTGCGGGCCGGGCACCCTCGCCCTGAGGCTCGCGCATCTCTTCGACGAGATCGTCTGCGTGGACCCGGACGAAGGGATGATCGCCGAGGCCGCACGCGGCGCCGCGGAACGGGGGCTGAGCGGGAAGGCACGGTTCGTGCGGGCCCGGGCCGAGGAACTGCCCTCGGGACTGGGCACGTTCACCGTCGCGACCTTCGGCCAGTCCTTCCACTGGATGGACCGCGACCTGGTGGCGGCGACCGTGCGGGGCATGCTCCGGCCCGGCGGAGCCTGGGTGCAGGTCTCGGACCTGCAGACGGAGACCCTGACCGTCGACGGCCTTCAGCACCCGGCGGTGCCCCACGCCGCCGTCGAGGACCTGGTGCGGCGGTACCTCGGACCGGTACGGCGAGCAGGCCGCGGCACCCTTCCGCAGGGCACACCCGGCAACGAGGCCGCGGTGCTCGCCCGGGCGGGGTTCTCCGGTCCGCAGCGCCATGTCGTTCCCGGCGGACAGGCCCTGGACCGCACGGCCGACGACGTCGTCGCCTGGGTCTTCTCCATGTCGTACTCGGCCCCGCACCTGTTCGGTTCCCGTCGCGACGACTTCGAGGCGGACCTGCGCGGGCTGCTGCGGGACGCCTCCGCGTCGGGTGTGTTCTCCGAACGCCGGCCGAGCACCGAGGTGTTCGTCTGGCGGTAGGACCAGAGCGCCGGGCAGAGGCAGGTCACCCGTCGCATCCTCCGACCGGCCCCGCCGAGTTTCGCAAGCTACTTGCGTTTCTTGCGCTATTCTTGCGCGCATGGCGCGACGACTTGCGGAAGTGGCGAAGAAGGTCGGGGTCAGCGAGGCCACGGTCAGCCGGGTGCTCAACGGCAAGTCCGGAGTCTCCGAGGCCACCCGGCAGGCGGTGCTCTCCGCCCTGGACGTCCTCGGCTACGAGCGGCCCACCCAGCTGCGCGGCGAACGCGCCCGGCTCGTGGGCCTGGTCCTGCCCGAGTTGCAGAACCCCATCTTCCCCGCGTTCGCCGAGGTCATCGGCGGGTCGCTGGCCCAGCTCGGACTCACACCGGTGCTGTGCACCCAGACCAAGGGCGGGGTCTCGGAGGCCGACTACGTCGCACTCCTCCTCCAGCAGCAGGTGTCGGGCGTCGTCTTCGCCGGCGGCCTGTACGCGCAGGCCGACGCGCCCCACGACCACTACCGGCTGCTGGCCGACCGCAACATCCCGGTAGTGCTGGTCAACGCGGCCATCGAGCACCTGGGCCTGCCCGGGGTGTCCTGCGACGACACGGTCGCCGTCGAGCAGGCCTGGCGCCATCTGACCTCCCTCGGGCACGAGCGCATCGGCCTCGTGCTGGGCCCCGGCGACCATGTGCCCTCGGCGCGGAAGCTGGCCGCCGCGCAGGCCCTGGCCGGCCCGCTGCCCGAGGAGCACGTCGCCCGCGCCATGTTCTCCGTCGAGGGCGGTCACGCGGCCGCCGCCCGGCTGATCGACCGCGGGGTCACGGGGTTCGTCTGCGCAAGCGACCCGATCGCGCTGGGCGTCGTACGGGCCGCCCGGCGCAAGGGGCTCGACGTGCCGTCGGAGATCTCCGTGGTCGGCTACGACGACTCCGCGCTGATGAACTGCACCGAACCCCCGCTCACCACCGTCCGCCAGCCCATCGAGGCCATGGGCCGGGCCGCCGTGGAACTGCTGGCCGCGCAGATCGCGGGCCGTGCCGTCGCGGCCGACGAACTGCTCTTCGAGCCGGAGCTGGTGGTCCGCGGCTCCACGGCGCAAGCCCCTCGTCGCTGACACCCGGTCACCGGCATCCGGTCCACTGTCGAATAATTGCTAACTTCGCGCGACATCTTGCTCTGGGATGTCGGCGGTGCTTGAGTGTGCGACGCCCCACAGCTCATGCCCAGCACCCACTGCTCCTGCCCGGAGGGGTCCGCGATGTCCAGCACAGGGTTCCGCCATGCCTTCCTCGCGATCGGTGTCTGTTCCTCCCTCACCCTCACCGCCACCGCCTGCGGGTCGAACGAGGAGGCCGCCGACGGCAAGACCAGGATCACCGTCAACTGCGAACCGCCCAGGAGCGCCAGGACCGACCGGCGGTTCTTCGAGGAGGACGTGGCGTCCTTCGAGCAGCAGAACCCGGACATCGACGTCGTCGCGCACGACGCCTTCCCCTGCCAGGACCCGAAGACCTTCGACGCCAAACTCGCCGGCGGCCAGATGGAGGACGTGTTCTACACGTACTTCACCGACGCCCGGCACGTCGTGGACATCGGCCAGGCCGCCGATCTCACGCCGTATCTGAAGGAGCTCAAGGGCTACGACACGATCCGGAAGCAGCTGCGGGACATCTACACCGTCGACGGCAGGGTCTACGGCATCCCCCGCACCGGCTACTCCATGGGCCTGGTCTACAACCGCGAGCTCTTCGAGAAGGCCGGCCTGGATCCCGACAAGCCGCCGGCCACCTGGGAGGAGGTGCGGGCCGACGCCAGGCGGATCGCCGCGCTCGGCGACGGCACGGTCGGCTACGCGGACTACAGCGCCCAGAACCAGGGCGGCTGGCACTTCACCGCCGAGCTGTACGCGCAGGGCGGCGACGTCGTCTCGGCCGACGGTAAGAAGGCCACCGTGGACACCCCCGAGGGCCACGCGGTCCTGCAGAACCTGCACGACATGCGCTGGACCGACGACTCCATGGGCAGCAGGCAGCTCCTCGTCATCAACGACGTGCAGCAGATGATGGGGTCGGGCAAGCTCGGCATGTACCTCTCCGCCCCGGACAACATCCCGATCCTGGTCAAGGAGAAGGGCGGCGACTACAAGGACCTCGCCCTGGCCCCCATGCCCGGCGGCGAGGGCACCCTCGCAGGCGGCGACGGCTACATGTTCAACAAGAAGGACTCGCCGGCCGAGATCCGCGCCGGGCTGAAGTGGCTCGACTCGATGTTCCTCACCCCGGGCGACGGCTTCCTCGGCGACTACGCCCGGGCCAAGAAGAACGACGCGCCGGTCGGCCTGCCCGAGCCCCGTCTGTTCACCGGAGCCGCCGACGCCAAGGACCAGCAGGTCAAGAAGGCCAACGCCAATGTGCCGGTGGAGAACTACCAGGCCTTCCTGGACGGCAACCAGAGCCTTGAGATGAAGATCGAGCCGCCGAACGCCCAGCAGATCTACTCGGTTCTCGACGGGGTCGTCTCCGCCGTTCTGACCAAGAAGGACGCTGACATCGACCAGTTGCTGAAGGACGCGTCCGGCAAGATCGACGGCATTCTGGCCCGGAGCTGACACCCGATGCCGAAGACGGCCGCGCGGCCGCCCGCCCCGGCGGTCGCCGTACGCCCCGCCGAGGCGCCGCCCCCGACGAGGGGACGGGGGCGGCGCCGCCTCCTCGACCAGCTCCACGCCTACGCGTTCCTGCTCGGCGGGCTGGTCTGCTTCGCGCTGTTCTCCTGGTACCCGGCGATCCGCGCGGTGGTCATCGCCTTTCAGAAGTACACGCCGGGTTCGGCCCCCCAGTGGGTCGGCACCGCCAACTTCACCCGGGTCCTGCACGACCCGGAGTTCACCGCCGCCTGGCGCAACACGCTCACCTTCACCCTGCTGGCCCTGCTCATCGGCTTCGCGATCCCCTTCGTCCTCGCCCTGGTCCTGAACGAACTGCGGCACGCGAAGGCGTTCTTCCGGGTGGTGGTCTACCTGCCGGTGATGATCCCGCCGGTGGTCAGCGCCCTGCTGTGGAAGTGGTTCTACGATCCCGGCGCCGGCCTCGCCAACGAGGCGCTGCGCTTCCTCCACCTGCCCACCTCGAACTGGTCCAACGGCGCCGACACCGCCCTGGTCTCCCTGGTGATCGTGGCCACCTGGGCCAATCTGGGCGGCACCGTCCTGATCTACCTGGCCGCCCTGCAGTCCATCCCGGGCGAGCTGTACGAGGCCGCCGAACTCGACGGCGCGAACCTGCTCCAGCGCGTCCGGCACGTGACGATCCCCCAGACCCGGTTCGTCGTCCTCATGCTGATGCTCCTTCAGATCATCGCCACCATGCAGGTGTTCACCGAACCGTTCGTCATCACGGGCGGCGGCCCGGAGAACGCCACGGTGACCGTCCTCTACCTCATCTACAAGTACGCCTTCCTCTACAACGACTTCGGCGGCGCCTGCGCGCTGAGCGTGATGCTCCTCGTCCTGCTCGGCCTGTTCTCCGCCGGCTATCTGCGACTGACCCGGTCCCGGGAGGACGGATGAGCACCCGCACCCTGATCTCGCCCGCCACCCTGGCCCGCCCGCGCGGCAGAGCCGTGTACTGGACGGTGTTCACCGGTGTCGTCGTCCTGTTCGCGCTCGCCTTCCTGTTCCCCGTGTACTGGATGGTGACCGGCGCGATGAAGTCCCCCGACGAGGTCGCCCGCACCCCGCCCACCCTCGTGCCGGAGAGCTGGCACCTGTCCGGCTACACCGACGCCTGGCAGCTGATGGAGCTTCCGAAGCACCTGGGGAACACGGTGGTGCAGGCGGCCGGGGCCTGGGCCTTCCAACTGGTGTTCTGCACGGCCGCCGCCTACGCCCTGTCGAAGCTGCGGCCCGCCTTCGGCAAGGTGGTCCTCGGCGGCATCCTCGCCACGCTGATGGTCCCGGCGCAGGCGCTGGTCGTCCCCAGGTACCTGACCGTCGCCGACCTGCCGCTGATCCACACCAGCCTGCTCAACGACCCGCTCGGCATCTGGCTGCCGGCCGTCGCCAACGCCTTCAACCTCTACCTGCTCAAGCGGTTCTTCGACCAGTTGCCGCGCGATGTGCTGGAGGCCGCCGAGATCGACGGCGCCGGAAAGCTGCGCGTCCTTGTGTCCGTGGTGCTGCCCCTGTCCCGGCCGGTGCTCGGCGTGGTGTCGATCTTCGCGCTGGTCGCCGTCTGGCAGGACTTCCTGTGGCCGCTGATGGTCTTCTCCGACACCGACAAGCAGCCGATCAGCGTGGCTCTCGTCCAGTTGTCGCAGAACATCCAGCTGACCGTGCTCATCGCCGCGATGGTGATCGCGAGCATCCCGATGGTCGCGCTGTTCCTCGTCTTCCAGCGCCACATCATCGCCGGGATCAGCGCGGGCGGCACGAAGGGCTGACGCCGACGCCCCGTACGCAGACGCCCGTCTACAGAAAGGGAAGCCCAGTGGGACAGCCCACCCATGCCCGCGAGGACTGGTGGCGCTCCGCCGTCATCTACCAGGTGTACGTCCGCAGCTTCGCCGACGGGGACGGGGACGGCACCGGCGACCTCGCCGGCGTCCGCGCCAGGCTGCCGTATCTCGCCGAACTCGGCGTGGACGCCCTGTGGTTCAACCCCTGGTACCTGTCGCCGATGAGGGACGGCGGCTACGACGTCGCCGACTACCGGGCGATCGACCCGGCCTTCGGCACCCTCGCCGAGGCGGAGAAGCTCATCGCTGAGGCGCGGGAGCTGGGCATCCGCACCATCGTCGACATCGTGCCCAACCACGTGTCCGACCAACACCCCTGGTTCCGTGCCGCCCTGGCCGGCGGCCCCGAACGCGAGCTGTTCCACTTCCGCCCCGGCCGCGGTGAACTCCCGCCCAACGCATGGCGGTCGCAGTTCGGCGGACCCGCCTGGACCCGCGTCGACGACGGCGACTGGTATCTGCACCTCTTCGCCCCGGAGCAGCCCGACCTCGACTGGGCGCATCCGACGGTCCGTCAGGAGCACGAGGACATCCTGCGCTTCTGGTTCGAGCGGGGCGTCGCCGGGGTCCGTGTCGACTCCGCCGCTCTCCTCGCCAAGGACCCGCTCCTGCCGGACTTCGTCGAGGGCCGCGACCCGCATCCGTACGTCGACCGGGACGAACTGCACGACGTCTACCGCTCCTGGCGTGCCGTCGCCGACGAGTACGACGGGATCTTCGTCGGTGAGGTCTGGCTTCCCGACACCGACCGTTTCGCCCGATATCTCCGCCCGGACGAACTGCACACCGCCTTCAACTTCCCCTTCATGACCTGCCCCTGGGACGCGCGGCGGCTGCGCGCCTCCATCGACGGGACGCTGGCCGCGCACGCCCCGGTGGGCGCCCCCGCCACCTGGGTGCTGTGCAATCACGACGTCACCCGGACCGTCACCCGCTACGGCCGCGCGGACACCGGATTCGACTTCGCGGCCAAGGCCTTCGGCACACCGACCGACCTGGTCCTCGGCACCCGGCGTGCCAGGGCGGCGGCCCTGCTGTCGCTCGCCCTGCCGGGAGCCGTCTACGTCTACCAGGGCGAGGAACTCGCTCTGCCCGAGGCGGAGATACCGCTCGACCGCGTCGAGGACCCGATGCACTTCCGCTCCGGCGGCACCGACCCCGGCCGGGACGGCTGCCGGGTGCCCCTGCCCTGGGCGGCCGACGCCCCCCACACCGGGTTCGGCGGTGAGCCGTGGCTGCCGCAGCCCGCCGGCTGGGCCGAGTACGCCGCCGACCGCCAGGCTCGGGACCCCGACTCGATGCTCGGCCTGTACCGGCGGGCGATCCGGCTCCGCCCCGTGTTCGGCGACGGCCCCCTGACCTGGCGGCCCGCCCCCGAAGGCGTCCTCGCCTTCAGCCGCGCGGCAGGCACCACCTGCGTGGTGAACCTCGCCGAAACCGCGGCCGCGCTGCCTCCGCACTCCGAACTCCTGCTCGGCAGCGGCCCCTTGGACGACCGGGGCCGACTGCCCAAGGACACCGCGGTGTGGCTGCGCACCTGAGCCACCCGCGCCCCCACCCCCCACGACGAAGGGATCAGCACATGCACAGGCACATCCGCAGACCGTCGGCCATCGGTACGACCGGCTTACTGGCCGCAGGCCTGCTCGTCGCCCTCGGCGCACCCGGCGCCCACGCCGCCGCGGGCGCCTCACTGCCCCTCACCTCCGTCGAGGCCGAGTCCGCCGCCACCACCGGTACGAAGATCGGCCCCGACTACACGCAAGGCACCCTTGCCTCCGAGGCCTCCGGACGCCAGGCCGTCCGGCTCACCTCGGGCCAGCGGGTCGAGTTCACCGTGCCGCGCGCGGCCGACGCGGTGAACCTCGCCTACAGCGTCCCCGACGGCCAGTCCGGCACGCTGAACGTGTACGTCAACGGCACGAAGCTCGCGAAGACGGTCGCCGTGACCTCCAAGTACTCGTACATCGACACCAGCTGGATCCCCGGCGCGAAGACCCACCACTTCTTCGACGACGCCCGCCTGCTGCTGGGGCAGAACGTCCAGGCCGGCGACAAGGTCGCCTTCGAGTCGACCGGCACCCAGGTCACCGTCGACGTCGCCGACTTCGAGCAGGTCGCCGCGGCCGCCGCCCAGCCCGCCGGATCGGTGTCGGTCACCTCGAAGGGCGCCGACCCCAGCGGCAACGGCGACTCCACCCAGGCGTTCCGGGACGCCGTCGCGGCCGCCCAGGGCGGTGTCGTATGGATCCCGCCGGGCGACTACCGGCTCACCTCCTCCCTCAGCGGCGTACAGAACGTCACCCTCCTGGGCGCCGGCAGCTGGTACTCCGTCGTGCACACCTCCCGGTTCATCGACCAGACCGGCTCCTCCGGCAGCGTCCACATCAACGACTTCGCCGTACTGGGCGAGGTCACCGAGCGCGTCGACTCCAATCCGGACAACTTCGTCAACGGCTCGCTGGGACCGAACAGTTCGGTGTCCGGCATGTGGCTCCAGCACCTCAAGGTCGGCCTCTGGCTGACGGGAAACAACGACAACCTGGTCGTCGAGAACAACCGCATCCTCGACACCACCGCCGACGGCCTCAACCTCAACGGCAACGCACGCGGGGTCAGGGTCCGGGGCAACTTCCTGCGCAACCAGGGCGACGACGCCCTCGCCATGTGGTCCCTGTACTCCCCCGACACGAACTCCAGCTTCGAGAACAACACCATTTCGCAGCCCAACCTGGCCAACGGGATAGCGATCTACGGCGGTACCGACATCGCCGTGAAGAACAACCTGATCTCCGACACCAACGCCCTCGGCAGCGGCATCGCGATCTCCAACCAGAAGTTCCTGGACCCCTTCTACCCGCTGGCCGGCACCATCACCGTGGACGGCAACACCCTGGTGCGCGCCGGGGCCATGAACCCCAACTGGAACCACCCCATGGGCGCGCTGCGCGTCGACTCCTACGACAGTGCCGTCAACGCGACGGTCGCCATCACCAACACCACGATCACCGACAGCCCCTACAGCGCCTTCGAGTTCGTCTCCGGCGGCGGGCAGGGCTACCCCGTCCGCAACGTCACGGTGGACGGCGCCACGGTCACGGGCACCGGCACGGTGGTCGTCCAGGCGGAGGCACAGGGCGCGGCGACCTTCCGCAACGTCACCGCCGCCACGGTCGGCGCGGCGGGCGTCTACAACTGCCCCTACCCGGCGAGCTCCGGTTCCTTCACCCTCACCGACGGCGGCGGCAACTCCGGCTGGAACAGCACCTGGTCGGACTGCTCGACCTGGCCGCAGCCCGGCCAGGGCAACCCGGATCCCGACCCGGGCCGCAACCTCGCGAAGGGCCGCCCTGCCACCGCGACCGGCACACAGGACGTCTACGTTCCCGGCAATGCGGTCGACGGCGACGCGAACAGCTACTGGGAGTCCGCCAACAACGCCTTCCCGCAGTCCCTGACGGTCGACCTGGGCTCCTCCTACGCCGTGCGCCGCCTGGTCCTGAAGCTGCCGCCGTCGACCGCCTGGGGCGCCCGCACCCAGACGATCACCGTCCTCGGCAGCACCGACGGCACCACCTACTCCACGGTGACCGGCCCCACCGCGTACCGCTTCGACCCGGCCACCGGCAACACGGCCACCGTCTCCCTGCCCACCACCACGAACCTCCGCCACCTGCGCCTGACCGTCACCGCCAACACGGGCTGGCCGGCGGGCCAGTTCAGCGAGGTGGAGGCCTACCTGACCCAGTGATCCCCGCTCCGCCCCTGCCGGAGGACGGGGCAACCGGACCGGCTTCTCACGGCGCGACCGCGAACTGGCTGCCGGTCTTCTCCCCGTCCTCGGTGACGGCCGCGGCCACGCAGCGGAAGACACGCAGTCCCTTGTCCCATTCGAGCGCCGTGGGCGGGAGGACGTCGGTCCGCCACTGCGAGGCGATCTTCCGGCCCGCGGGGGCCATGGTCGCGGCCATGACCTTCTGGGAGCACAGCGCCTCGACGTCCGGGTGCTTGATCAGGTCCCGTGCGTTGTTCGTCATGCCGTCCGACGGCAGCGGGGCGATGGCGAACGTCTCCCACACGTGCCTGGCCCGGCAGTCCGCGCGGCTGACGGTGATGATGCCGGAGATGTCGGTGATGCCGCTCCAGCACTCGGGGCTCGCCACGCACCGGCCGCCGACGCCGTCGACCTTCGTCGCGGGGCAGTCGGCCGTCGTGGTGGCCACGCCGAAGCCGGACGTGGCCGCGTCCTTGGCGGCGGACGACGAGGTGGCCCCAGACGGGGAGGTCGCCGACGGGGAGTCCGCACGGTCGTCGTTCCCGTACGTCACCACGGTGACCGTCACGCTCACGGAGACCGCGACCGCGGCCAGTACGGCGATCAGCCCGCGGCGCCGGACGGTCCTCCCGCGCCCGGCGGGCGGCTCCGACACCGTCGGCACGGGCTCGGCGTCCCGGACGGGCGGGGTGTCCCGGACGGGCGGGGTGTCCCGGACGGGCGGGGTGTCCCGGACGGGCGGGGTGTCCCGGACGGGCGGGGTGTCCCGGACGGGCGGGGTGTCCCGGAC
>NZ_JBEOWF010000031.1:123497-133317 GCF_040295925.1 Streptomyces sp. NPDC002588
CGGTAGGCGGGAAGGGTGGCCGGGGCGGCGTCGAGGTCCACGGCGGCGAGGGCGTCACGGAACATGCCCGCGTCGGACAGCCGCTCGGCCGGATCCGCGGCCAGAGCGTGCCGGAGCACCTGGTTCAGGGCCGCGGGCGCCCCGGGGAGGTCGGGGTAGGGCCAGGTGTGCCGCACGATGAGCTCGGCGAGGCTGAGCTGCGTCCCGTCGTCGGGGTGGTGCGGCGGGAAGCCGCGCAGCAGGGCGTACACGGTGGCGGCCAGCGAGTACACGTCACCGGCCGGGCCGGGTTCGGCCAGGTGGAAGGCCTCGGGCGGCGCGTACGCCGGGGTCAGCGCCTCCCGGGTCACGGACAGGTCCCGCCCCGGCCGGGGCATCGCCGCCAGCCCGAAGTCGGTGAGGGCCACCCCGCCGTACCGGTTCACCATGACGTTGCCGGGTTTGATGTCACGGTGCAGCACCCCCGCGGCGTGGGCGGCGGCGACCGCGTCGGCGAGGCCCACGCCGATGTCGCGCGCCTCCTTGGCCGGGAGCGCGCCCTGCCGGTGCAGGCGTTCTCCCAGCGATCCGCCGGGGCACAGTTCCAGCACCATGTACGGGCGGTCGTCGGCGAGGACCCCGGCGTCGTACACCGGCACGACGTGCGGGTGGCCGGACAACTGCCCGGCCGCCGTGACCTCGCGCAGGAAGCGCTGCCGGTCGCGAGGGGTGGCCAGAACCCTGCCGTCCACCTTCAGCGCGACCTCGCGCCCCACGGCGAGTTGCCGGGCCCGGTACACCGTGGCGAACCCGCCCCGGCCCAGGACCCCTTGGATCTCATACCCGGGCAGTTCCATTCTTTCGGACACGCGGCGAGACTCTAGCCGAGGGCGCGGGCGACACGGCTCGCGGGTCCGGTCACAGGTATTCGGTCGCCGCGTCCAGAAGCCAGTCGGTGAGATAGCCGGCGAAGGACGAGCGGACCAGCACCCAGAACCCGGCGTCGGGCCGGTCCCGGGCGACGACCACGACCTGGGTGCGGCCGAGGGTCGTCTGCGCGCAGCGGCCGGGGCCGAAGGCACGCGGGTGCAGGTCCAGCGGGCAGCCGTGGGCCAGCAGGTCGCGGGCTCGGGAACCGGAGACGAGGAGGGTGGTGCGCTGCGCCGAGACGTCGGTGACGGCGACGGGTTCGTCCCCGGCGGCGTCTCTGACCCGGTCCTCCAGACGGCCGGCGTTCCCGGGCGGGCCCACCAGCAGCCATTCGTCCGGGCCGAGCCACAGCGTGGTCAAGTCGCCCTCGCGTACGGCGGTGTCGGGTTCGAGCGGGAGCCCGAGGGCGTCCGCCGCGCCCGACTTGGCGTCGAGGCGGACGTTCACCTGGGTGAGGAAGGGGAGTTCGGCGAGCCGGACCGCGCCGCCGGAGGCGCGGGTGGCGGCGGCCAGACGGTCCCTGGCGTGCGCCAACGGGCTGCGGTGCAAGGCGGTGTCAGCCATCGCGGCGGGCTCCCTCGGGGTCGTAGAGGACGGGGCTTGCGACGGTCACGGGGACCAGCCGGTCGCCGACCGGCGCGTAGAGGCGCTCGCCGACGCGGTCCCGGCCGCCCTTCACCAGGGCGAGGGCGAAGGTCCGGCCCAGGGCCGCGCTGCGGTAGCTGGAGGTGACGTGGCCGAGCATCGGGACGGGCGGGGCGGGCAGCACGCTGTCGGCGACCAGGTGGGTGCCCTCGGGGAGGAAGGTGCCGGGGTCCTCCGGCAGCAGTCCGACCAGCTGCTTGCGGTCCGGGCGGACCGTGTCGGCGCGGGCGAAGGAGCGTTTGCCGATGAAGTCGGGCTTCTTCTTCGACACCGCCCAGCCCATGCCGAGGTCCTGCGGGGTGACCGTGCCGTCGGTGTCCTGGCCGATGATCGGGTAGCCCTTCTCGGCGCGCAGGACGTGCATGGTCTCGGTGCCGTACGGGGTGATGCCGTAGGGGGCGCCGGCCTCGTACAGGGCCTCCCAGAGGGAGCGGGCCTCCCACGGGGACACGTTGATCTCGTAGGCGAGTTCGCCGGAGAAACTGATCCGGCACACTCGGGCGTCGATGCCGGCGACGGTCGTCTCGCGCCAGGCCATGAACGGGAAGTCGTCGTTGCCGACGGCGAGTCGGGGGGCGAGCGAGCCCAGGACCTCGCGGGAGCGCGGGCCGACCAGGGCGACGGTGGCCCACTGTTCGGTGACGGAGGTGCAGTGCACGCGCAGGTCGGGCCACTCCGTCTGGAGCCACTCCTCCATCCAGTCCAGTACGGCGGCGGCGTTGCCCGTGGTCGTGGTGACCAGGAAGCGGTCCTGGGCGAGACGGATGACCGTGCCGTCGTCGAAGACCATGCCGTCCAGGCGGCACATGACGCCGTAGCGGATCATGCCGACCTTCAGGGTGCTCATCATGTTGGTGTAGAGCAGGTCGAGGAAGGCAGCGGCGTCCGGGCCCTGGACGTCGATCTTGCCGAGGGTGGAGGCGTCCATGAAGGCGACGCCGTCGCGGGCGGCGGCGCACTCGCGCAGCACGGCCGTCTCCATGTCCTCGCCGTCCTGCGGGTAGTACCAGGGGCGCTTCCACTGGCCGACGTTCTCGAAGAGGGCGCCGTGCTCGACGTGCCACTCGTGGAGGGCGGTCGTCCGGATCGGGTCGTGCAGGGCGCCGCGGTCGCGGCCCGCGAGGGTGGCGAAGGAGACCGGCGTGTAGGGGGGACGGAAGGTGGTCGTGCCGAGGGCGGATATGTCCACACCGAGGAGTTCCGCCACGACGCCGCTGGTCAGGACGGAGCCGGTCTTGCCCTGGTCGTTCGCGGTGCCCGCCGTGGTGTAGCGCTTGGTGTGCTCGACCGAGCGCATGCCGGCGCCGGTCGCGCGGGCCAGGTCGTCGACGGTGACGTCGCGCTGGAGGTCGACGAAGCGGGGGGCGCCTGCCCTGCCGGGGACCGTGAAGACGTGCATGGGCGGGGTGTGGGGCTGCGGCAGGCTGTCCGGGACGCGGGGCAGCCCGGCCTCGACGGCACGGGCACCGGCAGCGGCGCCCTCCGCGAAGGCGGTGGCCAGGTCGAGGGTGCCGTTCGCGCCGCCCGCCACCTCGACGGCCTGGCGGCAGGTGTCGGGGACGAAGGCGCCGAGGGTGGCGTCGTGGCGCAGCCGGCCGCCGGCCTGGCTGAACAGGTGCGCGGCGGGGTTCCAGCCGCCGGAGACGAGGAGGAGGTCGGCCGGGAAGTCCCTGCCGCCCGTCGTCTGCCCGTAGGGGGCCACGGTGACGGAGGTGAGCCTCGGGTCGCCCTCCGTGCCGATGACCGCGTGGCCGGTGAGCACCTCGATGCCGGCCTCGCGGGCGCGCTGCGCCCACTCCCCCGCGTCGGGGCGGGTGTCCACGATCGCCGGCACCGCCACACCGGCCGTGCGCAGGTCCAGTGCGGCCGCGTAGGCGCTGTCGTTGGTGGTGAAGACGACCGCGTGACGGCCGGGGAGGACGCCGTACCGGTTGACGTAGGTGCGGGCGGAGGCGGCCAGCATCACGCCGGGGCGGTCGTTGTCGGCGAAGGCGAGGGAACGCTCGTGGGCGCCGGTGGCCAGGACGACCCGGCGGGCGCGGATCCGCCAGACACGCTCTCGGGAGACGTGCGCGGGAGCGTCGGCGCCGAGGTGGTTGGTGCGGCGCTCGACGGCCAGGAGGTGGTTGTCGTCGTAGTACCCGAAGACCGTGGTGCGGGTCAGGACGCGGACCTCGGGGGCCGCCGCCAGTCGTGCGGTGACCTCCGCGACCCAGTCGAGGTGCTCGGCCGTGCCGAGGAGACTGCCGCCGGGTTCGGGCTGGTCGTCGGCGAGGACGACACGGGCGCCGGTCCTGGCCGCTGCCGCGGCAGCGGCCAGGCCGGCCGGGCCCGCGCCGACGATCAGCAGGTCGCAGTGGGCGTGTACGGCGTCGTAGCGGGCCGGGTCCGGTTCCGTGGCGAGGCGGCCCTGACCGGGCAGGCTGCTCGCCACCAGGCCGTCGTGGAGCTCGACGGCGGTCGCGGGGAGCATCGGCTCGGGGAACGGCGCCTCGATCTGGACGACCGCGTTGGGCTCCTCCACGCCTGCGGAGAAGATGCCTCGCGGGCGTCCGAGTTTGATGCTGGTGCCGGCTTGGATGACGCCGTTGGCCAGGAGGGCGGAGGCCAGGGTGTCGCCCTTGCGTCCCTCGTACTCGGTGCCGTCGAAGGTGAAGGTGAGGGGTTCGCGGTCGTCCCGGCCGCGGGTGCGGTGGGGGTGCGGCTGTGCAGTGGGCTCTGCCGCCGGGTCCCCGGCCGGCCCTGAAGGGGCCTCGTCCTCGAACGCCGGACGGGCTGACGCGGCCGGCGCCGGCTCCAGGATCTCGTTCGTCGCCGTGTCCCGGACCACGTTGAACCAGCGGCGGCAGCCTGCCGCGTGGCTCCAGCGTTCGGCGAAGGGGCCCTTGGGGTTGTCGCGGAAGAACAGGTAGCGGGCCCACTCCTCGTCGCCGAGGGACGCCGGGTCCTGCGGGTAGGGCACGTGAGCCTGGCCGCCGTAGTGGAACTCGGCCTCGTTGCGGGGCCCGCACCACGGGCAGGGGATGAGCAGCATGCTTCGGCTCCCAAGTGGTCCAGGATCTAGTGGGCCACCGCGGCCGCGCCGTGCTCGTCGACGAGCGCGCCGGTGGTGAAACGTTCGAGCGAGAAGGGGGCGTTGAGGGGGTGGGGCGTGTCGTGGGCGATGGTGTGGGCGTAGACCCAGCCGACGCCCGGGGTGGCCTTGAAACCGCCCGTTCCCCAGCCGCAGTTGAGGTAGAGGTTGTCCACCGGGGTGAGGCCGACGATCGGCGAGGCGTCGGGGCTGACGTCGACGATGCCGCCCCAGGTGCGCAGGACGTGGGCGCGGGCGAAGACGGGGAAGAGCTCCAGGGCGGCCGACATCTGCTCTTCGATGATGTGGAACGCGCCGCGCTGGGTGTACGAGTTGTAGGAGTCGATGCCCGCGCCCATCACCAGTTCGCCCTTGTGCGCCTGGCTGACGTACACGTGGACGGCGTTGGACATGACGACCGTGGGATGCACCGGCTCCAGCAGCTCGGAGACCAGGGCCTGCAACGGGTGGCTCTGGAGGGGGAGTTCGATGCCGGCCATCGCGGCGAGGACCGAGGTGTGGCCGGCCGAGCACAGGGCCACCTTGCCGGCCGCGATCGGGCCGAGGGTGGTCTGGACGCCCACCACCCGGCCGCCGACCACGTCCAGGCCCGTCACCTCGCAGTTCTGGATGATGTCGATGCCGGCCGCGTCCGCCGAGCGGGCCAGGCCCCAGGCCACGTGGTCGTGCTTGGCGATGCCCGCCCGCGGCTGGTAGGTACCGCCGAGGACCGGGTAGCGCACGTCCGGGGAGATGTTGACGATCGGGCAGACCTCTTCGACCTGCTGGGCGTCCAGCCACTCCGCGTCGACGCCGTTGAGGCGGTTCGCCTCCACCCGGCGCACGCTGTCGCGGACGTCCTGGAGGCTGTGGGCGAGGTTCAGCACACCGCGCTGGGAGAAGAGGATCGGGTAGTCGAGTTCCTCGGCCAGCCCCTCCCACAGCTTGAGGGCGTGCTCGTAGATGCCGGCGCTCTCGTCCCACAGGTAGTTGGAGCGGATGATGGTGGTGTTGCGGGCCATGTTGCCGCCCGCCAGCCAGCCCTTCTCCAGCACCGCGACGTTCGTGATGCCGTGGTTCCTGGCCAGGTAGTGGGCGGTCGCCAGGCCGTGGCCGCCGCCGCCCACCACGATCACGTCGTAGGAACGTTTCGGCTCGGGGGTGCGCCACAGCCAGTCGGGGTGTTCGGGGAGTTCGGCGCCGGGGGTGCGGGGGCTCATCGGGCGTCGCCTTCCTCGGACAGGTGGGGGTAGAGCGGGTGTTTCGCGGCCAGGGCCTCGGTGCGGGCGCGCAGGCCGGGGACGTCGGGCTCCGGCTGGAGGGCGAGGGCGATCACGTCGGCGACCTCGCTGAAGTCCTCGTCCGTGAAGCCCCGGGTGGCGAGGGCGGGGGTGCCGATGCGCAGGCCCGAGGTGACCATCGGCGGGCGCGGGTCGAAGGGCACGGCGTTGCGGTTGACGGTGATGCCGATCTCGTGGAGGAGGTCCTCGGCCTGCCGGCCGTCCAGCTCCGAGTGGCGCAGGTCGACGAGGACGAGGTGGACGTCCGTGCCGCCGGTGAGGACCCGCACGCCGGCCGCCGCCGTGTCGGGGCGGGTGAGGCGTTCGGCGAGGATGCGGGCGCCGTCCAGGGTGCGCCGCTGGCGTTCGGCGAACTCGGGGGACGCGGCGACCTTGAACGACACCGCCTTCGCCGCGATGACGTGCTCCAGCGGGCCGCCCTGCATTCCCGGGAACACCGCCGAGTTGATCTTCTTGGCGAGGTCGGCCTCATTCGTGAGGATCACTCCGCCGCGGGGGCCGCCGAGGGTCTTGTGCGTCGTGGTGGTCACCACGTGGGCGTGTGGTATCGGGCTGGGGTGCAGACCGGCCGCCACCAGGCCCGCGAAGTGCGCCATGTCGACCATCAGCAACGCGCCGACCTCGTCGGCGATCCGGCGGAAGGCCGCGAAGTCGAGTTGCCGGGGGTACGCGGACCAGCCCGCGATGATCATCTTGGGGCGGTGTTCCTTGGCGAGCCGCTCGACCTCGTCCAGGTCGACCAGGTGGTCCGTCTCCGAGACGTGGTACGGCACGACGTTCAGCATCTTGCCGCTGTAGTTGATGCGCATGCCGTGGGTGAGATGGCCGCCGTGCGCGAGGTCGAGGCCGAGGATGGTGTCGCCGGGCTGGAGCAGGGCGAAGAAGACGGCGGTGTTGGCCTGGGCGCCCGAATGCGGCTGGACGTTCGCGAATCCCGCGCCGAACAGGGACTTGATCCGCTCGATCGCCAGCCGCTCGGTGACGTCGACGTGTTCGCAGCCGCCGTAGTAGCGGCGGCCGGGGTAGCCCTCGGCGTACTTGTTGGTGAGGACCGAGCCCTGCGCCTCCATCACGGCGGAGGGCGCGAAGTTCTCGGAGGCGATCATCTCGAGGGTGGACTGCTGGCGGTGGAGTTCGGCGGCGAGGGCGGCGTGCACCTCGGGGTCCAGCTCCGCCAGGGGGGTGTTCAGCGCGTTCACAGGGCGTTCGCGTTCCTCTCCTGCTCAGCCTCGGAGGCGGGACATGGTCGGGTCGAACAGGGGCTCCTCGGCGACGACCGCCGCCACTCGCTGGTCGAAGTAGCCGATGTGGACCGTGGTGCCGGGGGTCGCGAGCTCCGCCGGGAGCCAGGCGTAGGCGATGCCCTTGCCGATGGTGTAGCCGTAGGCGGCGCTGGTGACGTACCCGACGGGGCGGTCGCCGTCGTAGACCGGCTCCTTGCCCAGGACGACCGACGCCGGGTCGTCGATGGTGAGGCAGGTCAGCCGCCGTCGTACGTCCTCCTTGCGGCGTTCCAGGGCCGCCTTGCCGATGAAGTCGTCCTTGTCGGGCTTCACGGCGAAGCCGACGCCGGCCTCGTAGGGGTCGTGCTCGTAGGTCATGTCGGTGCCGAAGGAGCGGTAGCCCTTCTCCAGGCGGAGGCTGTTGAAGGCGCCGCGGCCGGCGACGACTCCGCCGAGCGGTTCGGCGGCGGCCCACAGGGTGTCCCACAGTTTCTGGCCGAGGTCTGCGGTGGTGTACAGCTCCCAGCCGAGTTCGCCGACGTAGGAGAGGCGCATCGCCGTCACCGGGACGCTGCCGATGTGGGCGCGCTTGGCGCGGAAGTACTTCAGGCCGTCGTTCGAGAAGTCCTCGTCCGTGAGGGGCTGGAGGACCTTGCGGGCGAGCGGGCCCCACAGGCCGATGCAGCAGGTGCCGGGTGTGATGTCGCGGACCTGGACGGTGCCGTCGGCGGGCAGGTGCCGGGTGAACCAGTCCAGGTCCAGGTTGCCGTTGGCGCCGACCTGGAAGAGGTCGCGGGCCAGGCGGGCGACGGTGATGTCGCTGCGGATGCCGCCGTCGTGGTCGAGGAGCAGGGTGTATGTCACCGAGCCGACGGACTTGGCGACCTTGCTCGTGGTCAGCCGCTCGAGGAAGGCGGCGGCGCCGGGGCCGGTCACCTCCAGCCGCTTGAGGGCCGTCATGTCGTACAGGGCGACGGTCTCGCGGGTGCGCTGGGCCTCGGCGCCGACGATCGGCGACCAGTACTGCGCCGCCCAGTCGCCCGGGGTGGGGATGCCGCGGCCCTCGACCAGCGATGCGTTGGCCTCGTACCACTGCGGGCGCTCCCAGCCGTTCGCCTCCAGGAAGAAGGCGCCCTGTTCCTGCTGGCGGGTGTGGAAGGGGCTGGTGCGGATCGGGCGCGGCTTCCCGGAGGGCTGGAGGGGGTGGAGGATGTCGTAGACCTCGACGAAGTTCTGGCAGTCGCGGGCCAGGACGTACTCCGGGGAGAGCTGGTGCGGCTCGAAGCGGTTGACGTCGCACTCGTGCAGGTCGAAGGACGAGCAGAAGCCGTCGACCAGCCATTCGGCCATGGCCCGGCCGACGCCCGCGGAGTGGGTGACCCAGACGGCCTCGGCGACCCAGAAGCCCCTGACGTCCGGGGACTCGCCCAGCAGCGGGAAGTTGTCGGTGGTGAAGGAGAACAGGCCGTTGATGCCCTCCTCGACCTTCGCCTCGCTCGTGGCGGGCAGCAGGGAGCGGGTCTCGGTCCAGGCGTCCTCGAAGTCCTCCTCGGTGAACTTCAGGACCGAGGGCATGGTCTCGGCCTCGTCCACGGAGAGGATGTCGTCGGCCGAGATCGGCATCGGGCGGTGGCCGTAGTAGCCGATGCCGATGCCGTCGAAGCGGTCGCGGTAGTAGAGGTCGGCGTCCTGGTGGCGCAGGATCGGGCGGACCGCCTCCTCCGTCTGGCCGGCCAGCGCCGGGACCGGGCCGGTCCAGGCGAGCTGGTGGGCGAGCGGGGTGAGCGGCAGGTTCATGCCGACCATGCGGGCGATCTTCGGGCCCCAGATGCCGGCGCAGCACACCACGATGTCGGCCTCGATCTCGCCCTGGTCGGTGCGGACGCCGGTGACGCGGCCGTCGGCCTGCTGGACGTCGAGCACCTCGTGGCGGGCGAGGAAGCGTACGCCGCGTTCGGTGGCGCGGCGGATCTGGGCCTCCACGGCGAGGACGGCCTTGGCGAGTCCGTCGGTGGGGACGAGGAGGCCGCCGAGGACCCGGTCGCGGTTGACCAGCGGGTGCTGTGCGACACACTCGTCGGGGGTGAGCAGCCGCGACTCGATGCCCCAGGCGGTGATCCAGCCGTGGCGGCGGTGGAGTTCGGTGAGGCGCTCGGGGGTGGTGGCGACCTCGAGGCCGCCGACCTGGAGGAAGCAGGGCTTGCCGTCGACGTCGAGGGAGCAGAACTTCTCGACCGTGTAGCGGGCCAGCTCGGTCATCGTCTTGGAGGAGTTGGTCTGGAAGACCAGGCCCGGAGCGTGCGACGACGAGCCCCCGGTGGCGGGCAGCGGGCCCTGGTCGACCACGGTCACTTCGGTCCAGCCTCGCGCGGAGATCTCGTCGGCGAGGGCCGCTCCCACGACGCCCGCTCCGATGATGACCACTCGGGGTCCCGCCATCGCCCAACCTCCGAACTCGAAACCAGTCCAGTTGCTGTCAGCGCAACTTGATTCAGGTTGCGCAACTCAATGTGCCTGTCTCCGACGAGAGGTGTCAAGGGGTCCGTGGTGCGGGAGAACGGGCCTGACCACGGGCCGGAACGCGGGCGGGGCCTGTCGCTCGCTCGCGCGGACGGCGAAGCCGTCCAGGACGGTGCCGTAGGTCTGGCTGATTCTCGCTCCGTACGAGC
>NZ_JBEOWF010000032.1:0-125713 GCF_040295925.1 Streptomyces sp. NPDC002588
AGCGAATGGCGCATCCTGTGGTCGGTGGTGCTGCCCACCTCCCGCGCGGTCACCGCGGTCGTGGCCCTCTTCTACGCCGTCGGCTACTGGAACGCGTTCTTCAACGTGATGCTCTACATGCCGACCGACAGCGCCAAGTGGCCACTGCAGTACGTACTCCTCCAGTACGTCAACTACGGCCTGACCATGCCCGGATCGGTCAACAACGGCTTCGGCGGCGTCCACACACAGACAGCGCCCCAGTCCCTGCAGATGGCCGTGGTGGTGCTGACGCTGGTACCGATCCTGCTGGTGTATCCCTTCATGCAGAAGCACTTCAAGACGGGCGTACTCACCGGGGCCGTCAAGGGCTGACCCACGGGAAGCAGAGAGGTGACTACGGCTGCGTTGTCAGTGCCCCGGGTGAGGCGGTGCTCCGCCCGGCCGTGGCTCAGTCCTGCTGGCCACCGCTCGGCTCCGGGGCGGGTGTCTTGCCCGCCTGGACGTCCTGCAGCCGCCGGGTGCCCAGCTGCACCGCCGTCTTGGTGCTGTCGTGGTCGGCGCCGTCCACGCCGCCGTTGGTGATCGTGATCGCGTCGGTGCCGACGCGTACGGCCGCCACGTCCAGGGTGAGCGTGACCGGCGAGCCGTCCGAGGAGCCGTTGACCGTCACGGTCAGGCCCTGCCGTTCGTCACCCGACTTGGGAATGGAGGCTTCCACGACCTGGACGGTCCGCTTGGAACCGTCGGAGGCGACCGCCGTGAACTCGTCGCACTCGTCGGTCAGCGAGCCCAGCCACTTGAAGGAGTCGTCCAGACCGGACTTCTTGTACGCGGCGACCTGGTAGAGCAGCCGGGAGTCGCCCTCCTGGAATCCGGTGAGCGCGGACGCGCCGGACGGTTTGCCGAGCAGGTCGTCGTCGTAGAGCGAGTCCAGCAGACGCTGGCATGCGGCCGCCTGCGACTTGGCGCTGACGAACTCGGCCGCGTCGACCTTGCCGATGAGCAGCGAGTCGTGCCAGGTCGACGCGTTGTTCACCTGGTTCCAGTCGTCCTCCAGGTCTCCCTCGGTGATCAGCGCGATCCGGGCGCCGGACGGGGTCAAGGTCCAGGACGCCGACGGGGCGGGCGAGGTCGAGGCGGCCCGCTCGGCGACGGGGGAGGCCGCGACGCTCTCGTCGGACGAGGCGCTGTCGTCCCCGTCGGAGCAGGCCGCCGTGGTCAGCAGCGCCCCCACGGCGGCAGCCCCGGCCAGTAGACGGGCCGGGCGGCCGGGACGTCCTGGACCGGCGGGGCGGGTGGGGCCGGAGGGTCGGGACGGGCGAGGGGTGGTCACGGGATGCCTCCTGAGGACGGGGACAGGGACAGGTCCCTGCCCTCCACGGCACCACCGGTACGGCCCCACGACCAGCGCACTGATCCGTACGGGTGACGGAGGGGGAAGAGAAGGCCGGTGTGTGGACATCGCCACCGCGGCCACCGGCCCGCTGTGGTCACAGCTGTACCGGCTCAAGCGCTGCGACCTCCCCGTGGACCCGATCCGCTGGGCCGGGGCCGCCGGTTTCCGCGCGCTGGTCCTCACCGTCGACGCGCCCAGGGTGGCGTTCTGTCCCCGGGACGCCGCCAACGGGTTCGCGGTGCCCCCGGGCATCCGGGCGGTCAACGTGGCGCACGACGTGATGGCCGCCTCGCACGGCAGCCGGGACGGGGAGTCGGCCGCCGCCCGGCACTCCAAGGAGCAGTGCGACGCCTCGATCACCTGGGAGGATCTCGCACCCGAGAGCGCACTGCCCGGCGACGGCGTCCGGTCCGAGGTGGTCCTTCCCGGGGCGCCCACTTCTCCCCCTGACGCCGCGCGTCCACCCGGACGCCCGAAGGCGCCTTGTCGTACGGTCGTTGAGAGCGCGGCGTCAGCCGAGCTGTCCGGTCGGCCGCATGGTGATGTGGTTGATGTCCACGCCCGCGGGCTGGTTGACGGCGAAGACGATCGTGTCCGCGATCTGCTGGGCGGTCATCGCCGGCGCCGCCTCGGGGGTGCCGCCGCGCTCCTCCCAGAACGGGGTGTCCACCACCCCGGGGGCGATGACGGTCACGCCGACTCCGTCCTTGCCGACCAGCAGCCGGGTGTTCTCGGCCAGCGCGTGCGCGGCCCACTTGGTGACCGAGTACAGGTTGCCAGGCGTGTTGCGCACCCCGGCGACCGAACCGATGATCACGATCCGGCCCTTGGACTCCCTGAGGTGCGGCAGGGTCTCCCGCACCAGCAGGGCCGGGCCCAGGACGTTGGTGAGGACCATGGCGCGCATGTCCTCGGGGGCGTGGCTCTCCAGGTTGCCGGGCAGTGAGAAACCGGCGTTGGCGATGACGTTGTCCAGTCGGCCCCACGCGTCCACCACGCGGCGCACGGCGGAGGCGACGTCGTGCGCGTCGCTGGTGTCGCTGGTGATCGTCAGCAGCCGCTCGCCCGCTGCGGCCGAAGCGGCGAAGGCGGCCAGCTTGTCCGCGTCACGTCCGGTGACGGCCACGCGGTGGCCCTGCTTGAGCAGGGCGCGGGCGGTGGCGGCGCCGATTCCGGTCGAGCCACCGGTGATCAGCGTGGCGGGTTCCATGGGACGGCCTCCTCAGCGATATGGGTCATCGGGGCTAAGTCGCGGCTGATCTGCGGAGAGGAGTACGCGAGCGGCGCCGCCGGCCGCCGCGTCCGTGGCCGCGGTGGACCCGTTGGCGTCCTCGATGAAGTCCGCGAATCCATAGGCGACCGACGTGGGCGATGGACGTAACGGTCCGGAAGTTCCCGAGCCTCCGCGTCAGGGATGACGCGGACCCCCCATGCCCCTGTCGAGCTCACCGTCACCCCTCTCAGCCTGCGGGGCAACCCTATCCGCCTCGCCGATCGGCATCACAGGATCCACGACAGAGCCGAAAAATGTGAGGTGGCCTGCGGGCGGGCGGGGGCATCATGGCTGTCCCGTCGCCCGGCTGCGGGCCATCACCCGGGAACACCGCGGGGCGCACACCATCGGGGGGCTCCAGTGACCGTCACCAACATCCTGCTGTCCGGCATCGTCGGGTCGACCGCCTACGGGCTCGCGCACGCGGGATCCGACGTGGACCGCCTCGGCCTGTTCGCGGCCCCCACCGAGGAACTGCACGGTCTGCACACCCCGAAGGAGTCGCACGTCAGCACCGCGCCCGACCGCACCCTGCACGAGGCCGCCAAGTGGTGCCGGCTCGCCCTCGGCGGAAACCCGACGGTCATGGAACTCGTCTGGCTGCCGGACGAGTTGTACGAGGTCCGCACCCCGCTCGGCGACGAACTCATCGGCATCCGTGGGACGTTGCCGAGCGCCCGGCGCGTCCGCGACGCCTACCTCGGCTATGCCACCCAGCAGTTCCGCAAGCTGCAGAACCGGGGCGACGGCGCGCCCGCGGAGGGCACCGCCAAGCGGATCGCTAAGCACGCGCGACACCTCAAGCGGCTGTGCACCCAGGGCCACGAGCTGTACGCCACCGGCCGGTTGACGATCCGCCTGGAGGACCCGGAGAGCTACCGGCGGTTCGGCGAGGAGGTCGCCGCCGACCCCGAGGCCGCCGCGCCGCTGCTGCACGAGTTCGAGGAGAAGTTCGCCCGGACCCGCAGCGTCCTTCCCGAACAGCCCGACGAGACGGCCGCCGAGGCGTGGCTGCGCCGGGTGCGACGGCACTTCTACACGGCGGACGGCACGCGGGCGTGAGCACGTGGGTGAGGCAGGCGACGGGCGGGCGCGGCCCGCTCTGGCGCGGTAAATCCCGTGCGGCGCCCGCCTCCTCGCCCCTACACTCACCGAACATCGAGCGCCGCCCACGACCGGGGCTGCGGCGCACCGTGACGACGAAGGGAGCCCGGCCATGCGTGACCACACCGCTGACTCCGCTCCCTGCGCACGCTACGAGGTGATCCTCGTGTCCTCGTCCGTCCGGTGCCCGCTGCGCGGCCGGCACCGGCAGTCCTGACGGGCACCCGAGCACCCCGAGGCGCCGTCAGTCACCGGCCCCCGCCATGACTGACGTCGCGTCAGCCCGCGCTCGTCCGACAATCGCGCCGCCCGTTCTCCCGGAACACCCGAAAGGCCAAGGGCCGTGCGCAACAACCTCGACCGTCACCTCGCCGCCGTACGCAACCTGGGCATCCTCGCCCACGTCGACGCCGGAAAGACCACCGTCACCGAGCGGATCCTGTATGCGACCGGGACCACGCACAAGCGCGGCGAGGTCCATGACGGCACCACCATCACCGACTTCGACCCCCAGGAGCGCGACCGTGGCATCACCATCTTCGCCGCGGCCGTCAGCTGCGACTGGAACGGTCACCGCATCAACCTGATCGACACCCCCGGCCACGTCGACTTCGCCGACGAGGTCGAACGCGCGCTGCGGGTGCTCGACGGGGCGGTGGCGGTGTTCGACGCCGTCGCGGGCGTGGAGCCGCAGAGCGAGTCGGTGTGGCGCCAGGCCGACCGGCACGGAGTGCCGAGGATCGCGTTCGTCAACAAGCTGGACCGCGCGGGCGCCGACCTCGACACGGCCGTGGCGTCCATCCGCGAACGGCTCCATCCCGTCCCGCTCGTCGTCCAGCTGCCGATCGGCACGGAGGAGGGCTTCACCGGAGTCGTGGACCTGCTCCGCCTGCGCGCCCTGACCTGGTCCGACGGCGACGAAGCGGTCGAGGCGGACGTACCGCGGCGACTGCGGGAGGAGGCGCTGCGCCGGCGCCGACTCCTGGAGGAGACCGTGGCGGAGCGGCACCCGGCGGCGCTCGAGGAGTTCTGCGACCGGGAGAGGCTCTCCGCCGAGACCCTCACGGTCGCTCTCCGTGACCTGACCCGCACCGGAGACGGCGTGGTCGTCCTGTGCGGATCGGCCTACCGCAACCGCGGGATCGAACCGCTGCTGGACGCCGTCGTCGACTACCTGCCGTCGCCACTGGACGTGTCGGCAGCGGGCGGCATCCAGCAGGGTGCCGACCGTATGCGAGCCGGCGTCGACGGTATGCGGCATGCCGTCGACGGGACGACCCACCCCGCCGACCCCGCCGCACCGTTCGCCGCCCTCGCGTTCAAGGTCAGCGCGACCCCCACGGGCCGGCTCACCTATCTGCGGGTGTACTCGGGAACGATCGAGAAAGGAGACACGGTATGGGAGTCCGGTACGGGACGCACCGAGCGGATCGGACGGATCCTGCGCGTCCAGGCCGACCGGCACGCCCCGCTGGAGCGGGCCGTCGCCGGGGACATCGTGGCCGTGATCGGGCTGAAGGCGGCCCGTGCGGGCTCGACGCTGTGCTCGCCCGAGGCGCCGTTGGTCCTTGAGCCGCCCGGTGTCGCCGACCCGGTCGTCTCGGTGGCGGTCGAGGCGTGCCGCAGCACCGACACCGGCCGGTTGGCGTCGGCGCTCGCCCGCCTGGCGGAGGAGGATCCCTCGCTGGTCGTGCGGACCGATCCGGAGACCGGTCAGACGGTCCTGTCGGGCATGGGGGAACTGCATCTGGACGTGGCGGTGGAGAAGATCCGCCGCACCCTCGCACTGGACGTCAACGTCGGCCGCCCCAGGGTGTCCTACCGGGAGACGGTCGTCCGCGGGGTGTCCGGTGTGGTCTTCCGGCATGTCAAACAGGACGGCGGGGCCGGGCAGTTCGCGCATGTCGTGATCGATGTGGAGGCGCTGGACGAGGGGTTCGAGTTCCGGTCCGCCGTCGTCGGCGGGCGGGTGCCGCAGGAGTACGTCCGTGCCGTCGAGGCCGGCTGCCGGGACGCCCTCGCCGAGGGGCCTTGCGGCGGCCATCCGGTGACGGGGCTGCGGGTCACCCTGACCGACGGGGCGACCCATGTGAAGGACTCCTCCGAGACGGCCTTCCGCACGGCGGGCCGGGGCGCGCTCCGGGAGGCCCTGCGCACCTGCGCGATGGTGGTGCTGGAACCCGTCGTGGAGGTCACGGTGACCGTCCCGGAGGACGCGGTCGGCGGGGTCCTCGGAGACCTGGCGGCCCGCCGCGGCCGGGTCACCGGCTCGGTGGCGCGCGGCGGTTCGGCGGTGGTCACCGCCGCCGTCCCGCTGGCGGAACTGTTCGGCTACGCGACCCGGTTGCGCAGCCGAACGCAGGGCCGCGGCACGTTCACGGCCCGCCCGACGGGGTACGCGCCCGCACCGGCGCCGGTGGCGCCGTAGGCCGTCCGCCCTCGGGGCTCCCGCACAAGGAGCCCCGAGGGCCGTCGTCCTGCGCTCGGCGGATGGCCGGTCACCGTCCGCTCACGGGTACGACACCACGGTCGACGGCACCGTCGACGTCCCGGAGGTCGGCGCCCCCGTGTCGTTGATGACGGCCTCGTACCGGCCGTTGCCGCCGAGGGAGACCACCAGCAGGTCGTGGAACTTCACGCCGGGGTGTCCGGGGCGGCGAAGCCGTGGTGCTGCACGATCGTCGGGTCGACGTCGTAGTAGCGGTAACTGCCCAGGCCCCAGGCCCCAGGCCTCGTGCGCGGAGACGTCGTCGCCGACCTTGTAGGCGGCGTAGCCCCTGACCGGGCCGTTCTGGGTCCGGGGCGTCGTAGGCCTTCTCGTTCTGGAAGAAGATCGTGCGGCCGCGCCCGCCGTACCACTGGACGTCGTACTTGTTGAAGTGTTCCACGAACAGGCCGGTGGCCGGCACGTCGTCGCCGTGCACGACGTCGGTGCGTAAGTTGTCCGCGGCGATACAGACGGGAAGGTCAGCAGTCCCTTAGTTCCGCCGACTGGTTCAGCACCTGTGCCCGCGTGGAGGTGAAGCGCGCGTAGGTGTCCCCGCCCCGCGCGCCGGGTCGGAACGCGGCCACCCGGTGGCAGTTCTGGAAGGCGAGGGTGATGCCGAAGTGGCGTTCCAGGCTGCCGCGGATGGCGTCGCTGGCCAGGGCGCGCAGGAGCTGGCCGCGCTCCCGCTCGGACGGGGGAGGGGTCTGGTTGTCCGCGAACTCCGTGATTCCGGCGTGGAGTTGGGTGGCGAGGGAGTCGATGAGGTCGTAGGCGTAGGGGAGGGAGGCGCGGACGGTTTCCACGAAGTCCGCCTCGTGGATGGCACCGGCTTCGGCCTGGGCGAGGAGCTGCGGGGAGACGTCGAGAGACATGGGGGGTTCCTGTTCCGGGGGAGAGGGAGAGGGGGAGGGAGGGGGAGGGGCAGACGGGGGCTATGCGAGGGCTGCCGGACCCGGTACGAAGTCCGGGTCCACCTGGGCCGCCAGGTTCTCGCCCGTCGCCGCGTCCGCCCAGGCGCGGGCGTTGCGCAGATGGAACTCGACCGCGTGGCGGTGCAGGGTGGGCCAGTCCCTGGTGCGGGCGTCGACCGTGTCGCGCAGGACGGTGAGCGCGTGGTGGTTGGCAGCCTCCAACTCGCCCTGGGGCGAGCCGCGTTCGGCCGACCGGAGCCAAGGGGAGAGCTCCAGGTGGGTGAGGAGGTCGTCGCCCACCTGCTCCTTGAGGAAGAGCAGGTCGTCCTCGCCGGTCACCTTGTTGCCGACCACGGCGAGCGGGATGCCGAACTCGCGGGCGTGGTCGCGGTACTGGCGGTAGACGGAGACGCCCCTGCGGGTGGGTTCGGCCACCAGGAACGTCATGTCGAAGCGGGTGAACAGGCCCGAGGCGAACGCGTCGGCGCCGGCGGTCATGTCGACGACGACGTACTCGCCGGGCCCGTCGGCCAGGTGCCCGAGGTAGAGCTCGACGGCGCCGAGCTTGGAGTGGTAGCAGGCCACCCCGAGGTCGTTCTGGTCGAACTCGCCCGTGACCATCAGGGGGACGCCGCCCGTCGGCCGGACGTGGCGGGTGTGCAGTTCGTCGTCGCCCAGGAGGCGCAGCAGGCGTGAGCCGCGGCCCGGCGGGGTGGTCTTGATCATCGCCTCGCGGGAGGTGATCCGCGGGTTGTCGCCGCGCAGGAGGTCCTTGATCTCTCCCAGGTGCGCGGCGAGGGGTGGAGCGGTGAAGGGACCGCTCTCGGGGTCGAGGGCCTCGGCCAGATGCTGGTTGATGTCGCCGTCGATCGCGAGCACGGGCGCGCCGGAGCGGGCCAGCGCGCGGGAGAAGAGCGCGGAGAGCGTCGTCTTGCCGCTGCCGCCCTTGCCGACGAACGCGACGCGCATCTACCGGACCACCGTTTTGAAAATGAATGTCATGTCGCTAGATTTAGGGCGCGGTCGCGATCGCTGTCAAGTCGGCACGGGACGAGAGGGGGCGGGGGTGACCGAGTGGCCGATCGGGCGGTGATCTGCGCGGTGCTGCTGACGGGTTCGCGGCCGCGTTCGTCGGGCCGCTGCTGGGCGCGCTGCCGACGGCGGTCGGCTTCCGTACCGTGTGCCCGGCCGGGGCGGGCGTCTTCGTCCCCGTGCTCGCCGGTCACGCCGGGCTGCCGCCACAGCACATCCCCGGCGGGGAGCGTGTCCGAGGCCCTTCACCCGGTGGGTGGGGGAGCGGCTCAGCCGGCGCCGTGCCATGGCCGCCGGACCGGCGCTGATCCCAGCCCCAGCCCCTGCCCCCGCACCCCTCCCCGGACAACGGAAGGGCCCGCACCGTCGGCAGACGGCCGGGCCCTTCCGTAGGTGCGAGGTGTCCCCCGGGGGAACTACAAGGTCACGCCGGTTCCAGCACCCGGCGCTCCACAGGAGATTCGGTTCCGTCCGCCGCGGTCCCGGCCGCGGTGATCCGCGACGTCCGCCACAGCCACAGCACGTCCCGGCCGAACGACCAGACCAGGGAGCCCAGTGCCAGCAGCATGATGCCGAAGTTGGCCGTGTACGGGAGCAGGTCCGCGCCGGCGACCAGCAGGCAGATGCCCTGGAGGGCGGCGACGGTCTTGCGGGCCATGCTCGGCGGGAGGGCGGCGTTCAGCCAGGGGGCGACGCGGGCCGCGGCGACGAAGACGTAGCGCATGGAGCCGATCAGCAGGACCCACGGGCCGAGCGCCATGGAGACGTAGACGCTGAGGACGAGGATCAGGAAGGCGTCGACCTCCATGTCGAAGCGTGCGCCGAGGGCCGTCGAGGTGTTGGTGCGGCGGGCGACCTTGCCGTCCACGCCGTCGAGGATCAGGGCCACCGCGGTCAGGCCGACCAGCAGGGTCACCGGCGGGCTGCTCTCGAAGGAGTCGGCGACCAGGGCGGTCACACCGCCGACGAGGGTGGCGCGGCCCAGGGTGACGCGGTTGGCCGGGCCGAAGGACCGCAGCCCGGAGCGGTGGAGCGCCCGGGAGAGCACCGCCCAGGTTGCGACGGCGAAGACGAGGCCGGTCACCCAGCCCGCCGGCCCCAGGCCGATCGCCGAGCCGAGCAACGCCAGCAACAGGATCTGTACGCCCGCTCCCACAGCGGTCTCCTGCTGTACCAGCCTTGCGTCGTAAGTGTTGTTCAGGGCCACCGCACATTCCTCCGGCCAGATGACAGAGATGATCAGTGCCGCGTACTGTGCGCGGACTGTGCACACCTCGGTACGTGAACAGGTTCCCGATCGTTCAGGAGGAAGCCGATGAACCGCACCGCGCGTGCGTTCTGGCTCAGTTCCCCGGGCCGGGGCGAGATCCGTGATCTCGTCCTGCCCGCCCCCGCGGAGGGCGAGGTGCTGGTCCGTTCGCTCTTCTCGGGGATCAGCCGCGGCACGGAGACGCTCGTCTTCCGCGGCGGGGTGCCCGAGAACCAGCACGCCGTCATGCGGGCGCCCTTCCAGGAGGGCGACTTCCCGGCGCCCGTGAAGTACGGCTATCTCAATGTGGGGCTGGTGGAGGAGGGGCCGGCGGACCTCGTCGGGCGGACCGTCTTCTGTCTCTACCCGCATCAGACGCGGTACGTCGTGCCCGCGTCGGCCGTGACCCCCGTGCCGGACTCCGTGCCCGCCGGGCGGGCGGTGCTGGCCGGCACGGTGGAGACCGCCGTCAACGCGCTGTGGGACGCGAAGCCGCTGGTCGGCGACCGGATCGCGGTGGTCGGCGGCGGCATGGTGGGCTGTTCGGTGGCCGCGCTGCTGGCGCGTTTTCCGGGCGTCCGGGTCCAGTTGGTGGACGCGGATCCCGCGCGGGCGAAGACCGCCGAGGCGCTCGGTGCCGGGTTCGCGCTGCCCGAGGACGCGCTCGGCGGCTGCGACCTCGTCGTGCACGCCAGTGCCACCGAGGCGGGGCTCACCCGTTCCCTGGAACTGCTGCGCGCGGAGGGGACCGTCCTGGAACTCAGCTGGTACGGCGACCGGAGGGTCGCGCTTCCGCTGGGTGAGGCGTTCCACTCCCGCCGGCTCGTCATCCGCAGCAGTCAGGTCGGCACCGTCTCGCCCGCCCGCGCGAACCGCTCCTACGCCGACCGGCTGGCGCTCGCCCTCGACCTGCTCGCCGACCCGGCGCTCGACGCGCTCGTCACGGGGGAGAGCGCGTTCGAGGAGCTGCCGGAGGCCATGCCGCGGCTGGCGTCGGGGGAGATCCCCGCGCTCTGCCACCGCGTCAGGTACGGCCCGGATCCGGGCAAGAGCGCCTGACCTGAGAAAAGAGTGAGATTCGACTGAACAAGGGGAACCGAGGAGCCGTACTACACGGCATCCCCCGGCGGGCAATGGCCGGGGGACCAGACGCGCCGCACCTGGAGGGTCGTCCGTTGTTCAGTGTCACCGTCCGCGATCACATCATGATCGCCCACAGCTTCCGCGGTGAGGTCTTCGGACCCGCGCAGCGCCTGCACGGAGCGACGTTCCTGGTGGACGCCACGTTCCGCCGCGAGCAGCTGGACGACGACAACATCGTCGTCGACATGGGACTGGCCATGCAGGAGCTCGGCGCCGTGGTGAGCGAGCTGAACTACCGCAACCTGGACAACGAGCCGGAGTTCGCGGGAATCAACACGTCCACCGAGTTCCTCGCCAAGGTCATCGCGGACCGGCTCGCCGAGCGGATCCACAAGGGCGCGCTCGGCGAGGGCGCCCGGGGCATCGCCTCGATCTCCGTCAGCCTGCACGAGTCGCACATCGCCTGGGCGAGTTTCGAGCGTGCGCTGTGACCGACGTGACCCTGGAAAAGGCGCCGCTGGCCTACGTCCCCGCGCAGACCGCGGCGGCCAAGCCGGCCTCCACGCCCAAGACGGCTCCCAAGACGGGCGACCTCATTCCCATGTCCCTGCGCTCCGTGCACTTCGTCATGCCGGGCGGTGTCCACGACCTGGCGAACCCCAGCGGCGGCAACGCCTACGACCGGCGGGTCTGCCTGGACCTGCCCGGTTTCGGCTGGCAGGTGCACAAGCACCTGGTGAGCGGCTCCTGGCCGAGCCCGGAGGCGGCCGCCCGTGACGATCTGGCGCGCACGCTCGCCGAGCTGCCGGACGGCACGGTCGTGCTGCTCGACGGGATCGTCGCGTGCGGCGTCCCGGAGATCGTCGTCCCGGAGGCGGAGCGGCTGCGGCTCGCGGTCCTCGTCCACCTCCCGCTCGGTGACGAGACGGGTCTGGACCCCCTGCTGGCCGCCGAGCTCGACGCGAAGGAGCGGGACGTGCTGCGGGCGGTGCCCGCGGTGATCGCCACCAGCGACTGGGCGGTCCGCCGGCTCGTCTCCCACCACGGTCTGGCCCCGGAGAAGGTGCACTGCGCCGCCCCGGGCGCCGACATCGCGCCCCTCGCCTCCGGCACCGACGGTGTCTCCCGGCTGCTGTGCGTGGCCTCGGTGACGCCGCGCAAGGGGCAGCACCGGCTGGTGGAGGCGCTGGCCGCGGTGACGGACCTCAGGTGGAGCTGTGTGTGCGTGGGCGGTCTGGGCCAGGACCCGGAGTACGTCGCCCATCTGCGCGGACTGATCCGGAAGTACGGCCTCGAGGACCGGCTGGAGCTCGCGGGCGCGAAGGCGGGCGCCGAGCTCGACGCGGCCTACGCCTCCGCCGACCTGATGGTCCTCACCTCCTACGCCGAGACGTACGGCATGGCGGTCACCGAGGCCCTCGCCCGGGGCATCCCGGTCCTGGCGACGGACGTCGGCGGGCTGCCCGAGGCGGTCGGCCGCGCCCCCGACGGCGGGGTGCCCGGCATCCTCGTCCCGCCGGAGAACCCGGCGGCGCTCGCGGCGGAACTGCGCGGCTGGTTCGGGGAGGCGGACGTCCGGCGGCGGCTGAAGGCGGCGGCGCGCAGCAGGCGGGCGGCCCTGAACGGCTGGGCGTCGACCGCCCAGAGCCTGGCCGGCGTTCTGGGCCGGCTCCCCAGCGAACCGCGGAGGGCGGCATGAGGAAGACGACGGTGACCCCGGCGGACATGGCCCGGCAGATCGGCGGCATTCCCGCCCAGCCGGGCCCGAAGGAGGCCGACCCCATGGCAGACACGCAGATCGCCGAGGCGGCGCTCGCCGAGGCCGCAGTCGCGGAGCTCGTGATTCCCGGTGCCGGTCCCGTCGCCCGCCCCGGTGAGCGTCCCACCGTCCGGCTGCGGGACGTGGGGCCCGACGACCAGCCCCGTTACGCGCCCGAGTGGCTGCAGTTGCGCGAGCCCGCGGACGCGGCCGCGCGGGCGGTGGACCTGCTGGACCCGCTGCGGATCCGGCTCGCCAACCTGCCCAGCAGCCGGGCCGGCGGCCTCGCCGTGCACGATCTGGGCTGCGGCACCGGCTCGATGGGCCGCTGGCTGGCCCCGCGGCTGGACGGCGCGCAGCACTGGATCCTGCACGACCGCGACCCCTACCTGCTGCACTTCGCGGCCGTCGCCTCCCCGCGGGTGGCCGCCGACGGCAGCCGGGTCACCGTGGAGACCCGGCGCGGTGACGTCGCCCGGCTCACCCCGGACGCCCTGCTCGGCGCGTCGCTGGTGACCGCGTCCGCGCTGCTCGACGTCCTCACCCGCGAGGAGATCGAGACCCTCGCGGCGGCCTGCGCGGGCGCCGGCTGCCCGGCGCTGCTGACCCTCTCGGTCGCCGGACGCGTGGAACTGAGCACGCCGGACCCGCTGGACGAGGAGATCGCCGCCGCGTTCAACGACCATCAGCGGCGCGGCGGCCTCCTCGGCCCCGACGCGGTGGGAGCCGCCTGTGAGGCGTTCGCCGACCACGGCGCCACCGTCAAGGTCCACCCGAGCCCCTGGCGGCTCGGCCCGGAGCACGCCGCGCTGACCGTGCAGTGGCTGCGCGGCTGGGTCGGCGCGGCCGTCGAGCAGCGTCCCGAACTGGCCGAGCGCGCCGAGACCTACCTCAACGCCCGCATCGCCGCCTGCCAGGCCGGCGAGCTGCGGGTCACCGTCCACCACAGCGACCTGCTGGCGCTGGCCAGGCCGAAGGGCGGCGTGTGATGAGCGCCGAGACCGTGGCCGCGCGGATCGACACGACGCCGGTGGTGTGGGGGGACGGCACCCCGTCCGTACGGCGTCCGCCGCGTCCGCCGTCGGTGGCGCGCACCGGGCCCGCCGTGTCCGCGGCGCGGATCGGCGTCATCGTGACCGAGGCGCACGGGAAGCCGGCCCGGCCGCGTGTCCTGCGGGCCCTGCGCACCCACTTCGGAACGTTCGCCGGCGTCGCCATCATGGCCGTGCTGCTGTGGCGGATGGGTACCGGAGTGTTCCTGGACGGGCTGCGCCGGATCGACGCGGCGACGCTGCTCGTCGGGCTCGGGATCGGCGTGGTCACCACGGTGTTCAGCGCGTGGCGGTGGGCGCTGGTGGCCCGCGGGCTGCGGATCCGGCTGCCGCTCGGCGCGGCCGTCGCCGACTACTACCGGGCGCTGTTCCTGAACGCGGCGCTGCCGGGCGGGATCCTCGGCGACGTGCACCGCGCCGTGCGGCACGGGCAGAGCGCCGGTGACGTCGGGCGCGGTGTACGGGCGGTGGTCCTGGAGCGGACGGCGGGACAACTCGCGCTGGTCGTCATGGGCGTGACGGTGCTCCTTGTGCTGCCGTCGCCGGTCATGGCCGACGCGCGGCAGGTCGCCCCGCTGGTCCTGCTGGCGGGGGTGGGCGCGCTCGCCGTCGTCCTCGCGCTGCGCATGAACCGTCCGGCCGCGCGCCGCGACGGACGCCTGCGCCGGGCGCTGGCCGAGGCGCGCGAGGGGCTGCTGTCCCGGCGCAACGGGCCCGGCGTCGCGCTGTCGTCGGTGGTGGTGCTGGCCGGGCATGTCGCGATGTTCGTGGTGGCGGCGCGGGTCGCCGGCTCCGCCGCCCCGGTGCTCACGCTGCTGCCGATCGCCGTGCTCGCGCTGCTCGCGATGGGCGTGCCGCTGAACGTCGGCGGCTGGGGTCCGCGCGAGGGCGTCACCGCCTGGGCGTTCGGGGCCGCCGGACTCGGCGCGAGCACCGGCCTGTCGGTGTCGGTGGTGTACGGGGTGCTGAGCTTCGTGGCCGCGTTGCCGGGGGCGGTCGTCCTCGTGGTGCGCTGGTACGCCGCCGTACGGCCCCGGTCCGCCGGAGCCGGCGGTGCGTCCTACGCCGGGGAGCCGGAGCCGGAGCCGGCCGCCTCGCCCTCCGAGCCCGCAGCCGTCCTCGGTGAGGGTGTCGGTTCCGGCGAGGTGAGCAACGAGAAATACGCGCCGAAGGAATCCGCCAGACTCGCCAGGAGTTCCTTCCCCTTTTCCGCCGAACCCAGGGAAGGACGGCCGATGACGCCCGAATCGGTATAGGCGGACATTCCGAGAGTGAGCAGATGGCGACGGTCGTCCGCGGTGAAATCAGCGGATTCATTGCCGGGCCGGACCAGTTCGGGATGGGCGTGCAGCAGGATCGAGGTCTCGATCTCCCCGGCGTGCATGTCGGTGAGGAGCGAGGTCTCCACCCCGGACCGTTCCCGCGCCGCCTCCCAGTCCTCCGGGGCCGGGAAGAGCGCCATCCGTTCACCGCGGGCGGAGGACTCCTGGACCGCGTTGCCCAGGACGTAGTTCCCGCCGTGTCCGTTGACCAGCACCAGGGCCTCGACGCCCGAGCGGCGCAGCGACGCCGCGATGTCCCCGACCACCGCGTGAAGGGTCACGGAGGAGATGCTGACGGTCCCCGGCCAGGCCGCGTGCTCGTGCGAGCAGGCGATGGTCACCGGCGGAAGCAGGTGCACCGGGTACGCCCCGGCGATCTCCCGCGCGATGGCACAGGCGACCAGCGTGTCGGTGGCCAGCGGCAGGTACGGGCCGTGCTGTTCGAAGCTGCCGACGGGCAGGACCGCCACCTGGGGCGCGCCGCCGGCCGCCCGGGCGCGGACGTCCTCGGTGGTGTCCGCAGGCAGCAGGCCATGCGCCGCCGCTGCCGTCCCGGACGCCGCCGCCCCTATCTCCGAACCACTCATCTTTTCCCGGCCTTTCGTCTCCGCTTAGGAATCAGATCATGACAGATAACATTGGCGTACTCGGCACGAAGACCCCGCAGCGCACCGGGGTGGAACGCGTCGTGAATGCACCCCTGCCGACCGTGTACGGGAAATTCCAGGCGGTCGGTTATCTCGACCACGACCGCGGGGACGAACAAGTCGCCCTGGTCTACGGCGAGATCGGCAGCGAGGACGTGCTGACCCGGCTGCACTCGGAATGCCTGACCGGGGACGCGTTCGGTTCCCAGCACTGCGAGTGCGGCGACCAGCTGGAGTCGGCGCTGCGAGCCGTCGTCGCGCACGGCAGCGGCGTCGTCGTCTACCTGCGCGGGCACGAGGGCCGGGGCATCGGGCTGCTGGGCAAGCTGCGCGCCATGGCACTGCAGGCGGAGGGCCTGGACACCGTCGAGGCGAACGTCGCGCTCGGCTTCCCGGTGGACGCCCGCGACTACAAGGTGGCCGCGGACATCCTGCGCGACCTGGGCGTACGGTCCGTGCGGCTGATGTCGAACAACCCGCGCAAGCGCGAGGCGCTGGTCGACAACGGCATCCAGGTCGCCGAGGAGGTGCCGCTGCTGATCGAGCCGTGCGAGAACAACATCACGTACCTGCGCACCAAGCGGGAGCGCATGGACCACCGGCTGCCCCACCTGGACGCGGTGGCGCACTGGTCCTGAGCAGGCTTCGCACCGTCGCCTCCCGGGGTAGGGATCACGACGGTCACGGCATGTGACAGCCCCGGCCTCGACACCCGGGCCGGGGCCACAGCCGAAAGGAGCCGCTCGCGTGAACACCCATGCCTCGGTCGTCGTCATCGGCGGCGGAGTGATCGGGACCAGCATCGCCTACCACCTCGCCGCCGCGGGGGTACGGGACGTCCTGCTGGTGGAGCGGGACGAACTCGCCGCAGGATCGACCTCGAAGGCCGCGGGCGGAGTGCGCGCCCAGTTCTCCGACGAGCTGAACATCCAGCTCGGAGCGCGCAGCCTGGAGGCGTTCGGGCGGTTCGAGGAGGAGACCGGGCAGGACATCGGGCTGCACCGGGTCGGCTACCTCTTCCTGCTCTCCACGCCCGAGGAGGTCGCCTCCTTCGAACGGGGCATCCGGCTGCAGAACACGCTCGGCGTGCCCAGCCGCATGATCGACCCCGCGGAGGCACAGCGGCTGTCCCCGCTGATCACCACGGACGGCTTACTCGCGGCCGCGTTCTCACCCGACGACGGCCACTGCACCCCCGAGGCCGTCGTCCACGGGTACGCGGCCGCCGCCCGCCGGTGCGGCGCGCGCATCCTGCGGCGCACCGCGGTGACCGGCATCGAGACGCACGGCGACGCCATCACCGCCGTCGACACCACACTGGGCCGCATCACCACCGACACCGTGGTCTGCGCGGCCGGCGCCTGGTCGAAGGCGGTCGGCGCGATGGCGGGCGTGGAGCTCCCGGTACAGCCGCTGCGCCGCCAGATCGCGGTGACGGAGGCGCTCGCCGGTCTGCAGCCCGGCCTGCCCATGACGATCGACTTCAGCACCAGCCTCTACTTCCACTCCGAGGGCCCCGGACTCCTGGTCGGCATGTCCGACCCGGACGAGCGTCCCGGCTTCGCCACCGACGCCCACGACCGTTGGATACCCCGCCTCGCGGCCGCCCTGGAGCACCGGGCCCCCGGCATCCTCGACCTGCGCCGCACCGGTGGCTGGGCGGGCCTGTACGAGGTCACCCCGGACCACAACGCCCTGATCGGCGAGGCGACTTCGGTATCCCGTTTTCTGTATGCGACCGGTTTCTCCGGGCACGGTTTCCTGCAGGGGCCGGCCGTCGGCGAGGTCGTCCGCGACCTGTACCTGGGCCGCGTACCCTTCGTGGACGTCACGCCCCTGAGCGCCGGCCGGTTCGCGGCCGACGCCCCGCGTCCGGAGGTCAATCGCGTATGACGGGTAGTACGGCACCGCATCTGTGGCTGCGCCACGAGGCCCGCGGCACCGAGCGGCGCACCCCGGTCGTCCCCGAGGACGCCCGCCGCCTCGTCGAGGCCGGCGTGCGTCTGACCGTCGAGGACTCCCCGCAGCGGATCTTCCCGCTCAAGGAGTACGAGGCGGCGGGCGCCGAAGTCGCCGCCGAGGCCTCCTGGGTGTCGGCGCCGCCCGAGACCGTGGTCCTGGGGCTGAAGGAACTCCCCGAGCAGCCGGGTGAGCTGATCCACCGCCATATCTTCTTCGGGCACGCCTACAAGCAGCAGCCCGGCGCTGCCGATCTGCTGCGCCGGTTCGCCGCCGGGGGAGGGGCGCTGCTCGACCTGGAGTACCTCGTCGACGAACACGGCCGCCGGCTGGCCGCGTTCGGCTTCTGGGCGGGCTACCTGGGCGCGGCCCTGGCCGTGCTCCGGCAGCGGGGCCGGCTGACCGCGCCCCTGCGCCCCACCGGCAAGGACGAGCTGGACGCCACGCTGCGCCCGGCACCGGGCGACGCGGAGTTCACCGCGCTCGTCGTCGGCGCCCTGGGCCGCAGCGGCCGGGGCGCCCGGGCGGCGTTCGCCGAGGCCGGCGTCGACCCCGTCTGTTGGGATCTGGCGGAGACCCGGGACCTGGACCGCCGCGCCCTGCTGGACCACGACGTGCTGGTCAACTGTGTGCTGGCCACCACGCCGGTGCCGCCGTTCGTGCGCGAGGAGGACCTCGACGACCCGGCGCGCCGGCTGCGCACCCTGTCCGACGTCACCTGCGACGTGGGCTCACCGCTCAACGTCCTGCCGGTCTACGACCGTACGACCGAGTGGGCGGACCCGGTGCGCAGACTGCGCGAGGAACCACCGCTCGACCTGATCGCCATCGACAACCTGCCGTCCCTGCTGCCCCGCGAGTCGAGCACCGACTTCTCCGCGGCGCTGACGCCCCTGCTGCTGGAGTTCACCACGGCCGAGGCGTGGACGCGCTGCCTGGACCGCTTCCATCTGGCCTGCCGTGAACTCGGCGTCGACGCAAAGGAGTCCGGCCGTGACTGAGCTCGTTCCCGCGTCCGGCACGGTCCACTGGGTCGGCGCCGGACTGTCCACCGGCAGCGGCCTCGCCGCGCTGTGCGAGGCCGCCGGCCGGGTCCGCCTGTGGCACCGCACGACGGAACGCGCGGCGAAGGCGCTGGACCGGCTGGGACTGACCGGGCGTGCCGAGCCGTGCGCCTACACGCTCGACGCGCTCACCGCCGAACTCGCCCCGGGGGACGTGGTGGTGTCCATGCTGCCCGCCCCGGAGCACGCCCCGCTGCTCGCCGCCTGCGTGGCTCGCCGCGCGCACTTCGCCTGCTCCAGCTATGTCTCGGACGCGGTGCTCGAGCAGGTCCCGGGCGCGGAGAAGGCCGGGCTCGTGGTCCTCACCGAGGCCGGGCTCGATCCGGGCATCGATCACCTCTTCGCGCACAGTCTCGTCGCGCGCGCCAGGGAGGCGGTGGGTGACGGCACGGCGGCCTCGTACCGCCTCACCTCCTACTGCGGCGGCGTCCCGGCCGTCCCCAACGAGTTCCGCTACCGGTTCAGCTGGGCGCCCCTCGGGGTGCTCAACGCGCTGCGCTCCGCGGCCCGTTACGTGGAGGACGGCACCGAGACGATGGCCGGGCGGCCCTGGGAGGCGACCCGCCGGCACGTCGTGGACGGCGAGAGCTTCGAGGTGTACCCCAACCGCGACAGTGTGCCCTTCATGGAGCAGTACGGGCTGCCGGCGGACTGGCGGCCGCTCACCTTCGTGCGCGGCACCCTGCGGCTGGACGGCTGGCTGGCCGCCTGGGAGCCGGTGTTCGAGGAGCTGAAGGCGGGCGACGACACCCGGATCGCGTCCCTGGCACGGGAGCTGGCCGACAGCTATCCGACGACGGACGCCGACCGGGACCGGGTCGTCCTCGCGGTCTCGCTGGACGTGACGGCGGACGGTACGGCCGGTGCCGGCAACGGCGGCTCCTGGTCCGGAAGTTACCTGCTCGATCTGGTGGGCGACGAGGAGGAGAGCGCGATGGCGCGCTGCGTCTCGCGCACCCTCGCGCTCGGTGTCCGCCATCTCCTCGCCGGCGATCTTCCGCCGGGGCTGAACCGGGCGGCCGAGACGGCGGCCCGGTCCGAGCAGTGGCTGGGCGAACTTGCCGCGGAGGGACTGGAGTTCGTCCTCCGCACCGACGACTGAAACCGCCGGGTGCACGGCTGGGCCTTACGGGTGTACGGCTGCCTCACGGGTGGGCGGTCGGCGGTCAGTCCGTCACCGCCTCCTGCACCAGCCGCTTGAGGTCGGGGTAGAGCTTCAGCGACTTCCTCGGCCTCAGCTGGGTGAGGAACTGCACGCTCACGTCGCGGCTCGGGTCGATCCAGAAGGTGGTCGTGGCGACGCCGCTCCAGCCGTAGGTGCCGAGCCCGGAAGGGGCCTGGGTGCGGTCCGGGTCGATGACCACGGAGACGCCCAGGCCGAAGCCGACGCCGTCGTTGCCCGGCTCGTCGTGGGCGGGGCGGCTGCCGAAGGCGCGCAGGTCGACGTCGCCGGGGAGATGGTTGCGGGTCATGAGGTCCACCGTCTCCGGGGCCAGCAGCCGGACCCCGTCGAGTTCGCCGCGGCGGCGCAGCAGCTCGGTGAAGCGGTGCACATCGTATGCGGTCGCCACCATACCGCCGCTGCCCGACAGGAAACGGGGCCGGCCGTTCAGCGGAAGTCCGGGGATCGGCTCGATGCCGCCGGCGGTGTCGCCGTACAGCTCGGCGAGACGGCCGGTCTGCTCCCCCGAGACCTGGAAACCGGCGTCCGGCATGCCCAGCGGCCGGAAGACCCGCTCCGCGAGGAACTCGTCGAGGGGCTGTCCGGAGACCACCTCGATGATCCGGCCGAGGACGTTGGTGGCCACCGAGTAGTTCCACTGCGTGCCCGGCTCGAACTGCAACGGCAGCCGCGCGTACGCCTCGACCGTTCCGGCCAGGTCCGAGCCCGGCAGCACCGCCGACTCCAGGCCGGCCTCGCGGTAGAGGGCGTCGACCGGGTGGCAGTGGTAGAAGGCGAAGGTCAGGCCGGCGGTGTGGGTCATCAGATGCCGGACCAGGAGCGGCTGCTCCACGGGACGCGTCCGCAGGTCCTTCCCGGAGCCGCCCGCGTACACCCGCTGGTCGGCGAAGGCGGGCAGGTGGTCGGCGACCGGGTCGTCGAGCCGCAGCCGGCCCTCCTCGATCAGTATCAGCGCGGCGACCGAGGTCACAGGCTTGGTCATGGAGTAGATCCGGTACAGGGTGTCGGCCTCGACGGGCAGCCCGGCGGCGACGTCGCGGCGGCCGTGCGTGGTGAGGTGCGCGACCCGGCCGCCCCGCGAGACGGCCACGAGGAAGCCGGGCAGCCGGCCCTCGTCGACGTAGTGGGCGACGTGCTGGTCGAGGCGGTCCAGCGCCTTCGCGTCCAGCCCGACCTCGCTCGGGTCGACCTCTTGTCGCAGCAGTGCCATCGTTCTCCTCCGGTGTACTCGTGCGAGGTACGGTCCGGCTACCCCTCCGGGACGACCTCAGTGCTCATGGTCGCGCAGTGAACGGGCGTACGGACCCCTTTCGCCGCCGTGACGCGTGTGGGGTGTGTCGCTTCGACCAGCGGATGAGGCGATGGGGGAGTGCGGGTTGCGGTCCGGCAGCGCCCGGCAGAGCGGGAGCGCCGCGAGCGTCGCCACGCCCAGCACGGCCATGGGCGCCCGCGCCGCGCCGAGGTCCATCAGGACGGTCGCCGAGGCCACGCCCAGCACCGGTCCGACGTTCATCGCCGTCTGCTGGAGTCCGCCCGCCGCACCGGCCGACTCGGCGGGCGCCTGCCGTACGACGACGTGGGTCGCCGCCACCATCATGGACCCGAACCCGGCTCCCACCAGCGCGAATGCGGCGGCCGAGGCAGCCTCGCCCGGGGCGCCGGCCAGGGCGAGGAGGCCCGCGGCGAGGAGCGCCGCGGCCCCCGTGACCGTGGTGCGGGCGCCCGCCCTGCGCAGGAGGACGGCGGAAGCGGGCGCCGCCGCGATCAGGAACACCGCCAGTGGCAGCGCGAGCAGCGCACTGTGCAGCGGGGTGAGCCCCAGGCCGTCCTGGAGGACGTGGACTCCGGCGAACAGCCCGCCGTTGAGGGCCGCCGACGCGATGACCAGCAGGGCGAGGGCGGAGCGGACCGCCGGCGACCCGATCACCCCCGCCGGCAGCAGCGGCGCCCGCGCGCGGCGCTCGTGCCGGACGAACGCCGCCCCCGCGACGAGCGCCACCGGTGCCGACCAGGACAGTCCCGGCAGCGCGACGAGGGCGTGCGTCAGACAGGCGAGCGCCCCCGCGAGCATCAAGGCGCCTGGCACGTCCAGTGGTACGTCGGCGGCCGGCCGCCTCTCCTCCCGGGAGGCCAGGGCGCACAGCCCGAAGACCAGCGCGGGCACGATGTTGAGGAGGAACACCGCACGCCAGCCGAAGTCCGTGGCGAGCGCCCCGCCCAGCACCGGCCCCGCCGCGGCCGCCACCCCGATGGCCGCGGTCCGCGCGGCGAGCGGTGCGCGCAGCCGGTCCGGTGGGAACGCGGTGCGCAGCATCCCGAGCGTGGCCGGCTGCAACAGCGCACCGAACACCCCCTGCACCACCCGCAGCCCGATCACCCAGCCCACCCCGGGCGCCCAGGCGATGCCCGCCGAGGCGGCGCCGAAGCCGAGCATGCCGAGGGCGAAGGTGCGCCGGTGCCCGTACCGGTCGCCCAGCCGCCCGGCGAACACCAACAGGCCGGCCACGACCACGAGATAGCCGGTGCTGGTCCACTGCACCTGGGCGAGGGAGGCGTGCAGGTCGCGGCGCAGGGTGGGCTGGACGACGGTCAGCACGGTGCCGTCCAGGGCGACCACCACGGCCCCCGCCACACTGCCCGCCAGTGCCAGGGGACGGTTCACCGGCCGGCCTCCGGCCCGAGATGCGCGTCCAGCGCCGTACTCAGCAGGGGTGTGAAGTCGTCGGCTCCGGTGGCGAGTTGGAGACTTCCCCAGCCCCACAGCTGGGCGATGCCGTGCAGGTTCGCCCACAGTGAGCCCGCGACCGTACGGGCGTCGACGTCGGGGCGGGCCCGCCGCACCAGGTCCACCAGGGTGCCGAACAGCGGCAGGCTGGTGTCCCGCAGCCGCAGATGGCCGCTCTCGAGCAGATCGTGACGGAACATCAGCTCGTACATGCCGGGGTTGTCGAGCGCGAACTCCAGGTAGACGCGTCCCAGTTCGGCCAGCTGCTCACGCGGGCCCGCGTCGCCGTCGGCGAGTGCCGTCGTCACCCGGACGCCCAGCCGGACGAAGCCGCGGCGGGCGATGGCCGACAGCAGTTCCAGGTGTGTGGGGAAGTAGCGGCGGGGCGCGCCGTGGGAGACGCCGGCCCGGCGGGCGATCTCCCGCAGGGTCAGCGAACCGGCTCCCTCCATGGAGACCAGGTCCACGCCGACGTCGACGAGGCGGGTCCTCAGATCGGGGTCCGGTTTCTCGGATTCGCTCATAGACACTGTCTACCAAGAGCGGGTAGACAGTGTCTACCGGCGTGCGGGGTTCCGTCGGGGGCTCAGGGCGGGGAATGCGCCCCTGTGGTGCGCTGGTTGTGCGGAACATGACTCAGGACACGACGCAGAACGCACTGCTCGCACTGCTCTCCGAGGGGCGCGGCGGAGTACTGGTCACCCTCAAGGGCGACGGCCGCCCGCAGTTGTCGAACGTCAGCCACCACTACTACCCGGACGAGGGCGTCCTGCGGATCTCCGTCACGGACGACCGGGCGAAGACCCGCAACCTGCGCCGCGACCCCCGGGCGTCGTACCACGTGACGACCACGGACCGCCGCGCCTACACGGTCGTCGAGGCCACGGCCGACCTCGCCCCGGTCGCGCGCGCCCCCTACGACGACACGGTGGAGGAACTCGTCCGCCTCTACCGCGACGTCATGGGCGAGCACCCAGACTGGGAGGAGTACCGCGCGGCCATGGTCCGTGACCGCCGCCTGGTGGCCCGGCTGCGGGTGGAACGGGCGTACGGCATCCCCAAGGGCGGCAGCGAAGGCTAGGGCCCTGACGGATCTCCGCGGCGTCGCGCGCGTGGTCCGGGCCCGGGCCGTCGTCCCCCCGGGCATGCCCGAGCCCCCGGCGCCGGGCAGGCAGGCGTCCGGGGGCTCGGGGGCCGGGGGGCCGTGGGGTCAGGCCGTCACCGTCTCCGGCTTCGCGGACTCCCGCACGGCGCGCACGCCGAGCTGCTCGGTCGGGATCTTCGCGGTCTCCCGGGCCGAGAGAGCCGCGAGCACCGGCGGGACGCACAGGGCGGCCGTGAAGAGGGCAACCGAGAACCAGTCGTCGCCGTCCGGGCCCGCGATCCGCGCCGCGAAGGTGACCGCGAACCCGGCCACCGCGAAACCGATCTGCGTGCCGATCGCCATGCCGGACAGCCGCACCCGGGTCGAGAACATCTCGCCGTAGAACGAGGGCCACACGCCGTTCGCGGCGCTGTAGACCACGCCGAACGCGGCGATGCCCAGCAGCAGGGTCAGCGGGTAGGAGCCCGTGGAGATCGCCCACAGGTACAGGAACATCAGCACCGCGCTGCCGGCCGCGCCGATCAGGAACACCGGGCGGCGGCCGATGCGGTCGGACAGCGTGGCCCACGCCGGGATCGCCGCCAGCGCGACCAGGTTGGCCAGCGCACCCACCCACAGCATCGAGGAGCGGCTCATGCCCACCGAGTCGCTCGTCGCGTACGCCAGCGCCCACACGGTGAAGATGGTGCTGACCGAGGCGACCAGCGCGCCCCCGATCACCCGCAGCACATCCGCCCAGTGCTCACGCAGCAGCACCGCGAGCGGCAGCCTCACGACTTCGCCGTCCGCCTGCTGGGCGGCGAACGCCGGGGTCTCCTCCAGCTTGCGCCGGATCACGTACCCGACGACGGCGACCGCGATGGACAGCCAGAACGGCAGCCGCCAGCCCCACGACAGCAGCTGGTCCTCGGGCAGCGCCGCGACCGGCAGGAACACCAGGGTGGCCAGGAGCTGTCCGCCCTGGGTGCCGCTCAGGGTGAAGCTGGTGAAGAAGCCGCGCCGCCGCGGCGGCGCGTGTTCGAGCGTCATGGAGTTGGCGCCGGCCTGCTCGCCGGCCGCGGAGATGCCCTGCAGGACCCGGCAGGCCACCAGCAGCACCGGCGCCAGACCGCCGACCTGGGCGCGGGTGGGCAGGCAGCCGATGAGGAACGTCGAGACGCCCATCAGGATCAGCGTGAAGACCATGATCTTCTTGCGGCCCACCCGGTCGCCGAAGTGACCGAGGAACAGCGCGCCGACGGGCCGGGCCGCGTACGCGACGCCGAAGGTCGCCAGGGACAGGAGGGTCGCCGTGGCCGGATCCGACTCGTCGAAGAAGACCTTCGGGAAGATCAGCGCGGCCGCGCTGCCGTAGATGAAGAAGTCGTAGTACTCCAGGGCGCTGCCGATCCACGCCGCCGTGGCGGCTTTCTTCGGCTGACCGGGAGGGCTTGCGGCGGGGACGGACACGGCGTGCTCCTTCGGGGGACTCCGGAGTAGGGGAGTGAGGCATGGGGAGAAGGGCCGGATCCCTGGGGTGCGGGGCGGCTGCGCCGGGTGCGTTGCCCGGCTAATTAACCCACTGGATAGTTAGTAGCGGATGGCCAGTGATGTTGCGCTGATGTTTCTCCGCTGTCAATAGGTCCCGCGGAAGGATCTTCGGGGTGTGCAGGGGGGCGGATCAGTCCGCCGCGCGCTCCGCCGTCAGATAGGCGATCACCATGTCGCCGAGCATGGTCCGGTAGTGCTCGCGCCGCGCCGGGTCCACCAGGTCGCGGCCGAACAGCGCGCCGAAGGTGTGCCGGTTGGCGACCCGGAAGAAGCAGAACGAGCTGATCATCGCGTGCAGGTCGACGGCGTCCACCTCGGCCGTGAACAGGCCGGACTCCCGGCCGGCGGCGAGGATGCGGCGGATCACGTCGAGGGCCGGCGAGCCGATCCTGCCGAGCTTCGCGGAGGCGGCGATGTGCTCGGCCTCGTGGATGTTCTCGATGCTCACCAGGCGGATGAAGTCCGGGTGCCGCTCATGGTGGTCGAAGGTCAGCTCGGCCAGGCGCCGGATGGCCGCGACCGGGTCCAGGTGCTCGACGTCGAGCCGCTGCTCGGCCTCGCGGATCACGCCGTACGCCCGCTCCAGGACGGCGGTGAACAACTGCTCCTTGCCGCCGAAGTAGTAGTAGATCATCCGCTTGGTGGTGCGGGTGCGGGCCGCGATGTCGTCGACGCGGGCCCCGGCGTAGCCGACGCGGGCGAACTCCCGGGTCGCCACGTCGAGGATCTCGGCCTGTGTGCGGGCGGCGTCACGGATGCGCCCGTTCGGTCGTGCCGGTTCGTCGACGCTGGTCATCGGGTTTCCCTGGCTTCCTTCGGGTGGCGCGGGTGCGGTGCAGAGATTCTAGGAGCCCGATCGCGTCCCGTGCCCGGAGAGGGCTTCCCCGTCGGCCGACTTGGTGTTATGACTAACTCACCAGTTCGTACATTAGCCAGCCTCAGGAGGTCCGCCGTGACCCAGGACGTGACCCAGGACTCGTATCTCGTCGGGCTGATCGGTTCCGGCATCGGCCCGTCGCTCAGCCCGGCCCTGCACGAGCGCGAGGCCGGCCGGCAGGGGCTGCGCTACCTGTACCGGCTGATCGACGTCGACGTCCTGGGGGCCGGCCCCGAGGCGGTCGGCGACCTGGTGCGCGCCGCCCGCGACCTGGGCTTCGACGGACTGAACATCACGCATCCCTGCAAGCAGCTGGTCATCGAACACCTCGACGCGCTCTCCCCGCAGGCCGAGGCGCTGGGCGCGGTCAACACCGTCGTCTTCGCCGACGGGCGGGCCGTCGGGCACAACACCGACGTGACCGGCTTCGCCGCCTCCTTCGCCCGCGGGCTGCCGGACGCCCCGCTGGAGCGCGTCGTGCAGCTCGGCGCGGGCGGCGCCGGCGCGGCCGTCGCGCACGCCACGCTCACCCTGGGCGCCGGCCGGATCACCGTCGTCGACGCACTGGCCGAGCGCGCCGAACGGCTCGCCGCCTCCCTGAACCGGCACTTCGGCGAGGGCCGCGCGGCCGCCGCCGGCCCGGACCGGCTGCCGCGGCTCCTGGCGCACGCCGACGGCATCGTGCACGCCACACCCACCGGTATGGCCGCCCACCCCGGCCTGCCCCTCCCGGCCGGCCTGCTCCGCCCCGGCCTGTGGGTCGCCGAGATCGTCTACCGTCCGCTGGAGACCGAGCTGCTGCGCACCGCCCGCGCCCTGGGCTGCGCCACCCTGGACGGCGGCGGCATGGCCGTCTTCCAGGCCGTGGACGCGTTCCGCCTGTTCACCGGCAGGGAACCCGACAGCGCCCGCATGCTCGCGGACATCGCCGAACTCGCGGGCGCCGTCGCCGCGCCGAAGTGACGCCGCTCCGAAGCGATCGAGAGGTACCCCCGATGCGCACGTCCATCGCCACCGTCTCCCTGAGCGGTTCCCTCACCGAGAAGCTGACCGCCGCCGCCCGCGCGGGTTTCGACGGCGTCGAGATCTTCGAGAACGACCTGCTCGCCAGCCCCCTCGCCCCCGAGGAGATCCGCGCCCGTTGCGCCGACCTCGGGCTCACCGTCGACCTCTACCAGCCGATGCGGGACGTCGAGGCGGTGCCCGCGCAGGAGTTCGCCCGCAATCTGCGCCGCGCCCGGCACAAGTTCGAACTGATGGGCCGGCTCGGCACGGACACCGTCCTGGTCTGCTCCAGCGTCTCCCCGCTCGCCCGGGACGACGACGCCCTCGCCGCCGAGCAGCTGAGCCAACTCGCTGACCTCGCCCAGGACTTCGGCGTCCGCGTCGCCTACGAGGCGCTCGCCTGGGGACGGCACGTCAGTACGTACGACCACGCCTGGCGCATCGTCGAGACCGCCGGACACCCGGCCCTCGGCACCTGCCTGGACAGCTTCCACATCCTCTCCCGGGCGTCCGGCCCCGAGGACCTCGCAGGCATCGAGGACATCCCCGGCGAGAAGATCTTCTTCCTGCAGCTGGCAGACGCCCCGCTGCTCGGCATGGACGTCCTGCAGTGGAGCCGCCACCACCGGTGCTTCCCCGGGCAGGGCGGATTCGATGTACCGGATCTCGTACGCCGTGTATTGCATACCGGCTACGACGGCCCGCTCTCCCTCGAGGTCTTCAACGACGTGTTCCGGCAGGCCGAGGCCGGTCCGACCGCCGTCGACGCCCGCCGTTCCCTGCTGGTCCTGCAGGAGGAGCTCGGCCTCGCCGGCCTGCCCGCACCGGCCGCCCCGACCGGCGTCGCCTTCACCGAGCTGGTCACACCCGACGCCGAACCCGTCACCGCGCTCCTCGGCTCCCTCGGCTTCGCCCGCACCGGCCGCCACCGCGGCAAGCCCGTCGACCTGTGGGAGCAGGGCGAGGCCCGGATCCTCGTCAACACCGGCCCGGCCGCCCTCCCCCACTCCCGGCTCCGCTCGCGCGGAGGGACCCCCACCGACGGCACCACCCTCGCCGCCATCGGCCTGGAGTCACCGGACCCGGCCGCCGCCGCCCGCCGCGCCGAGGCACTCCTCGCGCCGGTCCTGCCCCGCCGCCGCGCCGCCGAGGACGCCCTCCTCGACGCGGTGGCCGCCCCCGACGGCACCGAACTCTTCCTCTGCGCGACCGCCCGGCCGGGCCTGCCCGACTGGCGCGCCGACTTCGAGGACGTCCCGCACACCCCCGCCACCGCCCCCGCCGCCGGGACGCGCATCGACCATCTCGCGCTCACCCAGCCCTGGCACCACTTCGACGAGGCGGTCCTCTTCCACCGCGGCGTCCTCGGGCTCGACCCGCAGGAGAGCGTCGACGTCGCCGACCCCTACGGTCTGCTGCGCAGCCGCGCCGTCACCAACGCCGACGGCAGTGTCCGCTTCCCGCTCACCGTCGGCGCGGCCCCCGGCGACGACACCGTCCACGCCCGCCACATCGCCCTCGCCACCGACGACGTGATCGCGGCGGCCCGCCGCTTCACCGAGACCGGCGGCTCTGTGCTGCCGATCCCCGCGAACTACTACGACGACCTCGCCGCCCGTTTCGCGTTCGCCGACGGCGAGCTGGAGACCTACCGGGAACTCGGCATCCTCTACGACCGCGACGCGCACGGTGTCTTCCGGCACTTCTACACCCGCACCGTCGGCCGGGTCTTCTTCGAACTCGTCCAGCGCGACGGCGGCTACCAGGGCTACGGCGCCGCCAACGCGCCGGTGCGGCTGGCGGCCCAGCACGCGGCGCGGACGGTGCCCGCCTACTGACGGCTCACGGTCCTGGTCACGCCCGCGGCGACGGTCGTGGCCAGGATCCAGCCGGTGACGATGAGGACGTACGACAGCGTCCGGTAGCAGCCGACCGGGGCGAACGCGCCCTCCTGGCCGAACGAGATCACCGGCAGCAGCAGGTCCAGTGTGTAGAACACGGGGTCGAAGCCGGGTGCCTCGCCGGCCTTGAGCGGGGGCGGAGGGTGCCCGGCGAACACGGCCGAGCCGACGGCGAGCAGCGACAGCAGCCAGACGGCGGCCCGCAGCGGGCGGAAGCCGTAGCCGACGGCCGCGTCCTGGAGATGGCCCCACACCCGTCCGTACCAGGGGAGCGTGGCCCGGCGGCGGCGCTGCTTGGCGAGCTGCACGAGCCGGGCGGACTGGTCGTCGCCGATCCGCCGGTATGCGGCCGTCAACTGCTCGTAGGCGTGCGGGTCGAAGCCCGCGCCGTCCCGCTCCAGCATCGGCAGCCGGCGCTCGGCGGGTTCGTGCGGGGTGAGGAAGGTGTAGGTGAGATCGAGGAGGCGTACCTCGCCGGGCAGCATCTCCGGTTCCACGTCGAGCTGGTTGATCTCGGCCCGCCGCAGATTCAGCATCCCCTCGACCCGCGGGCCCCGGCGCAGCCAGAACTCGCCGATCACAGAGCTGCTGGCCCGCAGGGCGGTGCCGCCCGGGTTGGACAGCCGGGCGTCCAGCAGGTCCACCCGGCCGGGTATCCGGGCGCCGCGCAGGTCGATCCGGCCCTCGGCGCGCAGCCGCCGGGCGAGCAGGTTGGCGCCGACGTCGAGTGCCTCGGCGTCGAGGACGCGGGCGCCGGGGTTGCTCAGTTCGGCGTCCTCCAGGTCGAGCGACCCGGCGACGGTGGCTCCGTCGAGCCGGATGGGGCCCCGGGCACGCAGCCCGCGGGCGCACAGGTCGTCCTCGACCGTGACCTGGTTGAGCTGGAGCACCGGCTGCGCGGAGGCCTCCGCGGTGATCTCCACCTGCTCCAGGAACAGCGCGCCGCTGATCTGCGCTCCGTCGATACGCACCGGGCCGCCGAACCGGCAGCGCGTCAGCCGCACACTGCCGTCGATCCGGGCCCGGGTCATCGCCAGACCGGCCATCTCGGAGTCGCGCAGGCTGAGGTAGCGCAGGTGGGAGCCGGTGAAGTCGGCGGCCTCCTCGAAGCGGCAGTGGGTCAGGTGGACGACGCTGTCGACGGTCGCGTACCGCAGGTCCAGCACGCCGGTGATACGGGCGCCCCGGACCTTGACGGCCGCTATCTCTCCCGGCTGCTCCGGCCCGTTGAGGAGCAGCGCCCGCAACACCAGGGCGCGCACGCTCTGTTCGCCGTCACCGTCTCGGAAGTCGACCTCCGCACCCGTGGCGAAGGCCCGCCAGACGCGCTGTTCGGCCGGTGTCAGATCGTCGATCTCCATCAGCCGCGACTCTGGCGGGCCTGCCGGGCGGTGTCAACCGGCTACGGTCTGACGTTCCATTCGGCGATCACGGGCCGGCCGTGCTCCGTCGACAGCCGGCTGTACGTGCCCGTCGCCAGCTGGAACAACCGCCCTTCCGCGGGGGCCAGTCCGAGCCGGCGGGCCGTCAGCACCCGCAGGAAGTGCCCGTGGGCGACGAGCACGGCGTCCCCGCCGCAGTTAGCGAGCGCCGCGTCGACCCGGGACAGCACCCGGTCGGCGCGCAGCCCGACATCCTCGGGCGACTCGCCGGGGTGGCCGTCGGAGCCGGCCGGTACGCCGTCGGTCCACAGGTCCCAGGTGGGGCGGTCGCGATGGATCTCGACGGTGGTGATGCCCTCGTAGGCCCCGTAGTCCCACTCGTGCAGGTCGGGTGCGGCCACGGCCCCGCCGACCCCGGCGAGTTCGGCGGTGCGCCGCGCGCGCTGCAGCGGGCTGGTCAGGGCGATGCAGAAGGTCCGGCGGGAGAAGAACGGAGCGAGCGACTTGGCCTGCAGCTCACCGTTGTCGGTGAGGGGCAGGTCGGTGTGGCTGGTGTGCTGTCCCGACGCGCTCCACTCCGTCTCGCCGTGGCGGACCAGCAGGAGATCCCCCACGGCGGACTACTCCTTCGTCGACTCGACGGCATGGCCGCCGAACTGGTTGCGCAGCGCCGCGATCATCTTCATCTGCGGGGAGTCCTCCTGGCGGGAGGAGAACCGCGCGAACAGCGAGGCCGTGATGGCGGGCAGCGGCACGGCGTTGTCGATGGCGGCCTCGACGGTCCAGCGTCCCTCGCCGGAGTCCTGCGCCCAGCCCTTCAGCTTGTCGAGGTGCTCGTCCGTGTCGAGGGCGTTGACCGCGAGGTCCAGCAGCCAGGACCGGATGACCGTGCCGTCCTGCCAGGAGCGGAAGACCTCGCGCACGTCCGTGACGGAGTCGACCTTCTCCAGCAGCTCCCAGCCCTCGGCGTAGGCCTGCATCATGGCGTACTCGATGCCGTTGTGGACCATCTTCGAGAAGTGCCCGGCGCCGACCTTTCCGGCGTGGACATAGCCGTACGGGCCCTCCGGCTTGAGCGCCTCGAAGATCGGCTGGAGCCGGTCGACGTGTTCCTTGTCGCCGCCCACCATCAGGGCGTAGCCGTTCTGCAGGCCCCACACGCCGCCGGAGACACCGGCGTCGACGAAGCCGATGCCCTTGGCGCCGAGTTCCTCGGCGTGCTTCTCGTCGTCCGTCCAGCGGGAGTTGCCGCCGTCGACCACGGTGTCGCCGGCCTCGAGCAGACCGCCGAGCTCGTCGACCACGGACTGGGTGGCGGCACCGGCCGGGACCATCACCCAGACCACGCGCGGCGCCTGGAGCCGCCCGACGAGTTCGGCGAGGTCCTTCACGTCGGTGACATCGGGGTTGCGGTCGTAGCCGACGACGGTGTGGCCGGCGCGGCGGATGCGCTCGCGCATGTTGCCGCCCATCTTGCCGAGACCGATCAGGCCCAGCTGCATCGCTGTCATGTCAGTTCACTACTTCCTTGAGCTCGCGGTAGGCGGCCACGAGGGCGGTGGTGGAGGGATCGAGACCGGGCACGTCGGCGCCCTCGGTGAGGGCGGGTTCGACTCGCTTGGCGAGGACCTTGCCCAGCTCCACGCCCCACTGGTCGAAGGAGTCGATGTTCCAGATCGCCCCCTGCACGAACACCTTGTGCTCGTAGAGGGCGATGAGCTGGCCGAGCACCGACGGGGTCAGCTCGGGGCCGAGGATCGTGGTGGTGGGGTGGTCGCCCCGGAAGGTGCGGTGCGGCACCTGCTCCTCGGGCACGCCCTCCGCACGTACCTCGTCGGCGGTCTTGCCGAAGGCGAGCGCCTGGCCCTGCGCGAACAGGTTGGCCATCAACAGGTCGTGCTGTGCGGCGAGTTCACCGCTCAGCCCGGCGACCGGGCGGGCGAAGCCGATCAGGTCCGCCGGGATCAGCCTCGTGCCCTGGTGGATCAACTGGTAGTAGGCGTGCTGTCCGTTGGTGCCGGGCGTGCCCCACACCACCGGCCCGGTCTCCCACTCCACCGGCCGGCCCTCGCGGTCCACCGACTTGCCGTCGGACTCCATGTCGAGCTGCTGCAGATAGGCGGTGAACTTCGACAGATAGTGGCTGTAGGGCAGCACCGCGTGCGACTGGGCGTCGTGGAAGTTGCCGTACCAGATGCCCAACAGGCCCAGGATCAGCGGGGCGTTGGACTCGGCGGGAGCGGTGCGGAAGTGCTCGTCGACCAGATGGAAGCCGTCGAGCATCTCCCGGAACCGGTCCGGGCCGATGGCGATCATCAGCGACAGGCCGATCGCCGAGTCGAAGGAGTAGCGGCCGCCGACCCAGTCCCAGAACTCGAACATGTTGGCCGTGTCGATGCCGAAGCCGGCGACCTTCCCGGCGTTGGTCGACAGCGCCACGAAGTGCTTGGCGACCGCCTTTTCCTCGCCGTCCAGACCCCTGAGCAGCCAGGTTCGCGCCGAGGTCGCGTTGGTGATCGTCTCGATGGTGGTGAACGTCTTGGAGGCGACGATGAACAGTGTCTCCGCCGGATCCAGGTCGCGGGTGGCCTCGTGCAGGTCGGCGCCGTCGACGTTGGACACGAAACGGAACGTCAGATCGCGGTCCGCGTAAGCCCGCAGCGCGTCGTACGCCATCGCCGGGCCCAGGTCGGAGCCGCCGATGCCGATGTTGACGACGTTCCTGATCCGCCGGCCGGTGTACCCGGTCCACTCGCCGGAGCGGACCCGTTCGGCGAAGTCGCTCATCTTCCGCAGAACGGAGTGCACTTGGGGCACGACGTTCTCGCCGTCGACCTCGACGACCGCGTCGGCGGGGGCGCGCAGCGCGGTGTGCAGCACGGCCCGCCGCTCGGTGGTGTTGATCTTCTCGCCGCGGAACATGGCGTCCCGCAGCCCGAACACGTCGGTGGCGGCGGCCAGTTCGCGCAGCAGGGCCAGGGTCTCGTCGGTGACCAGGTGCTTCGAGTAGTCGATCCGCAGGTCGCCGACGCGCACCACGTACCGCTCCGCGCGGCCGGGGTCCGCCGCGAACAGCTCACGCAGGTGCGGCTGCGCCTGGGCGCGGTGGTCCGCCAGCGCGGCCCACTCGGGCCGCCGCGTGAGCAGGGGTGTGTCAGACATGAGCGGGGGTCTCCTTGGTGCCCTCGCCCCTGAGGGCGACGGCGTACATCTCGTCCGCGTCGAGGCGCCTGAGCTCCTCGGCGATGAGTTCGGAGGTGGTGCGGACCTTCAGCGCGAGCGTGCGCGAGGGCTGACCCGGGAGGGTGAGCGTGGCCAGGGGGCCTTCGGGGCGGTCGATGACGACGTCGCCGCCCGCGGTGCCCAGCCGTACGGCCGTGACGACCGGCCCGGCGGTGACCACGCGGTCGATCTTCACCTTCAGCCGTGCCTCGAGCCAGCGGGCGAGCAGTTCGGCGGCCGGGTTGTCCGCCTCGGCCTCCACCGCCCCCGCCACGATCGGCACCCGGGCCTGGTCCAGCGCCGCCGCCAGCATCGAGCGCCACGGCGTCAGCCGGGTCCAGGCGAGGTCGGTGTCGCCGGGCGCGTAGGAGCGGACCCGGGTCTCCAGTGCCTGGAGCGGGTTCTCGACGGCGTAGAGGTCGGTGATGCGGCGCTGCGCCAGCGCGCCCAGCGGGTCCTTCGAGGGGTTCTCGGGCGCGTCCACCGGCCACCACACGACGACCGGGGCGTCGGGCAGCAGCAGCGGCAGGACCACCGAGTCGGCGTGGTCGGACACCTCGCCGTAGGTCCGCAGGACCACCGTCTCGCCGGTGCCGGCCTCGGAGCCGACCCGGACCTCCGCGTCCAGCCGCGACTGCGTGCGCTCGCGGGGGGTGCGGGCATGCCGCTTGATGACGACCAGGGTGCGCGAGGGGTGCTCGTGCGAGGCCTCCTCGGCCGCCTTGATCGCGTCGTAGGCGTTCTCCTCGTCCGTGACGATCACCATCGTCAGGACCATGCCCACGGCGGGTGTGCCGATGGCGCGGCGTCCCTGCACCAGCGCCTTGTTGATCTTGCTTGCCGTGGTGTCGGTCAGGTCGATCTTCATGGCCTGCGCCAGCTCCGTCCGTCTTGTGCGAGCATCTCGTCGGCTTCCCCGGGTCCCCAGCTGCCCGAGGCGTACTGCGCCGGTTTGCCGTGTGTCGCCCAGTACTCCTCGATCGGGTCGAGGATCTTCCAGGACTCTTCCACTTCCTGGTGACGCGGGAACAGATTGGCGTCGCCGAGCAGCACGTCCAGGATGAGCCGCTCGTACGCCTCCGGGCTGGACTCCGTGAAGGACTCGCCGTACGCGAAGTCCATCGTGACGTCCCTGATCTCCATCGACGTGCCGGGCACCTTGGAGCCGAAGCGGACCGTGATGCCCTCGTCGGGCTGGACGCGGATGACGATCGCGTTCGACCCGAGTTCCTCGGTGGCCGTCGTGTCGAACGGGGAGTGCGGGGCCCGCTGGAAGACGACCGCGATCTCGGTGACCCGGCGGCCCAGCCGCTTGCCGGTGCGCAGGTAGAAGGGGACGCCCGCCCAGCGGCGGTTGTCGACGTTCAGCTTCACCGCGGCGTACGTGTCCGTGGTGGAGGCCGGGTCGATGCCGTCCTCCTCCAGGTAGCCGGGAACCTTCTCGCCGCCCTGCCAGGCGGCCGAGTACTGGCCGCGCACGGTGTGCCTGCCCAGGTCCTCGGGCAGCTTCACGGCCTTGAGGACCTTCAGCTTCTCGGTGAGCAGGGAGTCGGCGCCGAAGGAGGCGGGCTCCTCCATGGCGGTGAGTGCCATGAGCTGGAGCAGGTGGTTCTGGATGACGTCCCGGGCGGCGCCGATGCCGTCGTAGTAGCCGGCGCGGCCGCCGATGCCGATGTCCTCGGCCATGGTGATCTGCACGTGGTCGACGAAGGACCGGTTCCAGATCGGCTCGAACATGGTGTTGGCGAAGCGCAGCGCCAGGATGTTCTGGACGGTCTCCTTGCCCAGGTAGTGGTCGATGCGGAAGACCTGGTCCGGTTCGAACACGTCGTGCACGACCGCGTTGAGCTCTATGGCGCTCGCCAGATCGTGCCCGAACGGCTTCTCGATGACCGCGCGTCGCCAGGAGCCCTCCGGCGCCTTCGCCAGCCCGTGCTTCTTCAGCTGCTCGACGACCTTCGGGAAGAACTTCGGCGGTACGGAGAGGTAGAAGGCGAAGTTGCCGCCGGTGCCGCGGGAGGCGTCCAGCTCCTCGACCGCCTTCTTCAGCTGCTCGAACGCCGTGTCGTCGTCGAAGTCGCCCGGGACGAACCGCATGCCCTCGGCGAGCTGCTGCCAGACCTCCTCGCGGAACTCGGTGCGCGCGTGCTCGCGGACCGCGTCGTGGACGATCTGCGCGAAGTCCTCGTCCTCCCAGTCCCGGCGGGCGAAGCCGACCAGGGAGAAGCCCGGCGGCAGCAGGCCGCGGTTGGCGAGATCGTAGACGGCCGGCATCAGCTTCTTGCGGGACAGGTCGCCCGTCACACCGAAGATGACCAGGCCGGACGGGCCGGCGATCCGGGGCAGCCGCCGGTCGCGGGGATCCCGCAGGGGGTTGTCCCACACTGGGGTGGTGCTCATTCCGCGTCAGCTCCCTTGCTCAGCAGCGACTTCGTGACCGTGTTCAGCAAGTCCTCCCACGACGCCTCGAACTTCGCGACGCCCTCGTCCTCCAGCCGGGTGACGACCTCTTCGTAGGAGATGCCGAGTGCCTCCACGGCGGCCAGGTCGGCGCGGGCCTGCGGGTAGCCGCCGGTCACCGTGTCGCCGGTGATGACGCCGTGGTCGGCGGTGGCGTTCAGCGTGGCCTCGGGCATGGTGTTGACGGTGCCCGGCGCCACCAGATCGTCCACATACAGCGTGTCCTTGTATGCAGGATCCTTCACACCGGTGGATGCCCACAGCGGACGCTGCCTGTTCGCGCGCGCCCCGGCGAGGGCCGTCCACCGCTTCCCGGCGAAGACCTCCTCGTACGCCTGGTAGGCCAGCCGGGCGTTGGCCAGCGCCGCCCTGCCCTTCAGCGCGAGGGCCTCGTCCGTGCCGAGGAGCGTCAGCCGCTTGTCGATCTCGGCGTCCACGCGGGAGACGAAGAAGGAGGCCACGGAGTGGATCGCGGAGAGGTCCAGTCCCTTGGCGGCGGCCTTCTCCAGACCGGCCAGATAGGCGTCCATGACCTCGCGGTAGCGCTCCAGGGAGAAGATCAGCGTGACGTTGACGCTGATGCCGAGGCCGATCACCTCGGTGATCGCCGGGAGCCCGGCCTTCGTCGCCGGTATCTTGATCATGACGCCCGGGCGGTCGACGAGCCAGGCGAGCTGCTTGGCCTCGGCGACGGTGGCCGCGGTGTCGTGGGCGAGACGGGGGTCGACCTCGATGGAGACACGGCCGTCGCGACCACCGGAGGTCGTGTATACGGAATGCAGGACATCGGCTGCGGCGCGCACATCGGCGGTCGTCATCATCCGGACGGCCTCGTCCACCGTCACACCCCGCGCGGCCAGGTCGGCGAGCTGCTCCTCGTACCCCTCCCCGGAGCCGATGGCGGCCTGGAAGATGGACGGGTTGGTGGTGACGCCGACGACGTTCCTCGTGGCGACCAGCCGGGCGAGGTTGCCGGACGTGATCCGCTTGCGGGAGAGGTCGTCCAGCCAGATGGAGACGCCTTCGTCGGACAGGCGCTCAAGTGGTTCCGCGGGCGCGGTCGTTTCGGTCACAGTGATCATCTTCTCTCTGGCGTTCGTGTCAACCGCGCGCGGCGGCGATGGATTCCCGGGCCGCCGCGGCGACGTTCTCGGGGGTGAAGCCGTACTCGGCGAACAGGGTGTCCGCGTCGGCGGAGGCACCGAAGTGCTCGAGGGAGACGATGCGCCCGGCGTCCCCGACGAACCGGTGCCAGGTCAGGCCGATGCCCGCCTCGACCGCCACCCGCGCCCGCACCGCGGGCGGCAGCACGCGGTCGCGGTACTCGCGCGGCTGCTCCTCGAACCACTCCACGGACGGCATCGACACCACCCGCGTCCCGATCCCCTCGGCCTCGAGCGTCTCGCGCGCCGCGACAGCGAGCCGCACCTCGGAGCCGGTGGCGATGAGGATCACGGCCGGAACCTCGGAGGAGGAGTCCTGGAGCACGTAACCGCCCTTCGCCGCGCCGGAGTCGGGCGCGTATGTCGGGAGGCCCTGGCGGCTGAGGGCGAGACCGTGCGGGGCCGGGTGGGTGGCGTGCCGCTTGAGGATCTCGGCCCAGGCGATCGCCGTCTCGTTGGCGTCGGCCGGGCGGACCACGTTCAGGCCCGGGATGGCGCGCAGCGAGGCGAGGTGCTCGACGGGCTGGTGGGTGGGGCCGTCCTCGCCGAGGCCGACGGAGTCGTGCGTCCACACGTACGTCACCGGCAGCTGCATCAGCGCGGACATCCGCACCGCGTTGCGCATGTAGTCGGAGAACACGAGGAACGTCCCGCCGTAGACACGGGTGTTGCCGTGCAGCGCGATGCCGTTCATCTCCGCGGCCATCGAGAACTCGCGGATGCCGAAGTGGACCGTGCGGCCGTACGGGTCCGCCTCGGGCAGCGGGTTGCCCTCGGGGAGGAACGACGAGGTCTTGTCGATGGTGGTGTTGTTGGAGCCGGCCAGGTCGGCCGAGCCGCCCCACAGCTCGGGAAGGACCGCGCCGAGCGACTGGAGCACCTTGCCGGACGCGGCACGGGTGGCGACGGACTTGCCGGGCTCGAACACCGGCAGCGCGTCCTCCCAGCCCTCCGGCAGCCGGCCGGCGACGATCCGGTCGAACAGCTTCGCCCGCTCCGGGTTTGCGCCGCGCCACTCGGCGAGCCGCTTGTCCCAGGCCGCGTGGGCCTCGGCGCCCCGGTCGAGGGCGGCGCGGGTGTGCGCGAGAACCTCGGCGGAGACCTCGAACGACGCCTCGGGGTCGAAGCCCAGCAGCCGTTTGGTGGCCGCGACCTCGTCCGCGCCGAGTGCCGAACCGTGCGAGGCCTCCGTGTTCCGCGCGTTCGGCGCGGGCCAGGCGATGATCGTGCGCATGGCGATGAAGGAGGGGCGCGTGGTCTCGGCCTGCGCCGCCCGCAGAGCCGTGAACAGGGCGGACACGTCGATGTCGCCGCCCGCCGCGGGCTCGACCCGCTGGACGTGCCAGCCGTAGGCCTCGTAGCGCTTCAGCACGTCCTCGGAGAACGCCGTCGCGGTGTCGCCCTCGATGGAGATGTGGTTGTCGTCGTAGAGGAACACCAGGTTGCCGAGCCGCTGATGGCCGGCCAGGGAGGAGGCCTCGGCGGAGACGCCCTCCTCGAGGTCGCCGTCGGAGACGATCGCCCAGACGGTGTGGTCGAAGGGCGATTCCCCGGCCGGGGCCTCGGGATCGAACAGACCGCGCTCGTAGCGGGCGGCCATCGCCATGCCCACCGCGTTGGCGGCGCCCTGGCCGAGCGGGCCGGTGGTGGTCTCGACGCCCGCGGTGTGGCCGTACTCGGGGTGGCCCGGCGTCTTCGAGCCGTGCGTGCGGAAGCTCTTGAGGTCCTCCAGCTCCAGCTCGTAGCCGGAGAGGAAGAGCTGGGTGTAGAGGGTCAGCGAGGTGTGGCCGGGGGAGAGGACGAAGCGGTCACGGCCGGTCCACTCCGGGTCCGCCGGATCGTGACGCATCACCTTCTGAAAGATCGTGTACGCCGCGGGGGCGAGACTCATCGCGGTGCCCGGGTGGCCGTTGCCCACCCGCTGTACAGCATCCGCCGCCAGGAGGCGCGCGGTGTCGACGGCACGCCGGTCGAGATCCGTCCACTCGAAGGTGTCGTCCGGTGTCTGTGTACCCGGTGTCTGCGTGCTCATCTTCAAGAAGTCCTCGATGGGAGGGTGATGGCTGGTCTGACGCGTTCAAAAGTAAAAGTCTGACTTTTATGGTGGAAGGTCTTCCTGTGTCAGCCTGTGGTGAAAGTGGGACAGGGACGGCGGCGACGGAACGGCAAGAGAACGACATGGCGGACAGATACCCACAAGACGGCGGCCGGCGTGACGGTGATGCCATCAGAACGTTCCCCTTCCCCGCCGAGCTGAGCGTCGGCGGTGTCGGCATGCAGGTCGGCCCGATGGGGACCGCCCGCCCCTGGCACGCCGACGACGCGCCGCTGGACCGCGTGCACCGCATCGACTTCCACGTCGTGATGCTCTTCGACCGCGGCCCCGTACACCACATGATCGACTTCGCGGAGTACGAGGCGACGGCCGGCGATCTGCTGTGGATCCGCCCGGGGCAGGTCCACCGCTTCTCGAAGTCGTCCGAGTACCGCGGAACCGTTCTCACCATGCAGCCCGGCTTCCTGCCCCGCGCCACGGTCGAGGCCACCGGCCTCTACCGCTACGACCTGCCGCCCCTGCTCCGCCCGGACCCGCCCCGTCTCGCCGCCCTGCGCGCCGCTCTGACGTACCTTCAGCGGGAGTACGAGGACAGCGCGACCCTGCCGCCGGGACCGCACACCGCGGTACTGCGGCACTCCCTCACCGCGTTCCTGCTGCGGCTCGGGCATCTCGCGGCGAGTTCGGCGGAGGCGGGGCGGCGGGCCGAGTCGACGTTCACCCTGTTCCGGGAGGCGGTGGAGCGGGAGTTCGCCGTCAACCACAGTGTCAGCGCCTACGCGGACGCCCTCGGGTACTCCCGCCGCACCCTGGTGCGCGCCGTGCGCGCCGCCACCGGCGAGACACCGAAGGGCTTCATCGACAAGCGTGTCGTGCTCGAGGCGAAGCGCCTCCTGGCCCACACGGACCTGCCGATCGGCCGGGTCGGCGCGGCGGTCGGCTTCCCCGACCCGGCGAACTTCTCCAAGTTCTTCCACCTGCACACCGGCCTCACCCCGGCGGCGTTCCGGACCGAACTGCGCTGAAGGGGGCGGGAGTCGAGGGGGATTCGGGGTTGTGGGCGGCAGGGATCCGCGTCGAGACTCCCGTTGCATGAGTGACTGGTTCCTTCAGCAGGGGCATGGCGTGCGGTTCGAGTGGGGCCCGGTCGGTGCCCGGCTGCTCGCCCCGGACGTCGCCTGCCTCGTGGTCGTCGACGTCCTCTCCTTCACCACGGCGGTGACCGTCGCCGTGGAGGCGGGAACCCAGGTCTTCCCCTATGCCTGGCGCGACGACACCGCGCTCGCCTTCGCCCGCGAGAAGGCGGCCCGACTCGCGGTCGGACGACGGCAGGCGACACCGGACACACCGTGGTCGCTGTCGCCCGCCGCGCTGCGCGAGGCCCCCTTCGCCCCGCGGCTGGTCCTGCCCTCGCCCAACGGCTCGGCCATCGCCGCGGCGGCCGGCGGCGCGACCGTGATCGCGGGCTGTCTGCGCAATGCCACGGCCGTGGGGCGGTGGCTCGCCGCCCAGGGGTACGGCACCGAGCACCGCCCGGTCGGTGTGGTCGCCGCCGGTGAACGCTGGCCGGACGGGAGCCTGAGACCCGCGCTGGAGGACCAGCTCGGCGCCGGCGCGATCATCGCCGAGCTGCGGCGGCAGGGAGCCGGACCGCTGTCCCCCGAGGCCGCCGCAGCACGCTCCGCCTTCACCGGGACCCCGGACGTGGCGGACGCCGTGACCCGCTGCTCCTCGGGGCTGGAACTCTCCCGGTCGGGCTTCGCCGCCGACGTCGCGATCGCCACCGAGCCGGACACCGCGGCCACGGTGCCCGTGCTGACGGACGGCGCCTTCACCGCCGTGCCCGACGCGGGGCGTCACTGAACCCGGTCCGGTGTTCCCTCTGCGAGGCTTGGACCGCACGGAGGGCCGCAGCGGCGAAGGGACACGACGGTGATCGCACTGGTGACCGGGGCGAACCGCGGGCTGGGGTACGAGGTGTCCCGTCAACTCCTCGCCCGGGACTGGACGGTGCTGGTCACCGCCCGGTCCGGGCGGGCCGCCGAGGAGGCCGCCGTCCGGCTCGGCGCCGGTGCGCACCCGCTGCGCCTGGACGTGACGAGCGCGGCGGACACCGCGGCGGTGGTCGGGGTCCTGCGGGAGCGGTTCGGTGGCCTCGACGTCCTGGTGAACAACGCGGCCATCACCTACGACACCTGGCAGCGGGCCGCGAGCGCCGACCTGGACGTCGTACGGGAGGCCATGGAGACCAATCTGTACGGGCCCTGGCGGCTGGCCCAGGCCGTGCTGCCGCTGCTGCGGGCGAGCGCGCGGCCGCGCGTCGTGAACGTGTCCAGCGAGGGCGGTTCCCTGGCCGGGATGTCCGGCGGCACACCCGCCTACTCCGTCTCCAAGGCCGCGCTCAACGCGCTCACCCGGATGCTGGCGGGCGAACTGGGCGCCGACGGAGTGCTGGTCAACTCGGTCTGTCCCGGCTGGGTCGCCACCGACATGGGCGGTGCGGGGGGACGTCCGGTCGCCGAGGGCGCCGCCGGGATCGTCTGGGCCGCCACGCTCCCCGACGACGGACCGACGGGCGGGTTCTTCCGCGACGGGCAACCGCTGCCCTGGTGACGGACCGTCATGTCGCGTCCCCCGGGCAGCGGATGACCGGCCGGCCTTGCCGCGGCGGTGGTCAGTGGCCGAACGTGAACCAGTTGACGTTCACGAAGTCCGCCGACTGCCCGCTGGTGAAGGTGAGATACACGTCGTGGGTGCCGGTGACCGAGCTGATGTTCGCCGGGATCGTTCTCCAGCTCTGCCAGCCACCGGTGTTGGCCACCGCGAAGCTGCCGATCGGCGTGCTCGTACGGCTGTCCAGGCGTACCTCGACCAGTCCGCTGACCCCGCTCGCCGCACCGCTGGCCACCCGTGCGTTGAACTGGGTCGCCGCCGTGGAACCGAAGTCGACGCCCTGATAGAGCGCCCAGTCGCCGTTGGCGAGGGACCCGATGTCCTGACCGCCGCCGGTGTCGGTGGTGGTCTCGGTGGCGGTGCCGGACTGGCTGTTGTACGACTCGGCCTGGATGGCCGAGTAGGCGTCGCGGCTGCCGGACGGTGGGGTCGTGGTACCGCTCCCACTGCCGCTCGCCTGGAGCACCTGCACATAGTCGACGACCATCGGGTGGCCCGACTCGGTGGCGCTGTCCAGTCCGCCGCCGAACGCGTCGGGGAAAGCGCCGCCCATCGCCACGTTCAGGATGACGAAGAAGCCGTGGTTGGTGGCGTTGGCCCAGGTCGTCGAGTCGACCTGACCGGCCGTCACCGTGTGATAGTTGACGCCGTCGACGTAGAACCGGATCGCCTCGGGGCTGACCGAGCGGTCCCACTCCATCGTGTAGGTGTGGAAGCCCGACTGGCAGGTGGTGTTCGGGCAGGCCGTGGAGTTGCCGATGCCGGTGGTCTCGTTGCACGGACCGCCCGGGTTGGTGCCGCAGTGCATCGTCGCCCACACCTTGTTCAGGCCCTGGACGTTCTCCATGATGTCCAGCTCGCCGACGCTCGGCCAGTTCTGGTAGTTGCCCCGGTAGGGGGCGCCCAGCGCCCAGAAGGCGGGCCAGTAGCCCTCGGCGGCGGTGCCGGTGACGTTCGGCATCTGCAGGCGGGCCTCCACCCGCAGCTTGCCGCCCGACGGGGGCTGGAAGTCGGTGCGGGTGGTCTCGATCCGGCCCGAGGTCCAGTTGCCGGCCGAGTCCCGCAGCGGGGTGATGCGCAGGTTGCCGTTGCCGTCGAGCGAGACGTTGTTGGTGCTGTTGGTCATCGTCTCGACCTCGCCCGTGCCCCAGTTGGCGGGGCCGCCCGGATACGAGGTTCCGGTGCTGTACTGCCAGTTGGAGGTGTTGACGCCGGTGCCCGCGGTTCCGTTGAAGTCGTCGAGGAAGACCTGCGTCCAGCCCGACGGGGGTGTGGGGGCGGAGGCGTTCGCGGGCAGGGTGACGGCGGTCGCGACGGCGGCCGCCAGGCCGAGGGTGCCGAGGACGGCGACGAGCGCGCGTCGCCGTCTGGGCATGCCGGAGGGTGCACTCATGGGGGGCCTCTCGGGTACGGGGAGTCGGGGTGCGGGTGACTTTGGGAGCGAGTGGCTTTGAGAGCGCTCTCAAAGTGGCCCCAATGTGCTCTCCGTCCCGAGGGCCGTCAAGACTTAAAGCGAGGAAAGTCCTTTCACGGCAGGGAAGTTCACGGCGTGAACCGCGCTGAAGCGTGCATACGTGTCAAACCGCGCTGCCCGCCTTCCAGTCCGCCCACGACAGGTTCCAGCCGTTGAGGCCGTTGGCCGGGTCGACGGTCTTCTCGCCCGAGTTCTTCACGATCACCACGTCGCCGAGCATCGAGCTCGCGTAGAACTTGTAGCCGGCCACGGAACTGTCGCTCGCGCCCTTGGCGTCGTGCAGGCCCACGCAGCCGTGGCTGGTGTTCTGGTTGCCGAACACCGAGGTCGAGGCCCAGTAGTTGCCGTGGACGAAGGTGCCTGAGGTGGTCAGGCGCTGGGCATGCGGCACGTCGGAGATGTCGTACTCGTCACCGAGGCCGACCGTGGAGGACTCCATCCGGGTCTGCTTGAACCGCTCGCTGATCACCATGATCCCGGACCAGGTCGTGTGCTCGGAGTCGCCGCCCGAGACGGGGTAGGTGGCGTAGGTCGCGCCGTCGCGCTTCACCACCATCTCCTTGGCCGACAGGTCGACGGTGCTGATCTGCTCGCGACCGATGTGGAAGGTGACGTCCTTCGACTGTATACCGTAGACACCATCCGTTCCCTCGACGTCCTTCAACCGCAGGCTCAGGGTGATCTTGGTGCCGGCCGCCCAGTAGGTCTCCGGCCGGAAGTCCAGCCGGGTGTCGCTGAACCAGTGGCCCACGATCTCCACGGCCGGTTCGGCGGTCACCGTGATCGCCTTCTGTACGGCGGCCCGGTCGGACACCGCGTGCGTGAAGTTGATCGAGACGGGCATGCCGACACCCGACGTCGAGTCCGCCTCGGGGGTGAAGTAGCCGACGAAGGTCTCACCGGGGGACTTGGTGGTGAAGGTGGCCGTCTGTGCGGTGGCGCCCTCGGCCTGGGCGGTGACCGTGTACCTGGTGCCCGAGTAGGGGTTCCTCGCCGACGTCCACTTGGTCTTCGCGGCGTTGAGCGAGCCCTCCAGCGTGGAGCCGTCGTTGCCCGTCACCTTCACCGAGGCGAGGGTGCCGTCGGTCACCGTCACCTCGACGGGGCTGCCGAACGCGGCCTTCGTCGTACCGTCGGCGGGGGTCACCGAGATCACCGGCTGCTTGGCGGCGGCCTCGGCCTTCGTCGACGCGGACGCACCGCCGCCCGAGTCCTCCGAGGCGTCGGCCGAGCCGGAACTGCATCCGGTCAGCGCCAGTGCCGGCGCCATGCCCAGCGCGGCGAGGATCCCGCGCCGGGACCACCTCTCCGACTGCCCCTCGGACCGGTTCGATATGTGCGAGACGCCCACGGTACGCCTTCCTGAGATGTCCACCTTCGCCCGTGCATCCTGTGACGCCCACATTGGTTGATCCTTTGAATACCCGGGCCGCAGCCTGAGATTTCCGTGAGGACGGGCTGAGGGGGGCGGGGGCGACATGCGCGGCCGGGTGGCGGCTCAGCCCCGGGGGCCCTCCGGCTGCCACCCCAGGGCCCGGGAGATCCCGCGCGCCGCGACCCGTACGGCCGGCGCCAGGACCGGTACCTGCGCGTCGGCGTACGGGACCACCACCGACACGGCGGCGACCACCGCACCCCCCGGTCCGCGCACCGGCGCGGCCACCGACAGCGCGTCCTCCGTGACCTGACGGCTGCTCACCGCCACGCCTGTACGCCGCACTTCGGCGAGCACCCGGCGCAACCGGTCCGGGTCGGTGATGGTGTGAGGGGTGAAGGCGGCCAACCGGCCGCCGCAGTAAGCCTCCTGGTGGGCCGGCCCGCTGTGTGCGAGCAGCGCCAGTCCGACCCCGGTGACGTGCAGCGGCCAGCGGGCGCCCACCCGGATGTGCACCCCCACCGCCGAACGGCCCGACAGCCACTCCGTGTAGACCACCTCGGACCCGTCGCGCACCGCCAACTGCACGTTCTCGTGGGTGGCTTCGTACAGGTCCTCCAGGTACGGCAGGGCCACCTGGCGCAGGGCCAGGCCGCGCGGCGCGAGCGCGGCGATCTCCCACAGCCGCAGCCCCACGTGGTACAGCCCCGCGGCGTCCCGCTCCAGCGCGCCCCACTCGGTGAGCGCGCCCACCAGCCGGTGCGCGGTGGTGAGGCTCAGCCCGGCCCGCCTGCTGATGTCGGTCAGCGACAGCGCCGGGTGCAGGTGGTCGAACGCGGCGAGCACGGCCAGCAGCCGGTCCGGCGCGGACCGGGAGGTCATGGAAAAGGTGCCCGGGGTCATCGGCTCCTCCTCACGGCTCAGGCCAGCCCCTCCTCCGCGACCCGCAGCAGCAGCGTGTGCAGCGTCTCGCGTTCGGCGGGGTCGAGCGGGCCGAGCAGTTCGTTCGTCACGCGCAGTCCCGCCTCGTCGGTGCCGCGCAGGAAGGCGCGGCCGTCCTCGGTGAGCACGACGATCCTGCTGCGCCGGTCGTCCGGCGCGGGCCGGCGCTCGGCGAAGCCCAGTTTCTCCAGGTCGTCGACCAGGCCGACGATCGCGCTCGGGTCGTATCCGAGCCGCGCGCTCAGCTCGCGCTGGAGCGCGCCCTCGGCGGTGGCCAGGAAGCGCAGCACCGCGTAGTGGCGCAGGCGCAGCCCCGATTCCTGGAGGAACGTGTTGAACAACTGTCCGGAGCGCAGCCCCAGCCGGTAGAGCAGATAGCCCGCGTCGGCGTGCAGTGCGCGCATCCACGGCTCGTCCGCGTCGATCGGGGTGGCGGCGGTCACTGCGTTGTCCTGGCGGGCGATGGCGGGCTCCCTGGTCCGGGCCCCTTCCCGGGGCGGTTGTTCGCCTTGCAGTTTCCAGCATGACCCACCCATAGGTCCACAACAACTATTGACGGCAACAATTATTGCTCTTAGCTTCGATCTCGAAGCCGCACCCCGCTCCGACCGGCTCCCGCGGTCGTGGCTCCTCGTGAAGGGACTCGCTCGTGCCCAGCATCGATCTCACCGGCAAGGTCGCCGTCGTCACCGGCAGCGGCCGGGGCCTCGGCCTCGCCTATGCGCAGGCCCTCGCCGCCCACGGGGCCTCCGTCGTCGTCAACGACGTGGACGAGGCGGTCGCCGAGGCGGCCGTGAAGTCCGTCATCGAGGCCGGTGGCAAGGCCGTCGCCGAGGTCGTCCCGGTCGGCACGACCGAGGCCGCCGAGCGGCTGGTCGACCGCGCGGTGGAGGAGTTCGGGCGGCTGGACATCCTGGTCACCAACGCCGGGATCCTGCGCGACAAGGTGCTGTGGAAGATGACCGACGACGACTTCGACGCGGTGATCACCACCCATCTCAAGGGCACCTTCACCTGCGCCCGCGCCGCCGCCGTGCGCATGCGGGAGCAGGGCGAGGGCGGCACGCTGATCCTGGTCGGCTCCCCGGCCGGCCAGCGCGGCAACTTCGGCCAGACGAACTACGCGGCCGCCAAGGCCGGCATCGCCGCCTTCGCCCGCACCTGGGCGATGGAGCTGGGCCGCGCGAACATCACCGTCAACGCGATCGTCCCGGTCGCCGCGACCGCGATGACCGAGACCATTCCCGCCTTCGCCCCGTACGTCGAGGCGCTGAAGAACGGCGAGCCCTTCCCGGACTTCCTGCGCAAGGGCGAGGGGTTCGGCACCCCCGAGGACTGCGCGGCCCTCGTGCCCTTCCTCGCCTCCGGGGCCGCCCGGGGCATCACCGGCCAGGCCATCGGCATCGGCGGCGACAAGGTGGCACTCTGGTCCCATCCGCAGGAGATCAGGGCGGCGTACGCCGACGGCGGCTGGACCCCCGAGACACTGGCCGACGTCTTCCCCACCTCGGTCGGCGCCGAGCTGCAGACCGTCGGCATCCCGGCGCCCAAGTTCCCGGAGGTCTGACACCATGGCGACCCTCAACGTCGAGGAACTCGTCGCGATCGACGTCCACACCCACGCGGAGGTGTCCTCCAAGGGCCACTCCTCGCTCGACGACGACCTGCACGACGCGTCCTCCGCCTATTTCAAGGTGGAGGGCAAGCGCAAGCCGACCCTGGAGGAGACGGCGGCGTACTACCGGGAGCGGAAGATGGCCGCCGTGATCTTCACGGTGGACGCCGAGTCCGCGACCGGCACGGCCCCCGTCCCGAACGAGGAGGTCGCGGAGGCCGCCGCCGCCAACGCGGACGTCCTCATCCCCTTCGCGTCCATCGACCCCTTCCGGGGAAAGGCGGGCGTGAAGCAGGCCCGGCGCCTGGTCGAGGAGTACGGGGTGAAGGGCTTCAAGTTCCACCCCAGCATCCAGGGCTTCTTCCCCAACGACCGCTCGGTCGCCTACGACCTGTACGAGGTCATCGAGGAGACCGGGACCATCGCCCTCTTCCACACCGGCCAGACGGGCATCGGCGCGGGCGTGCCGGGCGGCGGCGGGATCCGGCTGAAGTACTCCAACCCGCTGCACGTGGACGACGTCGCCGCCGACTTCCCGCACCTCAAGATCATCCTGGCCCACCCGTCCTTCCCCTGGCAGGACGAGGCCCTCGCCGTCGCCACCCACAAGCCGGGCGTGCACATCGACCTGTCCGGCTGGTCGCCGAAGTACTTCCCGCCGCAGCTCGTGCAGTACGCCAACACGCTGCTGAAGGAGAAGGTCCTCTTCGGCTCCGACTTCCCCGTCCTCACTCCCGACCGCTGGCTCGCCGACTTCGACAAGCTGACGATCAAGGACGAGGTGAAGCCGAAGATCCTCAAGGAGAACGCCGCCCGTCTGCTCGGGCTGACCACACCGTAAGGCGGAGAAGATGCGCAACGAGGGACTGGGGTCATGGCCCGCACGCCGGGCCCGCAAGACCCCGCACCGCACCGCTCTGGTCCACGGTGAGCAGTCGACGGACTACCGCACACTGTATACACGCGTCACGCGACTGGCCCACGCCCTGCGTGCCCGGGGTGTGCGCCGCGGCGACCGCATCGCCTACCTCGGCCCGAACCACCCCTCCTACCTGGAGACCCTGTTCGCGGCCGGTACGCTCGGCGCGGTCTTCGTCCCGCTCAACACCCGCCTCGCGGGCCCCGAGATCGCCTACCAGCTCTCCGACTCCGGCGCCAAGGCCCTCGTCTACGGCCCTTCGCACGCGGGCCTGGTCGCCGGGCTGCCGGGCAGCACGGACGTACGGACGTACGTCGAGGTCGGTGCCGAGTACGAGAACGTGCTGGCCTCGGCCGCCGACGAACCGATCGACGAGCCCGTCGGCGCGGACGACACCTGCATCATCATGTACACCTCGGGCACCACCGGCCGGCCCAAGGGTGCCATGCTCACGCACGGCAACCTCACCTGGAACGCGATCAACGTCCTCGTCGACACCGACCTGATCACCGACGAGCGCGCCCTGGTCTCGGCGCCGCTGTTCCACACCGCCGGCCTCAACATGCTGACGCTCCCGGTGCTGCTCAAGGGCGGCACCTGCGTCCTGGTCGAGGCGTTCGACCCGGAGGCCACCTTCGACCTGGTCGAGCGGCACCGGATCACCTTCATGTTCGGTGTGCCCACGATGTTCGACCAGATCGCGCGGCATCCGCGCTGGGCCGACGCCGACCTGTCCTCCCTGCGCATCCTGACCTGCGGCGGCTCGCCGGTCCCCACCCCGCTGATCGCCGCCTACCAGGGACGCGGGCTCACCTTCCTGCAGGGCTACGGCATGACCGAGGCGTCCCCTGGCACCCTGTTCCTGGACGCGGAGCACGCGATCAGCAAGGCGGGCTCGGCCGGCGTCCCGCACTTCTTCAGCGACGTACGGGTCCTCGCCCCCGACCTCACCCCGGTCGAGGTCGGCGAGACCGGCGAGGTGCTCGTCCGCGGTCCGCACGTGATGCCCGGCTACTGGGGGCTGCCCGAGGAGACCTCCGCCTCCTTCGCCGACGGCTGGTTCCGCAGCGGGGACGCGGCACGGGTCGACGAAGACGGTTACGTGTACATCGTCGACCGTATAAAGGACATGATCATCTCTGGTGGGGAGAACATCTACCCCGCGGAGATCGAGGACCTCCTCCTCACCCATCCCGACGTCGTCGAGGCAGCCGTCATCGGAGTGCGGGACGAGAAGTGGGGGGAGGTTCCGCGTGCGGTCGTGGTGCCCCGCGAGGGCGCCGCGCTCGACCCCGACGAGGTGCTGGCCTCGCTGGCCGGACGGCTCGCCAAGTACAAGATCCCCAAGTCGGTGGTGATCGCGGACGAACTGCCGCGCACCGCCTCCGGCAAGCTCCTCAAAGCCCGGGTGCGCTCCCGGTTCGGCACCAACTCCTGAGTCAACTCCCAAGTGAGGAACGGCATATGAGCATCACCGTCAACGGCCTCGACGAGCTGAAGAAGCTGGCCGGCAGCGACCTCGGCACCAGCGAGTGGATCGAGGTCACCCAGGAGCGCATCAACACGTTCGCCGACGCGACCGGGGACCACCAGTGGATCCACGTGGACCCGGAGAAGGCCGCGGAAGGCCCCTTCGGCGCGCCGATCGCCCATGGTTATCTGACCCTGTCCCTCTTCATTCCGCTGTTCACCGAGCTGCTCGACGTGCAGGGGGTCACGACGAAGGTCAACTACGGCCTGAACAAGGTGCGTTTCCCCTCACCGGTGAAGGCGGGGTCACGTATCCGTCTGGTCGGCAAGCTCACCGAGGTCGAGGACGTGCCGGGCGGCGTGCAGATCACCGTCGACGGAGCGATCGAGATCGAGGGCGGCGCGAAGCCGGCGGCGGTGCTGCAGAGTCTTTCGCGGTTCTACGCCTGAGTGCCGTGGGGAACCGCGCGGCCGTCGTGGCTGGTCGCGAGGTTCCCCACGCCCCTTTCGGGGGCGTCTCAGTGCAGGACGTCCACGAAGACCGGGTTGGAGTAGAACCAGGTGTCGGCCCACGGGTCGCCGTTGCCCGGGGTGTGCGGGACCGGGCCGTGCGGGTCGACCGACGCGCCCAGGTAACCGGTTCCGGACCGGTTGCCGTCGCTGCCGCGCAGCCGGACGTAGAAGGACTCGTCGCCCACCGTGAGCGGGACGCGCAGGGTGTACGTCCCCTTGCGGCCGCTCACGTCCTTGGACCAGGCGACCCTGGTGTCCGGCGCCCGCCATGTGTCCCGGTCCTGGACCGGACCGCGCACCGCGCCCCGGATCAGGTCCACATGCGCCAACTCCGGCAGGATCCCCTGGGGGTTGTGGCGCGAGGCGGAGGTCACGGTGATGTCCAGGGTGAGCTTCTCGCCCCTGCGGACCCGCAGCCGGCCGCCGAGCGTGACACCCCGGCCGTTGCTGTGCTCGCGCCGCAGCCGGACCTCCAGCCCGTCCAGCAGATGGCCGTGGTCGAGCCAGACGCGGCCCTCGCGCAGGCCCTGCATCACCGCGCGGTAGCCGTAGCGGGTGACGCCCACGTGGGTGCGGCTGAACTCGCCCGGCCAGAAGTCGCTGCCCGGCTGCGGGGTGTCGGTGTTCACCGGGTCCGGCAGCCTGCCGGTGTTGTCGAAGTTCTGCCCGGCCGCCCAGTCGCCGTTCTTCCAGGTGTCGAAGACGGTCCGGTGGTTGTCGGAGTTGGTGGAGATCGAGAACAGCCTGCCCTCGGCCAGCATCGAGTCCCACAGGCCGCCGACGGTCGCGGTCGCCCAGTCGAAGCCGCCGTACGTGAGGTAGGCGTCGGCCGGGTAACCCGCGTGCGACTGGGCGGTCGGCGCGTTCTGGTACTCGCCGCGGATCGCGTTCGCACCGCCCCAGCCGGGGATCGCCGCGCCCTGGGCGCCGGGCGCGCCCTCCATGCCGATCATGATCTCGGGGGCCGCGTCCCGCCAGTTGCGCATCTCGTGCGGGGAGTCGATGCCCAGCCGCAGCGGGTGGTTGGCGAGGACCAGCACGTCGTCCACGTAGCCCTTGCGGCGCTGTTCGGCGAGCCACTTGATGGCCTTGACCGCGTGCGCCTCGTTGCGGGCGGTGTCGGCCGCGCCGGCGGCGCCCTCGGTGTAGCCGAGGAGCTTGCCGTCGTAGGCGAGCTCGAACTGCGTGAGCAGATCGGTCTCGTGCGGGCCGGGCGCCGCGAACACGGTGCAGTGCTCGGCGGCCGGGATGTACCACTCCAGGCCCTGGAAGATCAGCTGGCGCGGGTTCTCGGCGCGGGCCTTCAGGATCTCCTTGTGCTCCATGGCGGCGCCGTAGTGGGCGTGCCCGAAGTTGGAGTGCTCGTTGAAGACCATCCAGTCCAGGCCGTACTTCGCCGCGGCCCGCGCCTGCTGGGAGAACGTGTACTTGGCGTCATGGCTGTAGACGGAGTGGACGTGATGGTCGCCGACCAGGTAGGCGAGGCGCGGGTCCTCGCCGCCGTAGCCCTGGCCGGTGCCGGCCAGCGCGGGGGTCGCGGCCGGTCCGAGGGCGAAGGCGGCGCCGAACAGGCCTGCACGGCACATGAGTTGACGTCTCGACAGACCCTGGGCGTCGAGTTCGGCGGGGCCGACGGATGGGTCCGCCCAGTCGGGCAGCTGCTGCTCGGTCATGACGGGGAAGTCCTCTCCGGGGGCGTCAGTGGTTCATGAAGGACGTGACGGGCAGCGCCCGGGAGACGATCCGGACGTCGCCGAGCCGGCCGTGCAGGATCTGGTCGATCTTCCCGCCGTACTCGTAGCCGCCGAGCAGCCAGGGCAGTCCGGCCGAGGCGATGCCGATCGCGGCGGCGTGCGGGTTGCGGGCCACGGGGCAGCCCTGGACGTACATCGTCGTGTGCCGTCCGTCGTTGACCACGGCGAGGTGCCACCAGGTCTCGCGGGCGGTCTCGTCGCCCCAGTTGGTGGCGAGCTGCTGCTGGTTGAGAGGATGGACCGCCCACTGAGGGCCGGGTCCGTCGGAGATCGACAGCGTGGCGAGCGGCTCGTCCGGGTCGTCGGTGACCGGGCCGACCGAGCCGTTGCGGCCGGTGCGGCTGACCAGTCCCGACCAGGCGTTGTGACCGGGGTCCCAGTCGGCGGGCAGCCGGTAGAACGCCTCGATGGTGTACCCGCCCTCGAAGGTCGCCGAGTTGAGGGGCGCGCCGTCGACCGTGCGCAGATACGCGCCCTTCAGCGGGGACTTGTAGCCCGTGAACTCCAGGCTGCCGTGCCCGGGCTGGTCCGGGTGGTGGTCCGAGGACCAGCCCAGGGTGCCGCCGCCGACGGTGACGACGGCGAGGTCGTTGCCGCGGCCGGAGAGGTCACGGACGGTGCCGGAGGGCGCCGACTCGAACCGCCAGTAGGCGGTCGTGCCGGGGATCAGCATCTTCGAGACGGGGCGCGCCGGGCGTGCCGGTACCGGGTCGAAGCCCGCGAAGCGTTCGGTGAAATCGATGTCGACGGAGAACCGGTCGGCGTCGCCGCTCAGTTCGATCTCCTGGCGCTCCAGCTCGTTGAGCCCCTTCGCGGCCCGGCCCAGGATCCACGGGGAGACCGTCTCCACGTCGATGACGTTCCGGTCGAGGTCGAAGTGGTACAGGCGGATCATCGCCGCGCCGCCGAAGTAACGGTTCTGATAGTTCGTCAGGTGAAGGTGGACGTCGTGCCCCGCCGCGTTCTTGCGGGTCGCCCGGCCTGCGGGCCAGTAGTGCCCGTTGAGGGTGAGGAAGATCTGGTCGTGGTCGTTGACCAGCTGGTCCCACAGTTGCTGCCCGTAGTCCGACAACGTGTCGTCCTCGACGACCAGTTCGTGCGTGGTGAGGACGACGGGCGTCTTCGGGTGCGCGGCGAGGACGTCCTTCGCCCAGGCGTAGCCCTTCGCCGACAGCCGCCAGTCCAGCGCGAGCACCATCCACTGGCGTCCGGCGGCCTTGAACAGGTGGAAGGAGTTGTAGCCGTCCGGGGAGGCGCCGCCGAAGGTCGGCTTCCCCTTGAACCGCTTCGGCCCGAACTCGTCCAGATACGGCGTCGGTCCGCGCTGGTCGTCGGTCGACGACTGCACGTCGTGGTTGCCGGCCAGCACGCTGTAGCCGACGCCCCGCCGGTCGAGCAGCTCGAACGCCTCACCGATCGCGGCGCATTCCTCCTTCGCGCCGTTCTGCGTGAGGTCGCCGAGGTGGGACAGGAACACGATGTTTTCGCCGTTCCCGCCGTTTCCGCCGTTCCTGCCCTTCCCGCCGTTCCCGGCCTCCGCGCCCCCATGCTCCAGCAGATAGCGCAGGGACGCCTCGACCGGCGCCTTGTCGATGCTCGGCCCGTCGAAGAGGTACTGCGTGTCGGGCATGACGGCCAGCGTGAAGCGGCGGCTGTCGGAGTCGGGACGCCACGCGGCGGACGGCGCCTCGGCGGGCGCCGCCTCGGCGGAGACCGCGGGCAGGGCGACCGAGGCCGTAGCGGCGGCGCCGAGCAGTGCCGTGGCCCGCAGGAAACCGCGTCGCCCGGCACCGGCCTGCGCGGCCTCGCACGGTTCTTGGGCATGCGAAGTACACACATGTGCTCCCTGGGAAGCTCGGGTGAAGTCGGATGTCGGGAAAGGTGGTTGCTGGGGAACGGCGGTCACTCGGGAAACGCGGTCACAGGGTGCGCAGGGTCCAGCTCCAGCGATGGACACCCGGCGCGACCAGATAGGAGGGGAAGGTGTCGGGGCCGCACGATGCCGTGCCCAGCCCCCGGTGCGCCGCGTCGACGTGCACCACGCAGCCGGGGCGCGGCACCAGTTCGTCATGGTGGGCAGCGGCGGTCAGATCCCCGGCGCGGTACCGCGTGACGGAGACCTGCCGCGGCTCGTCCGGCCTGACCACGAGCCCCGTGCCGTCCTCGCCCAGCAGACTGAAGCGCCGTACGCCGTGCCGGCCGCCGCTCTCCTGCGGGCGCAGGTACGGAGTGAACAACTCGTCGACGGGCAGGGCGTGATGACCCACCGGCGCGCCCCCGCTGCGGTCGGGGTAGGACTCCCAGGGGCCCTGTCCGAACCACTCCAGCCGGTCGAGCCCCGCGACCGTCTCGAAGACCGACCCGACCCGGGCCACGTCGTCGAACTCCGCGGGCAGCTCGGCCAGTTCGTCCACCCGGACGCCGCCCTCGACGGGCGTGAACACCTGCCGGTGCCGGACCACGCCGGTGGTGCCCGCGTACTCCGCCAGCACGGTCACCGAGGAACCGCCGCGCTGCACCGACACCACCTTGCGGACCAGCGCGTCCAGCCCCCACGCCCGCCAGCGCAGCGCCATGCCGCCCAGCTCGTCGTTGTCGGTGGGCGCCCGCCACAGCGACAGCGTGGGCCCCGCGCTCAGCAGGGGGTGGACGAGCAGTCCGTCGGCGTCGACCTCGACGCTGCCGGAGACCATCAGGTCCTCTACGACCAGAGCCGCCCGCAGCAGCACCTGCGGAGCGCACACCTCGGTGCCCCGCGGTGCCCAGGCCAGATCCTCGGCGGTCGTCACCCGCAGGGTCAGCCAGGCCTCACCGCCGTCCTCCGGGAGCTCGACCGGCAACGGCACCACGGCCGTCTCCCCGGGCCTGAGCGCGGGCAGTTCGGCGGGAGCGGTGAGTGTGCGGCCGTCGGCGAGCGCCAGCTCCCAGATGCCGGTGAGCCACTCCAGGCCCCGGAAGTGCTGATGGTTGGAGACCACCAGCCCCTCGTGCCGGAACAACTCCAGCCGTACCGGCGCCGCGATCTCCCGGTGCTCGTACATGACGGGCTTCGGAGTGCGGTCGGGGAAGACGACACCGTCGGCGATGAACGCGCCGTCGTGGTCCTTCTCCCCGAAGTCGCCGCCGTATGCCCAGCGGTAGCCGGGCGCGGCGACACCGTTGTCGTAGAGGCCGGCGCCCCCACGCCCGACCGGTCTTCCGTCGTTCACGGACTGAAGGATTCCGTGGTCCCAGAACTCCCAGATGAACCCGCCCTGAAGACCCGGGGTGGCCTCGATGGCGGCCCAGTGGTCGGCCAGCGTGCCGTTGCTGTTGCCCATGGCGTGCGAGTACTCGCACTGGATGAGCGGCTTGGTCTGCTCCCCGGACAGGGCGTGCGCCACGCAGTCCTCCAGCGGCGCGTACATCGGGCAGGCGATGTCGGAGGCGACGTCCGGGTCCGCCCAGCCGCGCTTGGCGGCGCCCTCGTACTGCAGCGGGCGGGTCGGGTCGTGCCGGCGCACCCAGCCCGCGGCCGCGTCGTGGTTGGCTCCGTAGTCCGACTCGTTGCCCAGCGACCAGATGATCACCGACGGGTGGTTCTTGTCCCGCAGCACCATCCGCGAGACCCGGTCCACGAAGGCGTTCAGATAGCGCGGGTCGTCGGCGATCTCATGGGCGTGGTCGTGGGACTCGATGTCCGCCTCGTCGACGACGTAGAACCCCAGGTCGTCTGCGATGTCCAGCAGACCGGGGTCGTTGGGGTAGTGCGCGGTGCGGATCGCGTTGAAGCCGAAACGCTTCAGCAGGACCAGGTCCGCGCGCATGTCGTCGTACGACACCGTGCGGCCCGTCAGCGGGTGGAAGTCGTGCCGGTTCACGCCCCGGATGTACACGCGCTCCCCGTTGACCAGCAGGTCCCGGCCGACGACCGCCACGTCCCGGAAGCCGACGCGGTGGCGGGAGGTGTCGGCGACGCTGCCGTCGGCGCGGTGCAGACGCACGGTCAGTGCGTACCGCTCGGGCGTCTCGGCCGTCCAGGTCCGCACCTCGGGCACGCTCGCCCGCATCCGCGCCTCGCCGAGGAAGGCGGAGACCCGCTCGTCCTCGGCGTTGGCCCGGTCGAACTCCGTGTCCTGCGCGAGGGCCAGCCCGTCCAGCTCCCCGCTCACGTACCAGCCCTCGGGCAGCGTTCCGCCGGCGTCCCGCACCAGACAGTCCACCCGCAGCTCCCCGCTCCGCGGGGCGATCACGGTGACGTCCGCCAGATACAGCCGGTCGGTCGCGTACAGCAACACCGAGCGGGTGATCCCGCCGTGCCACCAGTGGTCCTGGTCCTCGATGTGCGAGGCGTCCGACCACTTGACGACCGTCAGCCGCAGGACGGACCGCTCCCCGGGGCGCACGATGTCCGACAGGTCGAATTCGGCGGCCAGGTGCGAGTCCTTGGACACGCCGACGGGCCGCCCGTCCACATGCACCAGCAGCACGCTCTCGGCGGCCCCGACCTGGAGCACGATCCGGCGCCTGGCCCACTCGGCGGGGACGTCGATCTCACGCTCGTACACACCGGTCGGGTTGTGGTCGACGGGCGACAGCGGGGGAACTTCCGTATACGGCATACGGATGTTCAGATACTGCGGAAGGTCGACCGTCGACCGTAGGGGGTCGTCGGTGTCCTGCATCGTCCAGACACCCGGCACGGCCGTCGTCGACCACGCACCGCCGACCGGCGCGTCCGGAGCGGACAGCAACTGGAAACGCCAGTCCCCGTCCAGGGAGTGTGCTCCGGAGCGCCGGTCGACGGCGTTCATGGGCAGCCGCCCCCAGGAGGTCACCTCGGGTGCCGTCCAGGGGCGGAGCGCCAGCAGCGGGTCCGGCAGGGGGTGCGTCACTTGATCGCTCCCTTGGCGAGGTCCCCGATGATCTGGCGGGCGCCGACCGCGAACACGATCAGCAGGGGGATCAGCGCGAGCAGCGCGCCGGTCATGACCATTCCGTAGTCCGTGGTTCCGTGTGTGCCGTTGAGCTGGGACAGGGCCACCTGGAGGGTGACGTTGTCGGGGTTGGTGAGGGCGATCAGGGGCCAGGCGTAGTCGTTCCACTGGCCCATGAAGGTGAAGATGCCGAGGAAGGCGAGGCCCGGCCGGACCACCGGGAGGGCGACGTGCCAGTACTGGCGCAGGAAGTTCGCGCCGTCGATGCGGGAGGCGTCGAGGAGCTCGTCGTGGATGGCGCCCTTCATGTACTGGCGCATCCAGAAGATGCCGAAGGCGTTGGCGGCGGCCGGCACGATCAGCGAGGTCATCGAGCCGATCCAGCCGAGCTTCGCCATGATGACGAACTGCGGGATGGCCTGGAGCTGCGCCGGCACCATGAAGATGATCATGAGCAGGGCGAACAGCAAGCGCTTGCCCGGGAACTGGAACTTTGCGAAGACGAACGCTGCCAGTGAGTCGAAGAACAGGACCAGGAAGGTCACCGAGCACGCGACCAGCAGCGAGTTGAACATCGAGCCGAAGAAATCGATGCTGTCGAAGAGGCTGCGGATGTTCTCGAGGAGGTGGCCGCCGGGCAGCAGTTTCGGCGGGTAGGAGAAGATCTCGCTCGACGTGTGCGTCGACATGATCACGGCCCAGTAGAACGGGAAGGCCGAGAGCAGGACGCCGACGATCAGGCTCGCGTGCAGGGCGACGCCGCGACGCCGGGAACCCTTGATGGATGCCATGGTGGTGAGGCCTCCCTAGTCTTCGCCCCGGCGCTGCACCAGGCGCCAGTTGATGATCGAGAAGAGGACGACGACGAGGAAGATGCCCCACGCCACGGCGGCGCCGTAGCCGAAGTCGTTGTTGTCGAAGGTCTGCTGGAAGAAGTACAGGACCATGGTCCGGCCGGCGTGGTCCGGACCGCCGGAGAACGTCGAGTCGTTGGAGGTGTTCTGCAGCAGCACCTGCGGCTCGGAGAAGCTCTGCAGACCGGTGACCGTGGAGATGACGAGCACGAACAGCAGCACCGGCCGCATCAGCGGCAGCGTCACCCGGAAGAACGTCTGCACCGGGCCGGCGCCGTCCATCCGGGCCGCTTCATACAGTTCACCGGGGATCGTCTGCAGTCCGGCCAGGAAGATGATCGCGTTGTAGCCGGTCCACTGCCACGTCATCAGCGTCGCGATGGCGACCTTGATGCCCCACGGCGTGTTCAGCCAGGCCACCTGGTCCAGCCCCACGGCCTGCAACAGGGCGTTCACCAGGCCGAAGTTGGTGGAGAACACCGAGCCGAAGATGATCGCGACCGCCACGACCGAGGTCACGTTCGGCAGGAAGAACGCAAGGCGGTAGGCGTTCTTGAAACGGACCGCCGAGTTGAGCATCACGGCCGTCACCATCGCCAGGAAGAGCATGGGGAAGGTGGCCAGCGCCCAGATGATGATCGTGTTGCCGATCGAGCTCCAGAAGTCGCTGTCGCTCAGCAGGTACTTGTACTGCGACAGACCGGCCCACTCCATCGAGCCGAGCCCGTCCCAGCGGTGGAAGGACAGATACAGCGAGAAGCCGACGGGTATCAGACCGAAACAGAGGAACAGCAGATAGAACGGCGAGATCGCCGCGTACAGATGCCAGTACTTGCGGAATCCCTTGCGGGGCGGGGGAGTCGAGCTCCGCTCCACGGTGACCGTGGGCTTCTCCAGGGCGGTGGCCATCAGTGGCTCACCCCCAGGTGGTCCGCGATCCGCCGGCACTTGCTCATGGCGTCCTTCCAGGCCTGGTCGGGGTTCTTGCCGAGGACGCCGACGTTCTTGATCTCGTCCTTGATCGGCTGGCCGAGCGCCACGTCGTACGGGCTGTTGTAGGCGACCACGATCTTCTGCGCGGCGGGCCCGAAGACGTCCATGGTGACCTGGCCGCCGAAGAACTCGTCGGGCTCGCGCAGTTGCTTCAGGCTGTAGGAGGCGGGGGTGGACGGGAACAGGCCCGCGTCGACGTAGCCCTGCGCCTGGTTGGCCGCGTCCAGCATCCAGCTGATGATCTGGAAGGCCTGCTCGGGCTCCCGGCACGCCTTGGTGATCGACAGGAAGGAACCGCCGTTGTTGGCGGGCCGTACCGGCATGTCGGCCACCCGCCAGCGGCCCTTGGTCTTCGGGACCCCGTTCTTGAGGTCGTTGGTCGCCCAGGAGGCGCCGAGCTGGCTGGGCAGCTTGCCGTCCTGGATCGCCGACAGCTGGTCGGGGGTGCCGGTGACGAGGTCCGAGACGATCCGGCGGCGCTTGGCCTCCACGGCGAGCGCCCACGCGCCGCGCACGTGCTCCTGGTCGCCGATGAAGTGCCGGTCCTTGTCGACGTACCGTCTGCTGCCCTGCTGCACGACGTTCTCGAAGACGGACTGGACATCGGTCAGCAGATAGGTTCCCGGGATCCGCTGCTTCAGCTGCTCACCGGCCGCGAAGAACTTCTCCCAGGTGTTCAACTCCCGTGACACGTCGGCCGGTTCGTACGGCAGCCCCGCCTTGCGGAAGACGTCGTACTGGTACAGGTGTGCGACCGGGCCGCAGTCGATGGGGAAGCCGATCATCGTGCCGTCGTCGGCGATGCCCTGGTTCCACTTCCAGTCCAGGTACCGGCTCTTGTACTTCTCCGCGCCGAGTGTGCGCAGGTCCACGAACTGGTCCGCGTTGGGCAGGTAGGACGCCATGTCCTCGCCCTTGAGGCCCGCCACGTCGGGGACGTGGGCACGGCCGGCCATCGTGGTGATCAGTTTCGAGCGGTAGTAGCCGCCGATCTTGATGGCCTTGAGGTCGACCGAGCTGCCGTACCGGGCCTTGGCCTTCTCGACGACCGTGTCGCCCAGGCCGCCGTCCCAGTACCACAGGACCATGTTCCGGCCGGTCGAACCGGTCGGAACGGCACAGCCGGACGTCAGGCCGCCGAGCGCCGTGGCGGCCGTACCGGCCAGTCCGGCGCGCAGGAGGCCTCTTCGTGAGAGCCGCAACGCTCCCACCGCCTTTCGGATCTGTTCGCGTCTTCGCAGACGGGTTGTACAACCAGGGGCAAGCAAAGGGGGATGAATCGTGGGACGGTCAGGGCCGCGGGGCGGGCGGGGTGACCGGCGCGTACCGCACGGGCGGCCCGACGTCCGCCGGGATGCGGTCGGCGAGGAAGCCGTAGGCCCGCTTCAGCTCGGGATCGGTCACCGACCGCCACCAGCGGTCGACGCCGTACCAGCCGGGCGCCGCGAGCGCCCCGCCGTGGTGGCGGACGGACAGGCCGGCGGACAGGACGGCGAACCGCAGCCGTTCCTCCAGCGGCCACCCGCCGAGCGAGGCCGCGACGAAGCCGGCGCCGAAGACGTCACCGGCGCCCGTGGCGTCCAGGACATCGATGTCAAGGGCCGGAACCTCCGCGTACTCGCCGGTCGTCTGATCGACCGCGATCGCGCCGTCGCCGCCCTGGGTGACCACCGCCACAGGCACCAGTTCGGCGAGCGTGCCGAGGGCCGCGACCGCGCTGTCGGTGCGGGTGTAGGCCATCGCCTCGGTCTCGTTGGGCAGGAAGGCGTGGCACAGGGCGAGCTGCTCGAGCAGGTCGGTGGACCACTCCTGGGTGGGGTCCCAGCCGACGTCGGCGTAGATCTGCGTGCCGTTCGCCGCCGCCTTCGCGAGCCACGCGCGCGGCTCGGCCTCGAGGTGGACCAGGGCGGTGCGCGCCTCGGGCGGGTCGCCCACCAGCACGTCCTGAGAGTAAGGCGGCTCCTGGCCGTGGGTGACCAGCGCGCGGTCGTTGCCGTGCGCGAGGGCGACCGTGACGGGGGTGGGCCAGTTCTCGGCGACGCGGGACAGCGAGAGGTCGACGCCCTCCCTGCCGCCGATGATCTCGTGGCAGTAGGTGCCGTAGAAGTCGTCACCGAAGACCGTGGCCAGGGAGGTTCTGAGGCCGAAGCGGGAGGCGGCCACCGCGAGGTTGGCGATCCCGCCCGGGCCGCAGCCCATGCCGGACGTCCAGATCTCCTCACCCGGAGTGGGCGGCCCGCCCAGCCCCGTGAGGACGAGATCGTAGAAGAGCAGCCCGGTCAGCAGCACATCGGGCCGGTCGTCGTCCACGGGAACGTCCTCTCGTCGGGTTCGGGTTCGGGTTCGGGTTCGGGATGTCGGGTGCGTGGGGGGAGCGTGGGGGTAGATCGTCAAAACTCTTCAATTCGGTGACCGGAATCGTGCGCCGATCGTCGCCGTTGGTCAATACCCGAGCAGAACTGAGCATAGAAATGATTGAAGATGACGAGTAGTGTTCGCGGCGTGCTGGCAGAACGACGACATCAACTCATCCTGCGGGCTCTGCGCTCCGGTGGCCCCGCGGCCGTGACCGATCTCTCCGAGCAGCTGGGCGTGAGCCCCGCCACGATCAGGCGCGACCTGGTCAAACTCGAGGAGGACGGGCTGCTCACCCGGGTCCACGGCGGTGCCGTCGTCGACGAGGGCGACCAGCCCTTCGCCGAGGTCGCCGAGGTGCGGGTGACCGAGAAGGACGCCATAGCCGCGCGCGCGGCGGCCCTGGTGCAGGACGGTCAGTCGGTGCTGCTGGACATCGGCACCACCGCCTACCGGCTGGCCCGCTGTCTGCACGGCCGGCGGCTCACCGTGATCACCAGCAACCTGGTGGTCTACGAGGAGCTCGCCGACGACGAGGGCATCGAGCTGGTGCTGCTCGGCGGGATGGTCCGCCGTGAGTACCGCTCCCTGGTCGGCTTCCTCACCGAGGACAATCTGCGGCAGCTGCATGCCGACTGGCTCTTCCTCGGCACCAGTGGAGTGCGCCCGGGCGGGCAGGCGATGGACACGACGGTCGTCGAGGTGCCGGTCAAGCGCGCCATGATCAAGGCGAGCGAGAAGGTCGTGCTGCTCGCCGACGCGGCGAAGTTCCCGGGTACGGGGATGGCGAAGGTCTGTGGTCCCGAGGACCTGGACGTGGTGGTGACGAACGCGCCGGTCGACCCGGTGACCCGGTCCTCCCTGGAGGAGGCGGGCGTCGAGGTGATCGTGGCAGGAAAGGTGCAAGCGTGAAGCTGACGATTCTGGGCGGCGGAGGGTTCCGGGTGCCGCTCGTTTACGGGGCGCTGCTGGGCGACCGGGGCGAGGGGCGGGTCACGGAGGTCGTTCTGCACGATCTCGACGACAGTCGACTGTATGCAGTGGCCCGGGTACTGGCCGAACAGGCCGCCGACGTCCCCGGTGCCCCCACCGTGACCGCCACGACCGACCTCGACGAGGCCCTGCGCGGCGCCGACTTCATCTTCTCCGCGATCCGCGTCGGCGGCCTCGAGGGCCGCGCGAACGACGAGCGGGTCGCCCTGGCGGAGGGCGTCCTCGGCCAGGAGACGGTCGGTGCGGGCGGTATCGCCTACGGTCTGCGGACGGTCCCGGTCGCGGTGGACATCGCACGGCGCGTCGCCCGCCTCGCCCCCGACGCCTGGCTGATCAACTTCACCAACCCGGCCGGCCTGGTCACCGAGGCCATGTCCCGCCACCTCGGCGACCGTGTCATCGGCATCTGCGACTCGCCGGTCGGTCTCGGCCGCCGTATCGCGCGGGTGCTCGGCGCGAACCCGAAGGACGCGTGGATCGACTACGTGGGCCTCAACCACCTCGGCTGGGTCCGCGGCCTGCGCGTCGCGGGCCGGGACGAGCTGCCGAGGCTGCTCGCCGACCCCGACCTGCTCGGCTCCTTCGAGGAGGGCAAGCTGTTCGGCGTCGACTGGCTCCAGTCGCTCGGCGCGATCCCGAACGAGTACCTGCACTACTACTACTTCAACCGCGAGGCCGTCCGCGCCTACCAGCAGGCCGAGAAGACCCGCGGCGCGTTCCTGCGCGAGCAGCAGGACCGCTTCTACGAGGAGATGCGCGACCCCGGCGCGGCCGCCCTGACCGCCTGGGACCGCACCCGCGCCGAGCGCGAGGCCACCTACATGTCGGAGAACCGGGAGACGGCGGGCGCCGGCGAGCGCGAAGCCGACGACCTCTCCGGCGGCTACGAGAAGGTGGCCCTCGCGCTGATGCGGGCCATCGCCCGCGACGAGCGCACCACACTCATCCTCAACGTGCGCAACCAGGGCACCCTGTCGGCGCTCGACGCGGACGCCGTGATCGAGGTCCCGTGCCTCGTCGACGCCAACGGCGCCCACCCCGTCGCGGTCGATCCGCTGCCCGGCCACGCCACCGGACTGGTGTGCGCGGTCAAGGCGGTGGAGCGCGAGGTGCTGGCGGCCGCCGGGTCCGGTTCCCGGGCCGCCGCGGTCAAGGCCTTCGCGCTGCACCCGCTGGTCGATTCCGTGAACGTCGCCCGCAAGCTGGTCGAGGGCTACACCGAGGTCCATCCCGGTCTGGCGTACCTTAAGTAGCGACCGCCCAGAAAGCGCTTTCCCCGGCTTTCCCTCCCTGACAACCGCCCTCCCTGACAACCGCTCTCTCCCTCAAGCTCGCCCTCTCCCTCCCTGGAGAACTTTCATGCACGACGAACGCCGCCGCATCGAGGAGCGCGTCGAGCGCGTCCACAACCAGCGCGTCAAGCCCGCGATCTACGCGGCCACCGTCCCCTTCGAGGTCGAGGCGTGGCAGGCGCCGGGGGAGCCGGTTCCGTTCGAGGAGGCCGCCGCCGCGCCGTACGCGCCCTTCGCGATGGACACCCCCTGGGGTCCGCCGTGGGGCACGACCTGGTTCCGGATGCGCGGACAGGTGCCCGCCGAGTGGGCGGGGCGGCGCGTCGAGGCCGTCATCGACCTCGGGTTCGTGGGGGACTGGCCCGGCAACCAGGCCGAGGCCCTGGTCCACCTGACCGACGGGACGCCGCTGAAGGCGGTCAACCCGCTCAACCAGTACGTGCCGATCGGCAACCCGGTGGTGGGCGGCGAGCAGATCGACTACCTGGTCGAGGCGGCCTCCAACCCGGACATCCTGGCGAACGACTTCGCGGAGCCGACACCGCTCGGCGATGTACTGACGGCAGGCGACCGTCCACTGTATACATTCCGCCGCGCGGACCTCGCCGTCCTCGACGAGCAGGTCTGGCACCTCGACCTGGACCTCCAGGTGCTGCGCGAGCTCATGGTCCACCTCGGCGAGCACGAGCCGCGCCGCCACGAGATCATGCATGCCCTGGACCGGGCCATGGACGCCCTGGACCTGGACGACATCTCCGGCAGCGCCGCCGCCGTCCGCGAGGTACTGGCCCCCGTCCTGGCCCGCCCTGCGCACGCCAGCGCCCACACCGTCTCCGGCGTCGGACACGCGCACATCGACTCCGCCTGGCTGTGGCCGATCCGCGAGACCAAGCGCAAGACGTCCCGCACCTTCTCCAACGTCACCTCGCTGGCCGACGAGTACGAGGACTTCATCTTCGCCTGCTCCCAGGCGCAGCAGTACGAGTGGGTGCGCGACAACTACCCGCACGTGTGGGCCCGGATCCAGGAGTCGGTGAAGAAGGGCCAGTGGGCGCCGGTCGGCGGCATGTGGGTGGAGGCCGACGGCAACCTGCCCGGCGGCGAGGCCATCGCCCGCCAGCTGATCCACGGCAAGCGGTTCTTCATCGAGCACTTCGGCGTGGAGACGAAGGGCGTCTGGCTGCCGGACTCCTTCGGTTACACCGCCGCCTACCCGCAGCTCGCCAAGCTCGCCGGCAACGACTGGTTCCTCACCCAGAAGATCTCCTGGAACCAGACCAACAAGTTCCCCCACCACACCTTCTGGTGGGAGGGCATCGACGGCACCCGCATCTTCACCCACTTCCCGCCCGTCGACACCTACAACGCCCGCTTCAGCGGCGAGGAGATGGACCGCGCGGTCCGCAACTACTCCGAGAAGGGCGGCGGTACGCGCTCCCTCGCCCCGTTCGGCTGGGGCGACGGGGGTGGCGGCCCCACTCGCGAGATCATGGAGCGGGCGCGCAGGCTCGCCGACCTGGAGGGTTCGCCCAAGGTCGTCGTCGAGCACCCGGACCAGTTCTTCGCCAAGGCCCGCGAGGAGTACCCGGACGCCCCCGTCTGGGTCGGCGAGCTCTACCTGGAGCTGCACCGCGCCACCTACACCTCCCAGGCCCGCACCAAGCAGGGCAACCGGCGCAGCGAACACAGGCTGCGGGAGGCCGAGTTGTGGGCGACGACGGCCGCCCTGCACGCGCCCGGCTACGCCTACCCGTACGAGAAGCTGGACCGGCTGTGGAAGACGGTGCTGCTGCACCAGTTCCACGACATCCTGCCGGGCTCGTCGATCGCCTGGGTGCACCGCGAGGCCGAGGCCGAGTACGCGCGCGTCGCCGGTGAACTGGAGGCGCTGACGGCCGAGGCGGTCGCGGCGCTCGGCGCGGGCGGGACCCGGGTGTTCAACACCAGCCCCTACGGCCGCGCCGAGGTGATCCGCACCTCCGCGGGCGCACCGGCGTACGTCGAGGTGCCCGCGAGCGGCAGCGCGCCCCTAGCCGTCTCCGCCGAAGCCTCCGCCACGGCCGCCTCGCCGCAGCCGGTGACGGTCTCCGACGGCCGGATCCTCGACAACGGACTGGTCCGTGTGCAGGTGGCGGAAGACGGCACACTGTCTTCCGTATACGACATCCGGGCGAACCGCGAGGTCCTCGCCGGCCAGGGCAACCTGCTCCGTCTGCACACCGACCTGCCCAACTACTGGGACGCCTGGGACATCGACAAGCACTACAAGAACCGCTTCACCGACCTCCTGGACCCGGACTCGGTCACCGTCGTCGAGGACGACCCGCTGCTCGGCTCGATCCGCGTGTCCCGTTCCTTCGGGAAGGGCTCGACCCTCACCCAGAGGATCACGGTCCGGGCCGGCAGCCCCCGTGTCGACATCGAGACCGAGATCGACTGGCACGAGGCAGAGAAGATCCTCAAGGCGGCCTTCCCGGTCGACGTCCGGGCCGCGCACTCCTCCGCCGAGATCCAGTTCGGGCACGTCCAGCGCCCCACGCACACCAACACCAGCTGGGAGTCGGCCCGTTTCGAGGTCTCCGGCCACCGCTGGGTGCACATCGCCGAGCCCGGCTACGGCGTCGCGGTCCTCAACGACTCGACGTACGGCCACGACGTCTCCCGTACGGTCCGTGAGGACGGCGGTACGACGACCACGGTCGCCCTCAGCCTGGTGCGCGCCCCGCGCATCCCGGACCCCGAGGCCGACCAGGGCCGGCACCGGTTCACGTACTCCCTGCTGCCGGGCGCCACGATCGGGGACGCGGTCGCCGAGGGCTACGCCCTCAACCTGCCGCTGCGCGTCGCGGAGTCGGCGGGCGCCGCGCAGCCGGTGGTCTCGGTGGACGGCGACGGCGTGACCGTGGAGGCGGTCAAGCTGGCCGACGACCGGTCGGGCGATGTGGTGGTGCGGCTGTACGAGTCCCGCGGCGGCCGCGCCCAGGGCGTGCTGCGCGCCGGGTTCGCGCTGGCCGGCGCCGAGGTCACCGACCTGCTGGAGCGGCCCCTCGAGGGGGAGACGGCGGTGGTCACCGGCGACGGCGGCGTCGCGGTGTCCCTGCGCCCCTTCCAGGTCCTGACGCTGCGTCTGCGGCGCGGCCGGTAGGGCCCGGCCCTTCGCGGGCGGGCACGGTCCGCCGTGCCCGCCCGCGTTCCTCCTCTACCTCCACTGCCTCCTCTTCCTCTCTCGCGTCCGAAGTCGCCCGTCCCGCCGAGGAGTTCAGCCGTGCCCATGCAGCCCTGGTTCACCGACGCCAAGTTGGGGATCTTCGTTCACTGGGGGATCTACGCCGTCGACGGCGTCCAGGAGTCCTGGTCGTTCTACGACGACATCGTGCCGCACGACCGGTACATGTCCCAGCTCGACCGGTTCACCGGCGCCCACTACGACCCGAAGGCCTGGGCGGACCTGTTCGCCCGGGCGGGTGCCCGGTACGCGGTCCTGACGACCCGTCATCACGACGGTGTCGCGCTGTGGGACACCGAGTTCGGGGACCTCAACCTCGGCAAGGACTACCTCACCGGCTATGTCGACGCCGTGCGGGAGAAGGGTCTCAAGGTCGGTTTCTACTACTCCCACTCCGACTGGAACCACCCCGACTACGCCACCACCCGCAAGCCGGGCCGTCCGCCGGAGATGGAGGACAACCGCTACTCCGAGTGCTCCGCGGAGGACGAGGACCTGGAGGCCTGGGAGCGGTTCATCGCCTACCGGGACGGTCAGATCCGGGAGTTGGCCTCCCGCTACCGGCCCGATCTGATGTGGTTCGACGGCGAGTGGGACCGCAGCGAGGAGCAGTGGCGCATCCCCGAACTCGCCGCGCTCATCCGGTCGTACTCGCCGCACGTCGTGTTCAACGCGCGCATGCTCAGCGAGGGCGACTACGCCACCCCCGAGCAGGGAGCCCCCATCGTGCCGCCGGACGGCCCCTGGGAGCTGTGCCTGACGATCAACGACTCCTGGGGCTACCAGCACCACGACCACAACCACAAGTCGTTGGCCCAGCTGGTGCGTTACTTCACCGAGACCATCGGTGGCGGAGGCAATCTGCTGCTCGACGTCGGCCCGATGGAGGACGGCACGATCCCGCAGCCGCAGGTCGAGCGCCTGGAGGGGCTGGGGGAGTGGATCCGCAAGCACGCGGACGCGGTGTACGGGACGGTACGGGGGCTGCCGGCCGGGCACCACTACGGGCCCAGCACCCTGTCCGCCGACGGACGCACCCTCTATCTCACTCTGTTCGACATCCCGCGCGCGGAGATCGGGGTGCGCGGTCTGGTGACGCCGGTCCGCAGGGTCACCGTCCTGGGTACCGGCACGGAACTCGGCCACCGGGTGGTGGGCGGGCTGCACGAGGCGGTCGGTGTGCTGTGGATCGACCCGCCGGCCGAGGCCGACCTCGACCCGTACGCCACGGTGCTGGCGGTGGAGCTCGACGGCGAACTGGAGCTGTACCGGGGAGCGGGCCGCTTCTGATGCGGCAAGAGCGGGTCCGGTGCGGGACGCAAAAAAGAGGAGTGGGCGGCCGCTCCCCGTGACAACGGCCGCCCACCCCATCCCCCGTGACCGGAGAACCCCCGTCGGTCCCCGGCCTTCCCCGTCGATCCCTCGGTGCTTCCCCATGGATCGCTGTAACCACTGTGCTGTGCCGCGGGCCCACCGGGGTCCCCCGTACTCCCCCGTGCCCCCGTTGATCCCCGGTGGCCCTCACGGCTACACCCTTATGAGCACGCGGCCGGGGCCCTGATACACCCCTGCGGAAAAAAAGTCCCCCGGATCCGGATCCGGGGGACTTCGCGGTCGGTTCCGGCCGTTCAGCCGGTGAAGCCCGCCGTGATGGAGGTGAACTGCCAGGTGCTCTGGCTGATGCCCGAGCAGTTGCTCACCACACCTCCGCCGGGGCAGGACCGGTCGCGGTTGACGGCCCAGTAGGCGAGCCGGGCGATGTGGTGGGAGTTGGCCCAGTCGCGGATCTGCGTCCAGATCGCCGGGGTGGTGTTCTCCTGCTGGTCGGACAGGCCGTTCATGCCGGAGATGCCGATGTGGGCGTAGGCGGTGGCGTCGTCCCAGCCGAAGGTGGACTTCAGCTTGGTCTTCAACCCCTCCGTCGCGTTCACGGTGCTGCCGTACATGTCCGAGCCGCCGCCGAAGTCGAACGGCATGATGGTGAAGACGTCGATGTCGGCGCCGAGCGACTTGGCCTGCTCGATGAGGCGGTTGCCGTAGTACGTCGGACCGGTGGTCGACGTTCCGAAGGTGACGATGGTCTTCAGGCCCGGGTTGTCGGCCTTCACCGTCTTGAGCGCGGTGAGGATCCGTGCCTGCACGGCTTCGTTCTCGAACTCGTCCGTGTTCTCGATGTCCATGTCGATCGCCTTGAGCGAGTAGGCGTCGATCACCTTCTGCAGCGCGCCCGCGAGCGCGCTCGCGGAGGAACAGCCGGCGCCGAGTTTGCTGCCCTGCCATCCGCCGAACGAGGGTACGACGTCACCGCCCGCCGAACGGACCTGGTTGATCACGCTCTGGTCGACGCCGCCCGTCAGCGGACGGGTGCTGTCCCACATGGGGTTGCAGCCGCCGCCGTCCAGCATGAACGCCATGGTGAACCACTTGACGCCGGTCGCGCTCATCACCGTGCTCACGTTCGGCGGGTCGCCCCATCCTTCGTAGAGATAGGGCGCGGCCTGCTTGAAGGCGGTCTGGCCGCTGCCGGCGTTCGTCGTCACGGACACCTGGTTCGAGGAGCCCGAGGTGTTGCCGGCGGCGTCGCGTGCCTTCACCGAGAAGGTGTAACCGGTGCTCGGGGAGAGCCCGCTCACCGTGCCCGAGGTCCCGGAGACGCTGAGCACCCGCGCGGATCCGCTGTAGACGTCGTACGCCGTGACGCCCACGTTGTCGCTCGAGGCGTTCCAGGACAGCGACACGCTCGAGGACGTCTTGCCGGTGGAGGTCAGGCCGGTGGGCGCGCTCGGCGCCTGGGTGTCCGAGCCGCCTCCGCCGCCGCCCGGGCCGTCCAGGCCGATGTCGTCGGCGTAGTAGGTGCCCTGGGCGTACCAGCCGTGCACATAGATCGTGGCGCTGGTCTGCGAGGCACCGGTCGTGAAGGCCACCGACAGCTGGCTGTACGCCGACGGCGACGTCGTCCAGGTCGAGGCGCCGCCGTCGACGCCGAGGTAGACGTAGGAGCCCCGGACCCAGCCGCTCAGGGTGTACGCGGTGTTCGGCTGCACGGAGACGGTCTGGCTGCACTGGGCGTTGTCGCTCGAACTCACCGCCCCCGCGAGGGCCTTGGAACCGGCGTGCACGGGTGAGGAGACGACGGAGCCGAGGTTCCCGGTGCAGGACCAGGGGGAGAGGCTGCCCGACTCGAAGCCGGGATTGGTGAGGACGTTGGCGGCCTGTGCCGTGCCGGGCAGGGCGATCGCCCCGGTGACGGCGAGTGCGGCGGCTGCGAGGAGGGCGAGGAGACGGCGTCTGGAACGCCGGAGAAGTGTGGTGCGCACGCGATCTCCCTGAAGAGGTGGGGGCGTTCGGGAGTGCAGAAGATGCAAAGGGGTGCGCAAACAAAGTTGGTATGGACCAATCCGCCTGTCAAGAAGAAGGGCGAGATTGGTCCATACCGGTGAGACGAGTACTTCTCGCGGGTGACCTACAGCGGCAGGGCCTGCGCCGCTCCGGCCGACCTCACCTCGACGGAGTCGGCGGGGGCGGGAACGGCCGGCAGCAGGGGCTCCGTCTCCTCGAGCCGCTGGTGCGGCACCGAGACCGCCCGCAGCGGCCGCGGCCCCGACACCACCGTGTAGTCCTGGCCGAGGAACGGCGGCACGACCTCGCCCGGGTCCTCGCCGAGTGCCAACTGCACCGCGGCCCAGGGGGCGTTGACCCCGCACAGGGACAGCTGGTGCAGCCCGCCGGCCGGACGCGTGTTGACGTCCATCAGGACCGGCTGGTCGCCGAACATACGGAACTGGATGTTGGACAGGTAGTGCAGTCCGAAGCCCTCGGCGATGCGCCGGGCCGGCTCGAGCCACTGCTCGTGCAGGGTGAAGCCGCGGCGGCGGCCGTTCTTGGTGCGGCCGATCGCCATCCGCAGGCGGTTGTCGGGGCCGGTGAGGCAGTCCACGGACACCTCCGGCTGCTCCAGACGGGGCATCACCAGCCAGTCCACGCCTTCCTCGGCCTGCTTCAGCGCCTCGACGACCAGGTCCAGCTGGACGTACGGCGTCGGGAAGCCGCTGAGGTGCATGAGCGAGAACGGGGAGCGCGTGATCACCCGGAAGCCCACCCCGCCCGCGCCGGACGCCGGCTTGAAGCACGCCCTGTGCCCGGCCTCCTCCAACTCCTCGACGGCGACGACGAGTTCGTCGGCGGTACGGACCCGGTACCACGGCGGCACTGGCACATCGATCGCCTGCACCGCCTCGTAGGCGGTCACCTTGTCCTCGAACACGGCAACGGCCTCGGGCGTCGGCGCCAGCAGGGCCGTCCCGATCGCCTCGAAGTCCGCGCGGTGCGCCACGATCGCCGCCTGCTGCAGCCGGGGCACGAACACGTCGATGCCGCGGCGCTGGCACTGGTCCAGGGCGTATTCGACGTAGGCGGCGGGGGACAGGCCCTCCGGCTCGAGTTCGGCGGTGTCGGCGGAGGCCAGGACGGGAGAGTCGGCGTCGCCGTGCGTCGCATGGATCTCGACCGCGCGATCGCTCGGATTTCGTCGCAGCTGATCCACGAAGAAGACGTTCTCCGCGTACGTGCGGTTGAGCCAGACGCGTACGCGAGAGACCATGCGAGGCCGCCTTTCACGGTTCGCGGGCAGGGCAAAGCAGGCCCGGCCCGGGCAGGGGGAATGGAGGGTCACCAAACCGCCCTGCTGAAGGGGCATCCATGGCGGTGGTGTTGGGGCGATCATACGGCTTCCCGGGGGTCCCGCGTGCAACGCCCGTGTTACGGATTTTCTGATCTTGTTCACGAATGTCGAGAGCTGGGGTAGTGAACCGACCGTCGGCGACCGGGTTCTGCCTTGTCCCGGGCACGTGAATGTGTTGTCGTGGTGACCTTCGCGAGTTCGGGAACGGGGGCACAGGGTGACGTCGACGGCCGGTGGAGCGGGTCGGTTGCTCGCCATCAGTGATCTCCACATCAGCTATCCCGAGAACCGCGCCCTGGTCGAGCGCATGGCGCCGGAGACGGACGAGGACTGGCTCCTGGTGGCCGGGGACGTCTCGGAGAACGTGGCGGACATCCGGTGGGCGCTGAAGACCCTCGCGAGCCGCTTCCGCAAGGTCGTCTGGGCCCCCGGCAACCACGAACTGTGGACCCACCCCAAGGACGCCGTCACCCTGCGCGGCGTCGCCCGCTACGAGCATCTCGTCGAGGTCTGCCGCGACCTGGGCGTGGTCACCCCCGAGGACCCCTACCCGGTCTGGGAGGGCCCGGGCGGCCCGGTCGCCGTCGCGCCGTTGTTCCTGTTGTACGACTACTCGTTCCTCCCGGCGGGCTGCGCCACCAAGGCGGAGGGGCTGGCGTACGCGGAGGGGACCGGCATCGTCTGCAACGACGAGTACCTGCTGCACCCCGACCCCTATCCGACCCGCGAGGCCTGGTGCCGGGCCCGGGTCGCCGAGACCGAACGCAGGCTCGCCGAACTCCCCGCCGGCCTGCCCGTCGTCCCCGTCAACCACTATCCGCTGCACCGCCACCCGATGGACGTACTGTGGCATCCCGAGTTCGCCATGTGGTGCGGCACCGGGCTGACCGCGGACTGGCACCGCCGCTTCCCGGTCGCCGCCATGGTCTACGGCCATCTGCACATCCCGCGGACCACCTGGCACGAGGGCGTCCGCTTCGAGGAGGTGTCGGTGGGCTACCCGCGCGAGTGGCGCACCCGGTCGACGCCACCGGGCCGGCTGCGCCGCATCCTGCCCGCGGACCCGGAGAGCGGGACGCCGGCGAAGGGAGGCTTCCACCGATGATCGGGGAACTGCTGCCGGAGTCCGTGGTGGCCGTCGAGGCCTTCGGGGAGGAGGGGATGCGCGAGTTCGGCGCCGGCCCCCTGTACCCCGAGGAGGAGGCCCTGGTGACACGCGCGGTCGCGAAACGGCGCCGTGAGTTCACCGTCGTACGCTCCTGTGCCCGGCGCGCGATGGAGAAGCTCGGTGTGTCCGCGCAGGCGGTGCTGCCCGGCGAGCGCGGCGCCCCGCGGTGGCCTGCCGGGCTGACCGGCAGCATGACCCACTGCGAGGGCTACTGCGCCGCGGCGCTGGTCCGCGCCGCCGACCTGGCCTCCCTCGGCATCGACGCGGAACCCCACGCGCCGCTCCCGGACGGGGTCCTCTCCAGCGTCGCGCTGCCCGCCGAGGTGGAGCGGCTGGGCCGGCTCGGCGGCGACCGGCCCGACGTGCACTGGGACCGGCTGCTGTTCAGCGCCAAGGAGTCCGTCTACAAGGCGTGGTTCCCCCTCACCCGGAAGTGGCTGGACTTCAGCGAGGCCGACATCGACGTCGTGGCCGGCCCCGCCGGGCGGGCCGACGGCACCTTCCGCGCCCGCCTCCTCGTCCCCGGACCGGTGGTCGGCGGCCACCGGCTCGGTCACTTCGACGGCCGCTGGACCGTCCGCGGCGGTCTGGTGGCCACGGCGGTCACCGTCCACCACGCCTGAATCCGCGCCCTCGCCTCAGGGCGTCGGGCACCAGCTGCCCAGCAGCTCGAAGAACTCCGCCTCGTGGCCCAGGAGGCCCGCCTCCGCCAGGGCCCGGTCCGCCTCGGCCAGCACGGCGGGCGGGACCGTCGGAGGCAGTCCGTCGTGCGGTGGACCGGAGGTGTCACCGCCCGTTTCCCCGAACTCGTCGCCGAAGGCGGCCCGCACGGTGTGCAGCAGCCGCAGATAGGCCTGGACGGCGGTGCGCTCGCGGTCGGTCAGTACGGCAGTGGGCATCGGTCGGCTCTCCCCGTGTCGGCGTCGTCTCCCACGCGCCGCGGCCGGCGCGTGCGCCGCCCCGTGACGGCGCACCTCCCAGCTTGCCGCCCACCACTGACAATCCGGCCGGGCCGGCCGCCGGTTCGCCCGCTTAGCGGAGGTGAAACCTCCCCGAAATCCCCTGGGGACAAGGGCCCCTACGCTGGACTGAAGCGCTTTCGGCCAGGTACCGGGGGCCGCGGGACGGCAAGAATCCAGACAGCGGGACACAGGACACGGGAGGCGAGCGGGTGGTCGACTTCCCCGAGGCGCGCCGGGCGCGCGCCGCGCGGCTGCGTCCGGTGGCCGACCCCGGGCCGCAGCTGCGGTACCGGGTCGTGCACGGCTACCGGCGCGCCTTCCGTATGGCCGGCCGGGGCCCGGCGCTGGTCCTCATCCACGGCATCGGGGACTCCTCGGAGACCTGGGCGGAGCTGATCCCCGGCCTCGCGCGCACCCACACCGTCATCGCCCCCGATCTGCTCGGCCACGGCGCCTCCGACAAACCGCGCGCCGACTACTCGGTCGCGGCGTACGCCAACGGGGTGCGCGACCTGCTCACCACGCTCGGCATCGAGTCGGCGACGCTGGTGGGGCACTCGCTCGGCGGGGGAGTGGCGATGCAGTTCGCCTACCAGTTCCCCGAACGCACCGAGCGGCTCATCCTGGTCGGCGCCGGCGGAGTCGGCCGCGAGGTCAACCCCGCCCTGCGGCTGGTCTCGCTGCCCGGCGCCCATCTGGCGCTGTCCGCCCTCCGGTTGCCGGGGATGCGGCTCCAGGTGGGACTCGCCATCCGCCTGATGAAAATCCTGAACACCGATCTGGGCCAGGACGCACCCGACCTGCTGCACCTCGTGGACGCGCTGCCCGACGACACCTCCCGCAACGCCTTCATCCGCACCCTGCGGGCGGTCGTCGACTGGCGCGGGCAGGTGGTGACCATGCTCGACCGCTGTTATCTGACCGCCGGGATGCCCACCATGCTGCTGTGGGGCGACCGGGACAGTGTGGTGCCGGTCCGGCACGCGTACGGCGCCCACGAGGCGATGCCGGGCAGCCGGCTGGAGATCTTCGAGGGCGCCGGTCACTTCCCGTTCCACACCGACCCCGCCCGGTTCCTGGCCCTGGTCGAGGAGTTCACGTCCACCACCGCCCCGGCCGACTGGAGCCGCGACCATTGGCGCGCTCTCCTGCGCGAGGGCCGCCCGGGCGCGTACCCGGACGCGCCGGAGGGGGCCGTGGCGGAACTCCGGGAGGCGAGCGAACGCAGCGCGACCTGAGCGTGGACGTCCCTGCGAGGGGCGTCCGGCCGGCGCCGGTCGGCTCGCGCCGGTCAGCTCTGGGGGCCGAGATAGCCCAGCGAGGCCTCGATGCGGCCCGCGAGGTGGTCCCGGCCGCGGCCGCGTGGTGACGAACCCGCAAGCCAGGCACGGCACTTGCTGGCCAGCAGCAGGCCGAAGCTCTCGGCGTCCTTCTCGTCGGAGAGGTCGAAGCGGGTGCGCGCGGCGACGCTGCGGACCGTCGCGCGGAGGTCGGCGCCGTCGGTGAGTAAACGGGCCGCGACCGAGGCGCCCTCGACGTGGTGGCCGCTGTGGCCCGCGTTCATGTGCCACAGCTCGTGCCCGAGGATCACCAACTGGTGGTCGGGCGCGGTGCGTTCCTCGATGACGACGAGGTCCTGGTCGGCCATGTCGAGCCACAGTCCGCTCGCCGTGTCGGCGGGGAAGGGGGCCATGCGGAAGTGGACGGGGCGGCCCCGGCGTCTGCTCATCCCGGAGCACAGGGCGGTGTACAGCTCGGCCGGCGCGGCGGGGGCCGACAGGCTGAGCTCGGCGACGAGTGCGCCGCTGAGGCGGCGCATTTCCCTGGCAGTGCCCACAGTTCTCCCCCGGATCACGACTCGGGCCGCTTCACGCTCTCCAGAAGCATGTCCAGCCACTCGGCGACCTTGTCCCGGTGCTGGTCGGTGGGCAGCTGTGCCGCCCGCCAGGCGATTCCGCGCACGCCGTGGTCCTGCAGCAGCCGCTCCAGCGGGTCCGAGGACTGCGCGGCCGCCTCCCGGGCGGCGAGTTTCTGCAGCAGCTCCTGCTCGGTGTGCTGGAGGGCGCCCGCGAGTGCTTCGGGGTCCTCGGCCGTCAGGAAGCCGGCGTGGACGCGGAAGAAGCGCTGGATGGCGTCGCAGTGCTCCATCGTGGGGCGGCGGTCGCCGTTGATCAGGGCGCCCGCCTGCTGCCGGGACATGCCGGCGCCGTCGGCGATCTCCTGCTGGGTGTACTTGCGGCCGTTCGCCTTGAGCCGGGTGCGGCGCAGCAGGTCCAGGCGCTGCAGGAAGCGGGCCTGGACATCCGGTTCGCCTGCTGGGCGGCCGCCCAGCAGGGCCTTGACCACGGACTCCGGGACACCCGAGGCGACGGACAGCCGCCCGGTGTCGAAGACCTCCGAGTGCGGCACGCCGAGCCGGTCGGCGAGTGCGGCGACACGGATGACTACGGCCGACAGCAGTACCGTCGCCGTGGCGCCCGGAACCTCGAAGCCATCCGACACCGACAGGTCTCCTAGGTCTCTCACGTCCCTCTCACCGGCACAGGGGATCGTCGTGAACTGCGTGGAGAGTAGCGGGTGTTTCGAACTCACATCCAGGTCTCGCCACAACTGTGGCCTATTTCAGCCGTCAACGAGCGCGGAATGCCACGATAGTTGACATGCCTGGCGTCCGGGCCGCAGGATCGGGTCGCCGCGTGAAGGCGGCACAGGCAAGAGGGGTGACCTCCCGATGGCATATCAGGCAGGAGGGCAGCGGTCCGCACCGCGGCCCGTCCCCGACAGTCCCGAGGCCCAGGCTTATTTCCAGGACTACGCGGCCTACTTGGAGGCAGTTCCCTTCCCGTCCGTCGTCCTCGACCACCGCTGGGACGTGGTCCTCGCCAACACCGCTTTCGAGACACTTTTCCGGGACGTGAGCCCCCATCCGACGGCTCTGCCGGGGGACAACTTCCTCCGGTTCGTGCTGTTCCATCCGGACGCGAGCGCCGTCCTCGGCGACCACGAGTCCAGCTGGTGCCTGCCGATGCTCGCCTGCTTCGCCGCCGCCGTGGAGCGGCACGGCCACGACGCCGGGCTGCAGGCGATCCGCCGTGAGATCGCCCAGGACCCGATCATGGAGGCCGCCTACCGGCAGGGCCTGCCGCACTGGATCCGCGCGGTCGGCGAAGGCGCCGTGGAGCACGACGGCGCGGTCCGCCCGCTGCACCACCCCGACCCGCGCCGGGGCGCCACGGAGTGCCGTATCGTCGGCGACACCCCGAGAACTCTCCAGGACATGGGGTACACGCGGCTGACCATGGTGCTGCGCGAGCCCCGCCCGGCATCCGCACCCCGCAGACCCCGCGCCCCGCGGCGCGGCGCCGGCCACCTCAGCGTGGTTCCCGCCCCCAGGGCCTGACCGGGCACCGTCGGCGTTCAGGTCGCCGACGGCGCCCTGGTCGGTGCCCCCCTACGCCTTCCGGAAGTCCTTGACCACCGCGTCCCGCGGCTCGGGCGCCGTGCCCCGCTTCGCCGCCTGGATCTGCTCGTAGACATGGGTGCGCAACTCGGCGAAACGCGGGGCGACCCGGGTGTGCAGCTGGTCGCGCTCCTCAGGCAGGTCGACCTTCAGCTGCTCCCGGACGACGGTGGGCGAGGCGGACAGCACGATCACCCGCTCACCCAGATAGACGGCCTCGTCGATGTCGTGGGTGACGAACAGGATGGTGATCCCGCGCTGCCGCCACAGCCCCCGTACGAGGTCCTCCAGGTCGGCGCGGGTCTGCGCGTCGACCGCCGCGAACGGCTCGTCCATCAGCAGCACCCGGGGCTCGTAGGCGAGCGCCCGGGCGATCGCCACCCGCTGCTGCATCCCGCCCGACAACTGCCACGGATACGCGCCGGCGGCGTCCGCCAGACCGACCGACTCCAGCGCGTCGGCCACCAGTCCCCGCCGCCGCGCCTTGTCCATCCGCTTCTGTTTCAGCGGGAGTTCGACGTTCGCGCCGACCCGCATCCAGGGGAAGAGGCTGCGCCCGTACTCCTGGAAGACGAACGCCGTCCCGGGCGGCGGACCGCTCACCTTCCGTCCCTCGAGCAGGACTTCGCCGGAGGTCGGCGCCAGCAGTCCGCCCAGGCACTTCAGCAGGGTCGTCTTGCCGCAGCCCGACGGGCCGACGAGACAGACGAGTTCACCCGCCCCGACGTCGAAGGTCAGGTCGCGCACCGCCTCGACCCGGCGCCCGGACCCCTCGTAGACCTTGCGCAGGCCGCGTACTTCCAGCATGGACCGCCCTTTCACGAGGGTCACGGGGACCGCCGGGTGGATGCGCGCAGACCGTGGTACCAGCCGAGCACCCGCCGCTCGAGGAGCCGGAAGAGGACCGACAGCACGAAACCGAGCAGCCCGAGCAGCAGGATCCCGGTCCACATGTCCGGGATGGCGAAGCCCCGTTGGAACTGCACGATGGTGAAGCCGAGCCCGTTGCTCGCGGCGAACATCTCGCTGATGACCATCAGGATGATCCCGATGGACAGCGCCTGCCGCAGTCCCGCGAAGATCTGCGGGCTCGCGGACGGCAGGACCACGCTCCTCAGCCGGGCCATCCCCGTGATGCCGTACGACCGTGCCGTCTCGGCCATCACCTGGTCCACCGCCCGCACGCCCTCGACGGTGTTGAGCAGCACCGGCCACACACAGCCGCTCGCGATCACGACCACCTTCATGGTGTCGCCGATCCCCGCGAACAGCATGATCACCGGGACCAGCACCGGGGGCGGCACCGCGCGCAGGAACTCCAGGACCGGCTCGCACACCGCCCGCACCCGCCGGTAGGAGCCGATGACCGTGCCGAGCGCGATCCCGGCCACGGCCGCCGTCGCGTAGCCGCCCGCGAGGCGCAGCACGCTCGGCCGGACGTCCGTGCGCAGCCGCTCGGGCGTCCACACGTCCGGGAAGGCCTTCAGGATCGTCCGCAGCGGTGGCCAGTACACGGCGGTGCTGCCGTCGGACGCCAGCCACCACACCGTGACCAGCACGGCCGGCAGGGCGAGGGCGAACACCAGCCGCAGGAGCAGCCGCCTCACACCGTCACCTCCCCGCGCACCGACTGGTGCCAGGCCAGCGCACGGCGCTCCACCGTCCGCGCGCCCACGTTGATCAGCACCCCGAGGACACCGGTGACCACGATCAGGGCGTACATGTCGGGCACCGCCTGCGAGGTCTGGGCCACCGCAATGCGCGCGCCCAACCCCGGTGCCCCGATGACGAGTTCGGCGGTGACGGCGAGGATCAGCGCGACCGCGGCGGCGAGCCGCACACCGGTCATGACGTACGGCAGGGCGGTCGGCCACAGCACGTGCCGGACCCGCGCCCAGGCGCCGAGACCGTAGGACCGCGCCGTCTCCTCGGCGACCGGGTCGACGTCCCGGGCGCCGTACAGGACCTGGATGAGGACCTGCCAGAAGGCGGCGTAGACGACCAGCAGGAGGACCGAGCGCAGTTCGGTGCCGTAGAGGAGGACGGCGAGCGGGATCAGGGCCACCGACGGGACGGGGCGCAGGAACTCGATCGTGGAGGCCGTGGCCTCGCGCAGATACGGCACGACCGAGACGACCACGCCCACCGCGATCCCCCCGGCGACCGCGATCGCGAGGCCCAGCGCCCAGCCGGTGAGGGTGTCGCCGAGCGCCGTCCAGAAGGCGGAGTCGGCGAGTTCCCCTGCGAGGGCGCGGGCGATGCGGCTCGTGGGCGGGAAGTAGGCCTCCTTGACCAGGCCGAGCCGCGGCACCGCCTCGCCCAGGGCGAGGAAGCCCGCGAGGCCGGCCGCGCCGAGGACGGCGTTCGAGCCCCTCACGGGAGCAGCTTGTCCAGGTCCGGGGCCGTCTTGAAGAGCTTGTCCTGCTCGCCCAGCTTCTCCAGCGCCTCGATGGACGAACGGTTCGCCTCCGCCGGCCACTTCGGCAGGGTGACCCCGGCCAGCACCGAGGCGGGGATCTTGGTGTATGTGGTGACGATCTGCCGGACCGCGTCCGGGTGGGAGTCGGCGTACGCGAGGGACTCCGCCGTGGCCTCCTGGAACTTCTTCACCACGCCGGGGTTCTTCTGTGCGTACTGCGTGGAGGTGAAGTACAGCGCGACGGTCAGGTCCGGCGCCACGTCCACCAGCGGCGAGGCGATCTCGACGCCGCCCTGGCTCTTGACGGTGGCGAGCGCCGGCTCGACCACCATCGCCGCGTCGATCTGCCCGCTGTCCAGGGCGGCCGGCATCTGGTCGAAGGCGAGTTCCACGAACTTCACCTTGTCCGGGTCGCCGCCCGCCTTGCGCACCGACTCCCGCACCGCGGTCTCGTTGATGTTCTTCAGGGTGTTGATGGCGACCTTCTTGCCCTCCAGATCCTTCGCGGACCTGATCGGGCTGCCCTTCTTCACGGTGATCGCCCCGAAGTCCTTGCCTTGTAAGCCCGTCGACGCGATGCCGTTCGAAACGGCTTTCACGGGGAGGCTGTTGGACTGGGCGACCATCAGCGAGGTGACGTTGCTGAAGCCGAACTGGAACTGGCCGCTGACCACGCCCGGCACGATCGCCGCGCCGCCCTGCGCGGTGGTGATCGACAGTTTCAGACCGTGCTTCTCGTAGAACCCCTGTTTCACGCCGAGGTAGACGGGCGCCACGTCGACGATGGGGATGAGGCCGAGTTCGACGGTCGTGACGCCACCGGCCGACGAACTCCCGCCGGACGAACCGGAGTCGTCGGACGAGCCACAGGCCGCGGCGGCGAGCAGGAGGGTTCCGGCCGTGAGACCGGCGAACAGACGACGCATGGCTCCCCCTGTGCAGAGACAACGGTGTTCCGACAGGCTGTGCGCATCTTGCACAGTAGTGCTCAACTGGCGTGCAGGGAACGTAGATCCCGTCGTCCGGCGCGGTCAATGGGTTTGGCTGACGAAATTGTTGACAGTTCGCTCGCCGTGCGGAGGCCTCGCGCTCAGAGGTCGAGTACGAGTTTCGGTCCCCGGCACCGGGACACACAGATCATCATCGTCTCCCCGGCCTCCCGCTCCTCGGCCGTCAGCACGGAGTCCCGGTGGTCCGGGGTGCCCTCCAGCACGTCGGTCTCGCAGGTGCCGCAGGTGCCCTCGGCGCAGGAGAACAGCACCTCGATCCCGGCGCCGCGCACCGCCTCCAGTACCGAGACACCGGGGGCGACGGTCAGCGTACGGCCACTCTGCGCGAGCTCCACCTCGAACTCGGCTTCCTCGCCCGCGGGCCGGACCTTCGCCTGGAAGCGTTCGACGTGCAGCGCCCCGGCCGGGCAGCGCTCCTCCACCGCGTCGAGCAGCGGGCCGGGACCGCAGCAGTAGACGAGCGTCCCCTCGGGCAGCGTGTCCAGCAGCGGGCCGAGGTCGAGCAGTCCGGTCTCGTCCTGCGGGGCGACGGTGACCCGGTCGCCGTAGCGTGCCAACTCCTCGGTGAACGCCATGGAATCGCGGCTGCGGCCGCCGTAGAGCAGGGTCCACTCGGCGCCCGCGGCCTCGGCCGCCGCCAGCATCGGCAGGACGGGGGTGATGCCGATGCCGCCCGCGATGAAGCGGTACCGGGGGGCCGGGCGCAGCCGGAAGTGGTTGCGCGGGCCGCGCACCCGTACCTTGTCGCCCTGCCTCAACTGCTCGTGCACATGGGCGGATCCGCCCCGCCCGGCCGGTTCCCGCAACACCGCGACCCGCCACGCCGTACGGTCCGCCGGGTCGCCGCACAGCGAGTACTGGCGCTCCAGCCCCGGACCGAGGACGAGATCGACGTGCGCGCCGGGCTCCCAGACCGGGAGCGGCTCGCCGAGCGGGTGGCGCAGGGTGAGGGCGAGCACGCCGTCGGCCGCGGACTCCCGCCGCTCGACGACGAGTTCGGCTTCGTACAGGTCACTCATGAGGTGCTTCCTCGCAACTCCGGTCGCGGCCGGTGCCCTTCGGGGTGGCCGAGCATCCACTCCCACATCTCCACCGGGTCCTGCGAGCTGTGCTCGGCACCGCAGTGACAGGTGCCGTGCAGCACGTCGGTGCCCGGCAGCCAGTCGATGCGGTAGATCTCGCGCGGCACCCCGGAAACGAGCCTGCTCACAGCGCCGGCTCCACCGGCTTGTCGCCCTCCTCGACCAGCCGGGCGAGGATACGGCGGGCGGCCAGGCCGCCGGTGTCGATGTTGATGCTCAGCTCCTGGTAGCCGGTGCGCTCCGTGCCGAGCGTCCTCTGCAGCAGGTTGAGCGCGTCGACGTCCTGCATGACGACGGTGTGGTTGTTGGCCCGCAGGAACTCGGTGACCTCGTCGTCGTCCGTCGCCCAGTCCCGCGAGACCATCCAGAAGTCGTACACCTTGCCGTCGGACGACGGGGTGATCGCGTATGTGATCTCGGTGTGGAAGCCGTTCGGGTCGCTGCCGTCCGCCTCCGGCAGCACGCCGACCGGCGCGATCCGGCTGTGCAGCAGGTACAGGCACGGGGCGTGGTACTCGATGTCCTGCCAGCGGGTGATCCGGCCCTCGATCCCGGTCGAACGGGCGTAGAACGGCGGGCACTCGGCGTCGTCCATGTGCCGGCTCACCCGCACGATCCCCGCGCCCTCGTCGACCTCCGTGGTGATCGGCGTCTCGGCCACCTCCGGGGTGCCGATGTAGCCGCCGTGCAGATACGTCTCGTGGGAGAGGTCGAGGAGGTTGTCGACGAGGAGACCGTAGTCGGCGTCGATGGGTTCCATGCCGCGGACGGTGGTCCAGCCGGGGGCGTCGAGGTGGCGGGCGCGCGGAACGGTCTGCGGGTCGGCGAGGGCGGGGTCGCCGATCCACACCCACACCAGGGAGTCCTGCTCGACGACCGGGTAGGAGGCGACGCGCGCGGTGCGCGGGACGCGCTTCTGCCCCGGGACGTACACACAGGTGCCGGTCGTGTCGTACGTGAACCCGTGGTAGCCGCACACGATGCGGTCGCCGTCGAGGCGGCTGGGCTTCTCGTGCAGCGGGAACCGGCGGTGCACACACCGGTCGTGCAGCGCGACCGGCGTGCCGTCCGCCTCGGTCCGGTAGAAGACGAGCGGCTCACCGAGGATGGTCCGGCCGAGCAGTTCCTCCCGCCCGACCTCGTGGCTGTAGGCGGCGACGTACCACTGGTTCCTGGCGAAACTCGTCATGTGCGGCATGGCTGCGGCTCCCGTCGTTGGGTGATGGCGACATCGTCCGGAAGGGGGTCAGGGGGGCGCAATACGGCTTCCGTCTCACGGAAGGATCGATGCGAAAGGCCTGTTCAGAGGGTTGATCTGGATACGCCTCGGTGCTTGACCTCAGTGGAAGGTGCCGCCGTGCCTTCTGTTCTTCGCCCACAGCTCGTGTCGCTGCAGCATCGATGATTTACAACGAGTGAGCGATTTAGATTCTTTGTGGCGATTCCCTGGCTGCATACGTCTGGTACAGCGGCAGAATGCGCAGAGTTGCAGATCAAGGTTGGTCGGTGCCGTGCGGGGAGGGGGCGGGGTCGAATCCGGGTCGAATATGCCTTCCTTTCGCTCTGTTCGGTAGCTTGTTGCAGGTCAACGGCGTGATCAGAAGCCACGGCGTGACTGTGACCAGGGCTAATGCGGTGCAGAACTGCGGTGGACGCGCTATTGGCCCGTACGTGGTCCGGATCTTGGGTGTTTGCCCTGTGAGGCAGTGAAACGTCAACGCGAACGACGCCGTCGCGTCACCGAACCGGCGGCGTGAAGCCTGAGGGCTCGATGAATGCGGATCGGGCCCTTCGTAGGCCTCTCGGCGCCAAGGGCTCCCGGCCGGTCCCCGACCCGAACGCCGCCCCCAACAGGTTCTGCGCCGGGTCCGCGCAGTCGGCCGTCTCCTTGTGATCAGTCAGGTCTCCGACAGCTCCGGCTTGAGGAACTTTGCTGGTGACCGAGGCATGCCGATGCCAACCCAATCTATTACAGAGTATTGACGTTGCGCTGAGAACTTGTAGATTCTGGCCCAACCTTTTCGCCCCGGGCCCACCTCAGGAGCTGCCATGGGTGCTGTCTCTGCGTTCTCGTTGTCCAGAAGTGTCGTCGGACTCGCCGTCAGCGCCCTGGTGCTGGCGGGCTGCGGGTCGAGCCTCGGCGAGTCCACCGGGAGTGAAACGGCAGAGGGCCGGTCCGGCGGCAAGGTCAAGATCGGGTTGCTGGTGCCGTTGTCGGGCGTCTACGCGCCGCTCGGCGAGGACATGAAGGCGGGCTTCGGGCTCTATCTCGACCAGCACGACGGCAAGCTCGGCGGACGCGAGGTCGACCTCGTGACGGCCGATGAGGGTGAAGGCCCACAGACCGGAGTGCCCGCGGCCCAGAAGCTCGTGACGCAGGACCAGGTCACCGCGGTCGCCGGAGTGGTCAACTCGGCCACCGCGCTCGGTCTGCGGGACTTCTTCCACGAGTCGAAGAAGCCGCTGCTGGTCGCGAACGCGGGGGCAGATGACATCACCGGGTCACGCAAGTCCGAGTACGTGTGGCGGACGAGTTTCAGCAATGGTGACGTGTCCGCCGCTCTGGGCCCGGCGGTCGCCGAGGAGGCCAAGGGCAGCGTCTACCTCATCGCGGCCGACTACGCCGCCGGCAAGGAGATGGTCACGGGGTTCCGCAAGACCTTCGAGGCGGCCGGGGGCAAGGTCGCGGGCGAGAAGTACACGCCCTTCGGCAAGACGCAGGACTTCCAGCCCTACCTCTCGGCGATCCGAGAGTCCGGTGCCGAGGCCGTCTTCGCCTTCTACGCGGGCGCGGAGGCGGTGAGCTTCGTCAAGCAGTACAAGCAGTTCGGGCTCGCCGGCAAGACGGCGCTGTACGGCACCGGGTTCCTCACCGAGGGCGGCGTGCTCGCCGCGCAGGGCACGGCCGCGGTCGGCGTGAAGACCTCCCTGCACTACTCGACGGAGCTGGACACGCCGGTCAACAAGAAGTTCGTGGCCGACTACCAGGCAGCGGCGAGGAAGGCCCCGACGGTCTACGCCGTGCAGGGCTACGACACCGCCGCCGTGCTCGACAAGGCGCTGGCCGAGGCGAGCGGCGACAGCGGCGACGCGCTGGTGAAGGCGCTGGGCGCGGTCGGCTCGATAGACAGCCCCCGGGGCGCTTGGAAGTTCGGCGCCGACCACAACCCGGAGCAGACCTACTACCTGCGCGAAGTCCGTGCCGACGGAGACACCGCCGTCAACGCGGTCGTCCGCGAACTCGACTGAGCGCGCCCGGTATGACGACGCATCTGGTGAGTGTCCTCAACGGGCTGGCGATGGGCTCCCTGCTCTTCGCCATCGCGCTCGGCCTGTCCCTGGTGTTCGGCATGATGGACGTGCTGAACCTCGCCCATGGCGCGGTCTACCTGGTCGGCGCCTATGTGGCGGTGGCGCTCGTGTCCGACGGCTCGGGCGTGGCGGCCTTCGTCCTGGCCGTGGTGGCCGCCGCGGCCGCCGGGGCCCTTCTCGGAGGTCTGCTGGCCGGCCTGACGCGGGCCACCCCCCACCATCTCGACCAGGCCCTTCTGACGCTCGGTGTGGCGCTCGTGGTCGCCGAGGTCCTGTCGCTCGCTTTCGGCAACGACGTGCACTCCATCGCCGCGCCCGCGCCGGTCGGCGGAGGCGTCACGGTGCTCGGCGAGACGTACCCCGTCTACCGGTTGCTCGTGATCGGGTTCGGCGTGGTGCTGGCGGTGGCCGTCTACTTCCTCGTCGAGCGCAGCCCGCTGGGCTCGGTGATCCGCGCGACCGTCGCCGACCGCGCGATGGTGGCGGCGCTGGGCATCAACACCGGCCGGGTACTGGTCGGGGTCTTCGCGGCCGGCGCGGCGCTGGCCGCCGTCGGCGGCGTCCTGGCCGGGCCGATCCTGGGGGCCCAGCCCGGCCTGGACGAGAAGGTGCTGCTGCTCGCCCTGGTCGTGGTGGTGATCGGCGGCCTGGGGTCGGTCCGCGGCGCACTGCTCGGTGCCGTACTGATCGGACAGGTACAGGCGCTCGGGACGGCGCTGCTGCCCGAGTACGCCTCGTTCCTGGTCTTCGCGGCGATGGCCCTGGTCCTGCTGGTACGCCCGGCGGGTCTGCTCCCGGCACGGACGGCGGTGCACGCATGACCGTGAAGGCGGCGGAAGGCGGTGCGCCCGTGCCGCACGATACAACCCCTGTACGCGAACCGTTCGACGAGAGCGGACGTGGGCCCGGCACCGGTGACAGGGGACCGGAGCGCCGAAGGGCCGCGGCCGCCGTCGCGGTCGTAGTCCTGCTCGCGGCGGCCCCGCTGATGCTCGCCCCCTACCCGGTGTCTGCCATGACTCGGATGCTGGCGTTCGCGGTGCTCGTCCTCGCCGCCGACCTGCTGACCGGCGTCACGGGCCTGCCCACGCTGGGCCAGGCGGCGTACTTCGGAGTCGGTGCCTACACGGCGGTACTGGTCGGCATCCATGTCACGTCGGACGCGATGGTGCAGGTGCTGGCTGCTCTTGTCATGGGGCTGCTGGCGGCGGCGGTCACCGGCTGGGTCGCCGTCCGCGCGGGCGGACTGGTGTTCCTCATGCTCACGCTGGCGATCGGGGAGACGGTGCACCAGGTGGCCGACACCTGGTCGGCGGTGGGCGGTAGCAACGGCCTCGCCGGGATGCCTCCGATCAGCCTGTTCGGCGGATCGCCGCTGATGGTCGCGGGCTTCGTGTACTGGTGGGCGCTGGCCGTGGCGGTCCTGGTGTTCGCGGCGGTCGCGCTGGTGGTCCGTTCACCCTACGGCCGGACGCTGCGGGGCATCCGGGACAACGAGGCCCGGATGCGGGCCCTCGGCTACCGCCCCGCGCTCGCCCGGTACGGCGTCTTCTGTCTGGCGGGAGCCGTCGCCGGAGTGGGCGGTGCCCTGTGGGCGCAGCAGGCCCGCTTCGTCTCGCCCGGGGACATGGGGTTCGAGGTCGCGGCGCTGGCGCTGCTCAGCGTGGTCATCGGCGGCGCGGGCAGCCTGTGGGGCCCGTGTCTCGGCGCGGCGCTCGTCCTGTACGTCCGCGACAACCTCTCCGCGTCGATCGGCGGCCATGGCCCGCTGGTGCTGGGCGCGGTGTTCGTCGCCGTCGTCTTTCTGCTGCCGCGCGGTCTGGCGGGCCTCACCGGCGCTCGCCCGGGAATCGGGACCCGTCTGAGAAACCTCGGCCGAGCTCGTCGCCGGAGCCGGGAGGAGAACCCGTCGTGACCACTCTCCTGGAACTGCGCGGACTGACCCGCTTCTACGGCTCGCTGACCGCCGTCGACCAGGTGGACCTGACGATCACCCAGGGTGAGCGGCACGCACTCATCGGCCCCAACGGCGCCGGCAAGTCCACGCTGTTCGCCACCGTGGCCGGGACACTCCGGGCCTCCGCCGGCGGCATCGTGCTGGCCGGGCAGGACGTCACGTCACTGCCGGAGGCGGAGCGGGCCCGGCGCGGCATGGTGCGCACCTTCCAGCACTCCAGCCTGTTCCTCGACTGCTCGGTGCTGGACAACGTCGCCCTCGCGGTGCAGCGGGTCCAGGGGGTGGCCCATCGGTTCGACCGGGCGACGCGGCGCTTCCGGCGCGCTGAGGCAGAGGCGCGGCGCCATCTGGACTCGGTCGGGCTGTCCGGACGTATGCGGGATAAGGCGGCCGCGCTGTCCCACGGCGAGCGGCGACAGCTTGAGGTCGCCATGGTGCTTGCCGCCGAACCCTCCCTGGTGATGTTCGACGAACCCACCGCGGGGATGTCCGCAGCCGAGACCGAACGGTTCGTGGCCCTCCTGGAACAGCTTCCCGAGCACCTGACCGTCCTCATCGTCGAGCACGACCTGGACGTGGTGTTCCGGCTGGCCGACCGGATCACCGTGCTGCACCTGGGCAAGGTCCTCGCCTCCGGGCCGCCGGAGGAGATCCGGGCCGACGCGGCGGTGCGGCGGGCCTATCTCGGCTCGGCCAGGACCGAGGACCTGTTCGCCGACACAGGAGGACCGCGATGACCGAACTGCTCAGCGTGCGTGGGCTGCGCGCGGGATACGCGGGTACGACCGTGCTCGACGGGGTCGACCTCACCGTCCCCGCCGGCGCTGTCGTGGCGCTGCTCGGCCGCAACGGCGTCGGCAAGTCCACCTTCGTCCATACGGTGATGGGGATGCTCAAGCCGTACTCCGGCAGCATCCGCGTGGACGGCCGTGAACTTGCCGGAGAGGCCGCGCACAGGGTTGCCCGCAGCGGGGTGGCGATCGTGCCTCAGGGGCGCCGCGTGTTCGCCCCGCTCACCGTCGAGGAGAACCTGAGCATCGTGGCCAGGGCCGTCAGGGGAGAACGAGGCCCCTGGACTCAGGAGCGCGTCTACGAGCTGATGCCCCGCCTCGCGGAGCGGCGCGGCAACCGAGGGGACCAACTCTCCGGCGGGGAGCAGCAGATGCTGGCCATCGGCCGGGCGCTGCTGCGCAATCCCCGGCTGCTGCTCTTGGACGAGCCCTCGGACGGTCTCGCCCCCGCGGTCGTCGACGCGGTCGCCGACGTGCTGGAGGGCCTGCGCGGCGAGGGCATAGCGGCCGTACTGGTGGAGCAGGACCTGCACCTCGCCTTCCGCCTCGCCGACGAGGTGGCCGTGATGCAGAAGGGCCGCATCGTGCACCGGAGTTCCACAGCGGAGTTCCGTCAGGACCGGGACCGGGCCCACAGCCTCCTCGGCGTGGGCTGACCACGACACGCGTACCACCAGGCATCGAACGTGCGACCAGAAGGAAGCAGAGGCGATGACACCCCCCACATCCACAGCGGGTTCGGCCCGTTCCACCCGCCGTTCCTTGAGTGCCCTACTGACCGGCCTGGCCCTGACGATCGGTCTCACGGCCATGTCGCCGACCGGCCAGGCGGCCTCCCCGGCCTCCGGTGAACCGGTCAGATCCTGCGCGAGCCTGCCCGAGCTGACCTTCGCCGACGGCACCCGCGTCACCGGCGCCGAGGAGACGGACGCCATCTGCCACGTACGGCTGCTCGTACCCGGCAGTGTCAACATCGCGGTCTCCCTCCCGGCGCACGGCTGGAACGGACGCTTCCAGGGCGTTGGAGGCGGTGGGTACGCGGGTGTCCTCACGCCCCCCGACGCCGCCGCGAGAGCGGGCTACGCCGCGGCGGCCACCGACACCGGCCACACCGGATCGCCCTTGTCCGGCGCGTGGGCGTGGTCGCCGACCGGGATGAAGCAGGACCTCATCACCGACTTCGCCGAGCGCTCGGTGCACGAGATGACGGTCAAGGGCAAGGCTGTGACGCGGGCCTACTACGGAACGGCCCCCGACCACTCGTACTGGAACGGCTGTTCCACCGGAGGCCGGCAGGGCCTGATGGAGGCCCAGCGCCACCCCGAGGACTACGACGGCATCCTCTCCGCGGCGCCCGCCATCAACTGGGACCGGTTCATCCCGGCGGAGCTGTGGCCCCAGGTCGTGATGCGGGAGAGCGGCCATGTCGTCAGCTCCTGCACCTTCGAAGCGGTCAACAAGGCGGTCGTCGCCGCCTGCGACGGCCAGGACGGCGTCACGGACGGGATCGTCGACCCCCGTACCTGCCGCTTCGACCCGTCGAAGCTGATCGGTACAACGACGCCCTGCGGCACCGTCACCGCCGAGGACGCGGCCGTGGTCAAGAAGATCTGGCAGGGGCCGCGCCGCAAGAACGGCTCCTTCCTCTGGTACGGGCTGACGCCGGGCACCTCGTTCGCCGGGCTCGCCGGCAGCACCTCCACCGGCCAGGCCGCGCCGTTCCCGATCACGGCCGACTGGTTCACGTACTGGCTGGCCAAGAACCCGGACTTCGACTGGCGCACCGTCACCACGGCCGGCTTCGCCGACTGGTTCGACCGGTCCCGGACCGAGTACCACGACGTGATCGGCACCGACGACCCCGACCTTCGCGCCTTCCGCGACGGGGGCGGCAAGCTCGTCCTATGGCACGGCTGGGCCGACCAGCTGATCTTCCCGCAGGGCACGATCGACTACTACCAGCGGGTGGCCGCCAGGATGGGCGGGCTGGACCGCACCGAGCGGTTCGCACGGCTGTTCATGGCCCCGGGCGTCGCGCACTGCTCCGGCGGTCCCGGCGCCGCCCCGGTCGATCCGCTCGCCGCGCTGGTGAAGTGGGTCGAGGAGGGCAAGGCGCCGAACACCCTGGCGGGCGCCAACGGGGAGCTCACCCGGCCGCTGTGCCGCTGGCCCTCCGTTCCCCGCTACACGGGCCACGGCAGTACGTCCGATGCCGCCAACTTCCGTTGCGCCGCAGCGTACGGCCCACAGCGCCGGTAACCCTCACATCAACGTTCTACAGAACCTTGACGTATATAGGTTCTTCTGTAGAAGATTTCCCTGTCGGTATCCGCGCCGACGCGAGGAGGAGCTCGTCATGGTGGTGGTGTCCTTCGACCGAAGCCCGGACGCGTACCGGCACTGGAAGCTGAGTACGGACGGTCCGGTCGCGTGGCTGGAGATGGACGTCGACGAGCAGGGCGGCCTGGTCCCCGGGTACGAGCTGAAGCTCAACTCCTACGACCTGGGCGTGGACATCGAGCTCTACGACGCCCTCCAGCGGCTGCGGTTCGAGCACCCCGAGGTGCGCTCGGTGGTGCTGACCAGCGCCAAGGAGAAGGTCTTCTGCGCCGGGGCGAACATCCGGATGCTGGCCGGCTCCTCGCACCAGTGGAAGGTGAACTTCTGCAAGTTCACCAACGAGACCCGCAACAGCATGGAGGACGCCTCGGAACACTCGGGGATCACCTTCATCGCCGCCGTCAACGGCTCCTGCGCGGGCGGCGGTTACGAACTCGCCCTGGCCTGCGACCGGATCCTGCTGATCGACGACAACTCCTCGGCGGTCGCCCTGCCCGAGGTCCCGCTCCTCGGCGTGCTCCCCGGCACCGGCGGCCTGACCCGGGTCACCGACAAGCGCCGCGTCCGCAAGGACCTCGCCGACCTCTTCGCCACCCGCAGCGACGGCATACGTGGCAAGACGGCGGTGGACTGGCGGCTGGTCGACGAGGTCGTCCCGCGCCGCGACTTCCGCACGATCGTCGAGCAGCGCGCGGTGGAGGCCGCCGAACGAGGCTCCCGCCCGGCGGACGCCCGGGGCATCGCCCTGACCCCGCTGGAGCGCGAGGTCACCGAGGACGGCATCGCCTACCGCCACGTGCGCGCGGAGTACGACCGCCCGCTGGGCCTGGTCCGGATCACCGTACGAGGACCCGACGAGGACGCCCCGACCTCGCTGCACGGCCAAGGTGCCGACGGCTGGTTGCTGGCCATGACCCGCGAACTGGACGACCTGATCCTGCGGTTGAGGACGAACGAGCCCGAGCTGGGGACCTGGGTCCTGCGCACGGAGGGCGACCCTGCACGCGTACTGGCCCATGAGCAGGCCGTGTTGGGTGACCGGGACTGGCTCGGCAACGAGATCCTGCACTACTACAAGCGCACCCTCAAACGTCTCGACGTCACCAGCCGCAGCCTCATCGCCCTGATCGAACCGGGCAGTTGCTTCGCCGGGCTGCTGCTGGAGCTGGCCCTCGCCTGCGACCTGCAGTACATGCTGGACGGCCCGCCGATCGAGGACCCCGACAGCGACGCACGCGCCCATCTCACCCTCTCCGAGGCGAACTTCGGCGCCTTCCCGATGGGCAACGGCCTCACCCGCCTCCAGTCCCGCTTCTACCAGCAGGACGACCACCTCGACTGGCTGCACGGCGGGGCCGGGCAGCCCGTGGGCCCCGCCCAGGCCCGCGAACTCGGCCTCGTCACCGACGCACCCGACGACATCGACTGGGAGGACGAGATCCGCATCGTCCTGGAGAGCCGTGCCGCGCTGAGCCCGGACGCGCTCACCGGCATGGAGGCCAACCACCGGTTCGTCGGCCCGGAGACCATCGAGACCAAGATCTTCGGCCGACTCACCGCCTGGCAGAACTGGATCTTCATACGCCCCAACGCCTCCGGCCCCGAAGGCGCCTTGCGCCGCTACGGCACCGGTCAGAAGGCGGTCTACGACCGGAAGCGAGTGTGACCCCGATGCCCACGAGGATCGACTACGACTCCAGGATCCCCAACAACGTCGCCCTCGCCGACGACCGTCGACTGCAACGGGCCCTGGAGGGCTGGCAGCCCAAGTTCCTCAACTGGTGGGGGGAGATGGGCCCGACCCTGGAGAACCAGGGCGTCTATCTGCGCACCGCCGTAGCCGTCGGCCGCGACGGCTGGGCCCACTTCGACCACGTCGACGTGCCCGACTACCGGTGGGGCATCTTCCTGGCCGAGCCCACCCCCGACCGCCGGGTGGCCTTCGGCGAGCACATGGGCGAGCCGGTCTGGCAGCAGGTGCCCGGCGAGTACCGCGCCGACCTGCAGCGCCTGATCGTCGTCCAGGGAGACACCGAGCCGGCCTCCGTCGAACAGCAGCGCCTGCTGGGCCTGTCCGCGCCGAGCCTGTACGACCTGCGCAACCTCTTCCAGGTCAACGTCGAGGAAGGCCGGCACCTGTGGGCGATGGTCTACCTGCTGCACGCCTATTTCGGCAGGGAGGGTCGCGAGGAGGCCGAAGCTCTGCTTTTCCGTAACTCGGGCAGCCCCGACGCGCCGCGCATCCTGGGGGCGTTCAACGAGGAGACCGCCGACTGGCTGGCCTTCTACATGTTCACGTACTTCACCGACCGGGACGGCAAATACCAGCTCGGCTCGCTCAAGGAGAGCGCTTTCGACCCGCTCTCGCGGACCTGCACCTTCATGCTGAAGGAGGAGGCCCACCACATGATGGTCGGCACCACCGGTATCGACCGCGTGGTGACCCGCAGCGCCCAACTGGTCCGCGAGCACGACACCTTGGACATCGCGGCCTGTGGCGGCATCCCGCTCGACATCATCCAGAAGTACATCAACTTCCACTACACGGTGTCCCTGGACCTCTTCGGCGGCGAGACCTCGACGAACGCGGCGAACTACTACACCGCCGGGCTCAAGGGCCGCTGGCAGGAGGAGCGCCGCAAGGACGACCACCAACTCACGGAGAGCGGCGTCCTGTTGGACAAGCCGGCCGGGGACGGCACCTGGGCGGTGGACGAGGTCCCCGCGCTGCTCGCCCTCAACCTGGACCTGCGTGACGAGTACATCGCGGACTGCGAGAACGGCCTCAAGCGCTGGAACCGGATCCTGGACGACCACGGGATCGACTTCCGGCTGAGGCTGCCGCACCCCGGCTTCAACCGGAGCGTCGGTATCGCCTCGGGGCACCACATCACCCCGGACGGCACGATCGTCGACGAGCAGACCTGGGAGGCGAGCCGCCACCACTGGCTGCCCACCGCCGAGGACCTCGCCTTCGTACGGTCGTTGATGCAGCCTGTGTACGAGCGGGGGAAGATCGCCCACTGGGTCGCGCCGCCGGTCAACGGCATCAACGGCAAACCGTTCGACTACGAGTACGTCCGCCTCGTCTAAGGGTGCGTGAGCCACATGACCGAAGTGTTCAACGCGGCGGACTACCTGGTCGGCCGGCACGTGCGGGAGGGCAACGGCTCCCGCACGGCCGTCGTCACCCCTGTCCAGGCCTTGACCTACGACCAGTTGGCGGCCGAGGTGCGCCAGGTGGCGGCCGGACTGCGGGCTCTCGGAGTACGCCCCGAGGAACGCGTCCTGATGTGCATGGCCGACGACGTGGAGCTCTTCACCGGCATCCTCGCCGCCTTCCGCATCGGCGCCGTGGCCCTCCCCGCCTCGACCATGCTCACCGGCCCCGAACTGGGCAAACTGGTGACCGACTCGCGCTGCCGGGTCGTGCTGGGCTCCGCCGAGTTCGGACCGGTCGTCAGGGCGGCGCTCCAGCAGGCCCCGGAGGTCGAGCACGCCGTCCTCACAGGGGATGACACGGCCGGACTCCCGGGTCACGTCGAGGGCCACACCTGGCAGCAGCTGCTGGACGGCGGCGTCGGCACGGACGACGGGCCGTACCCGACCTGGCCGGACTCGCCCGCCCTGTGGCTCTACACCTCGGGCACCACGGGCATGCCCAAGGCGGCCATGCACCGGCACATCGACATCAAGTTCGTCGCCGAGAAGTACGGGCAGCGGGTGCTGGGTCTCGGTCCCGAGGACCGCTGTCTGTCCGTGGCCAAGCTCTTCTTCGCCTACGGCATCGGCAACTCCCTGTTCTTCCCGCTGGCGGCGGGCGGAACGGCACTGCTGGAACCCTCCAGACCGTCCCCCACGCTGTTCGCGAAGCGGGCGGCCGGCGACCGGGCCACCGTCCTGTTCGGCGTGCCCGGCTTCTTCGGGCCCCTCCTCGCGAGCACCGACATCCCGGACGACGCCTTCGCGACCGTACGGATGGGTGTATCCGCCGGTGAGGCACTGCCCGCGCGCATGTACGACGGAATGCTGCAGCGTTTCGGCGTGGAGGTGCTCGACGGCATCGGCTCCACGGAGATGCTGCACATCTTCATCTCCAACCGCTCGGGCCGGGTCCACCCCGGCTCCTCCGGCGAACCCGTACCCGGGTACAAGGTCGAGCTGCGTGACGTCGAGGGCCGTGTGGTCGAGGGCGACGACACCCCGGGCGAGCTGTACGTGCGCGGGGAGTCCGCCGCCACCGGCTACTGGTGCCGGGCCGAGACCAGCCGCCAGGTCTTCCTCGGCGACTGGGTGCGCACCGGCGACACCTACGTCCGCAACACCGACGGCACCTACACCTGCATGGGCCGCACCAACGACCTGCTCAAGGCCGGCGGCATCTGGGTCTCGCCCGCCGAGGTGGAGGAACGCCTCCTCGCCCACCCGGACGTGGCCGAAGTCGCCGTGGTCGGCGTACCCGACGCGGACGGCCTGGACAAACCGGTCGCCTGCGTGGTGCCGAGGCCCGGCCACGAGGTCCATCCCGAGGCGCTCGTGGCGTGGTGCCGCGAGGGCCTGGCCGCCTTCAAGCGCCCGCGCGGCGTGATCGGGCTGCCCGAGCTGCCCCGCACGCCCACCGGCAAGATCCGCCGCAATGTGCTGCGCGCGATGGCCCGCGACGGCTCCTGGGCGGAGACGCCGTCCGCGCCGACGGCACCGAGCTGATCCTCTGCCCAGTCACCGTCAACTCCCCTTCTCCCACTGACTTTCCCCGCCCTCAAGGAGGACGTGCGTGTCCACGCCCCCCGCGGATCACCGCACGGATCTGCTCATCGTCGGAGCCGGCCCGACCGGTCTCTTCGCCGCCTACTACGCCGGTTTCCGCGGCCTGTCCGTGACCGTGCTGGACTCGCTGCCCGAGCCGGGCGGCCAGATCAACGCCATGTACCCGGAGAAGCAGATCTTCGACATCGCCGGATTCCCCGCGGTCCGGGGGCGCGAACTCGTCGACCGGCTCCTGGAACAGGCGGCGCCCTACGACCCGTACCACCTGCTCGGCCACCGGGCCGAGACGCTGGACCGGACCGCGGAGGGCACCTTCGTCGTGACCACGCACCAGGGCGCGCGGGTACGGGCCAAGGCCGTGCTCATCGCCGGCGGCATCGGCACCTTCACCCCGCGCCCGCTGCCGGCCGCGGCCGGGTACGAGGGTGCCGGGCTGGCGTACTTCGTGCGTCGGCCGGACGACTACGCGGGCCAGGACGTCGTGATCGTCGGTGGCGGCGACAGTGCCTTCGACTGGGCGCTCACCCTGCTCCCGATCGCAGCCTCCGTGACGCTGGTCCACCGTCGTGATGCGTTCCGCGCGCACCCGGCCACCGTGGCCGCCGTACGAGACACGGACGTGGAGATCATCACCGAGGCCGAATTGTCGCGGGTGATCGGCGACGGCCGGAACGTCGAGGCGGTCGAGATCATCCGGCGGGCCCACGACGACGCGCCGCCCCGCCACCTTCCCTGTCAGGGGATCATCGCCGCCCTGGGCTTCACCGCGAACCTCGGCCCGCTCCTCGCCTGGGGCATCGACATCGAGAACAGACGGCACATCCCGGTCGACCCTGCGATGCGTACCTCCGTGCCGGGGATCTACGCGGCGGGCGACATCAACGACTACCCCGGCAAGGTGCGGTTGATCGCGGTCGGCTTCGGGGAGGCCGCGACCGCCGTCAACAACGCGGCGCACCACATCGATCCCGAGCAGCCGGTGTTCCCCGGTCACTCCACCGACGTCCCGACTACGGCCCCGGCCGTCGCGTAGCACCGAAGGGGACCGAACTCCCATGCCCTACGTCATCGCCGAAGCGTGCATCGACATCACGGACCGCTCCTGCATGGAGGAGTGCCCCGTCGACTGCATCTACGAAGGCGACCGCAAACTCTACATCAATCCGCTGGAGTGCATCGACTGCGGCAACTGCGAGCCCGTCTGCCCGGTGCAGGCGATCTCGCAGGACCGCCGGGTGCCGCTGGAGCTGAAGGACTTCGTCGCCGACAATAGGCGGTTCTTCACCGAGCCCCTGCCGGGCCGGGACGCGCCGATCGGCGCACCGGGCGGCGCCGCGGGCCACGGCCCGGCCGGCGCGGACACCGAACTCGTCGCCGGGTACGACCCGCGCGGTTGAGCACACGAGCGAAGGAGGCGCCGTGATCGACGGCGAGACCGTGGTCGACGCACATGTCCACGTCCCACGGCTGTCCACGCTCAAGCCGGCCTGGTTCGAGTGGGCGGACAGCTTCAGCGGCGACCACCCGTGGCGCGATGCCTACGACCAGCGGGGCGACCCCGTCCCCGAGCGGCTGGACGCCCTGCTGGAGGCACAGGGGGTGGACCGGGCGCTGCTGTTCTGCGAGTACAGCCCACGCGCCACCGGCATCCAGCCGATCGACGACCTGCTGCCCATCCTCGCGCACAACCCGGTCCGCTTCCGGCTGGTGGCCAACGTCAACCCCCACCTGCACCACCCGGTGGTGGCGGAGGCCGAACGCCAGCTGGACCTGGGCGCGGTCGCCGTCAAACTGCACCCGGTGCACGGCGGCTTCGACCCGGCCGACAAGGAGCTGTACCCGCTGTACGCGCTCTGCGGCGAGCGGGGCGTCCCGGTCGTCGTGCACTCCGGCACCTCCAGCTTCCCGGGCGCCCGCGCCCGGTTCGGCGATCCACAGCTCCTCCTCGATGCCGTGGAGGACTTCCCCGACGTGCAGTTCGTCTTCGCCCACGGAGGGCGGGGCTGGTGGTACGACACCGCGGCGTTCCTCGCGCTGGCCAAGCCCAACGTCTGGCTGGACCTGGCCGGACTGCCGCCGCGCAAACTGCCCGAGTACTACGCCCGGTTCGACCTGCCGAGGCTGGCCACCCGGTGGATCTTCGGCACCGACTGGCCCGGTGTACCCGGCGCCTCCCGCAACGTCGCCGCGCTGCGCGCGCTGGGCCTCCCGGCAGACACCGTCCGGGCCGTGCTGTCCGGCAACGCGGCCAAGGTCTTTCCCGGCCTCGGGGTCTGATCCCGCACCCTGCCGCGCGTGCACCGGTGTCAGACATGTCCGTGATCCTCGGTCAGCTCGCTCCACCGCTCCAAAGCCGCCGGGCTCCATTCGGCATGCCTGCTGTGGAAGAGTTCGGCTGCCTTGGCGCCGCTCCAGCCCGCGGGCAACAGCTTCGGAGGCAGGCGAGGGTCGAGGAACGGGAAGCGGCGCCACTCGTGCACCAGCATGGTCTGGGCGTGCAGGACGGCGTCGCCGTCGGCGGGGCGCAGCCCCGTGAACTCGTCGATGAACTCCTCGTAGCGTTCCTCGACTTCGCTGAGGTCCCAGGCACGGGCCACCATGGCCGCCTCGCTGCCGACGGCGCCGTATGTGGCCGTGAAGGACATCGCGTCGTCGGCGAGCCCGAGCTCCTTCAGGACACCGAGGGCCTCCGGCTCGCGGTCGGTGCGGGGGGTGATCCACACGCCGGGCTCCGGGGAGCCGAAGCCTGCCCAGGTCAGCCGGGTGCGCACCCGATGCCGCAAGTCCCGCTTGGCCTCCGGCACCGAGACCAGGACCACCAGCCAGGTGCCGTCCCAGACGCGCTCGCCGCTGCCGAAGTCGTATATGCGCTGCGCGCCCTCGGTCAGCATCCGCCGGCCCGGAGGGGTGAGTGCCCAGCGCACCCGGCGGCCCACCCGCTCCGAAGCCAGCCAGCCCTCCGCGGCGGTGCGGGCCAGCGCCTGGCGGGCCGACTTCTCCTCGACACCGAACTTGGCCAACGCGTCCACCAGCGCCGACGTCCACACCGAGCGGCCTTGGGGGAGCACGTACTCGCCGAGGATGGTCATCAGCAGCGAGCGCGCGCTGACGTCACCGAGCTCACGGCGCCGACTGACCACCGGCCGTGTGCCTTCCGCCGTGCCTCTACTGGCTCGAGTCTTGCGGGCCGGTCCGCGCGAAGCGCCCTCCACCATGGTTCTTCACTTCCCTCGCTGCCGGACATTCCGATCTGTCACGCCGTCGTGCGACACCGGCTTCACCAGCGTATCCGGGCATTCCGGTAGCGGACCGCTGAGCCTTTCCTGTCTTTAGACAATATCTTGTCGTCACGAAAATTATCAGTAGAGTGTGGGTCGGGTCGGCGAGTGACCGACCAGGACGCGAGCGAGGTGGCAGCCATGCCGGTCTACGCCCTCGGGCCCTGCGAGCCGGACATCCATCCCAGTGCCTTCGTCCACCCCGACGCCGTCGTGATCGGGAGCGTGCGGATCGGCGCGGAAGCCAGTGTCTGGCCCGGTGCCGTACTGCGCGGAGACCTCGGCGGACGCATCGAGGTGGGCGCCCGCACCAGCATCCAGGACGGCACCGTCCTGCACACCACCGAGCAGTGGCCGACCGTGATCGGCCCCGAGTGCGTGGTCGGACACAACGCTCACCTGGAGGGCTGCACGGTGGAGCGTCGCTGCCTCATCGGCTCCGGCTCCGTCGTCCTCAACCGGGTCACCGTGCGCGAGGGGGCCGTGGTCGGCGCCTGCGCGCTCGTGCCCGAGGACTTCGAGATCCCGGCCAAGACCATGGCCCTCGGTGTCCCGGTCCGGCTGCGCGGGACAGAAGTCGACCCCTCCTGGGTGGAGTACGCCGTACGCACCTACGTCGACGCGGCCACCCGCTACCGGCGGGACCTCAGGCGCATCGACCGCTGAACCCGAGAGCACGGAAAGGTGGGCCCTCCCATGCCTGCGAAACTGCACAGCTACCTCGCCGGCGCCTGGTACGAGGCACCCGACGAGGGCCGCCCCCTGCTGGACGCGGCGACCGGAGCCGAGGTGGCCCGGCTCTCACGGCGCCCCGTCGACGCCGTGGCCGCGCTGCGTCACGCGCGTGAGGTGGGCGGCCCCGCTCTGCGGGAGCTGACCTTCCATCAGCGCGCCCGCCTGCTCAAGTCGCTGGGCAAGCACCTGACCGCGCACACGGACGAGTTCCACACGCTGTCGACCCGCACCGGAGCTACTCGCCGCGACTCCGTCCTCGACATCGACGGCGGCATCGGGGTGCTGTTCGTCTACGGCAGCAAGGGTGCCAAGGAACTGCCGGACGGCCATGTCCTGCCCGACGGCGACACGGAACCGGTCGGCAGGCAGGGCACGTTCGGCGTACTTCACATCCATGTACCGAGGCTGGGCGCGGCCGTTCAGATCAACGCGTTCAACTTCCCCGTGTGGGGCATGCTGGAGAAGCTTGCGCCGGCCCTGCTGGCGGGCCTGCCCTCGGTGGTGAAACCCGCGGGACAGACGGCCTATCTGACGGAACTGGTGTTCCGCCGCATCATCGAGTCGGGCATCCTCCCCGAAGGCGCCGTACAGCTGGTCTGCGCACCGCCCGACGGCATCCTCGACGCACTCGCCGGACAGGACCTCCTTAGCGTCACCGGCTCGGCAGCCACGGCCCGTACTCTGCGCAGCCACCCCGCGGTTGTCGGCCGCGCCGTCCGTTTCAACGCCGAGGCCGATTCCCTGAACTGCGCCGTCCTGGGGCCCGACGCCACTCCCGGCACCCCCGAGTTCGACCTGTTCACGAAGACCCTGGTCACCGAGATGACCGTCAAGGCAGGGCAGAAGTGCACCGCGATCCGCCGCGCCCTCGTGCCGGCCGGACTCATCGACGCCGTACAGGAAGCGGTGTCGGAGGAGTTGGACGGGATACGTGTCGGCAATCCCGCCGATCCCACGATCGCCATGGGCCCCCTGGCCGGGCTCGGGCAGCGGGAGGAAGTACTGCGCGCGCTCAAGACGCTCACAGCGGCGGCCCGCGTCGTCCACGGAGACCCCGACCGGTTCGACGTCCTGGACGGTGACCGCACACGCGGCGCCTTCCTCCCCCCATTGCTGCTGCGCTGCGACGACCCCGACCGGGCCGAGCCGCACGAGGTCGAGGCGTTCGGCCCGGTGACCACTCTGCTGCCGTACGACGGAACCGCCGCCCACGCGGTCGACCTGGCCGCGCGAGGCGAGGGCAGCCTCGTCGCTTCGGTCGTCACGCACGACCCCGGCTTCGCCCGCGAGATCCTGCTCGGGGCGGCCCCCTGGCACGGTCGCCTGCATCTCCTCGACCGCACCGACGCCGCGGAGTCCACCGGCCACGGCTCGCCACTCCCACACACCGTGCACGGCGGCCCCGGCCGGGCGGGCGGCGGCGAGGAGTTGGGCGGCATCCGCAGTGTGCTGCACCACATGCAGCGAACCGCCGTCCAGGGGCCGCCCGACACCCTCGCGATGCTCACCGAGCACCGCCCCGGATCCCCTGCTCAAGCGGAGTGAACACCATGGCAGACATCGAGGACCGTCCCCGAGCGGCGGGCGAAGCCACCGGCCGTACGCGGTCGGGAAGGCGGGCCGGACACGGCAGCCGCCTCGTCCAGCGGCTCCTGAAGCTGACGCCCCCGCTCACCAGGGATGTCGTCGTCCAGCGGAACCTCAGGGTGCCGATGCCCGACGGGACCGTGCTGCTTGCCGACCGGTGGGCGCCGCGCAAGGGCGGCGACGGCCTGCCCACGGCCCTGATCCGCACACCGTACGGCCGCCGAGGTCCGATAGTGGCGCTGTCGGCCCCGCCCCTGGCCGAACGCGGCTTCCAGGTGGTCGTCCAGAGCGCCCGCGGCACCTTCGGTTCCGAAGGCGACTTCGACCCGTTCCGGCACGAACGCGAGGACGGTCTCGCCACCCTCGACTGGCTGCTGGAACAGCCGTGGTGCGGCGATGCGATCGTGCTCACCGGCGGCAGCTACCTCGGCTACGTGCAGTGGGCCGTGGCCGACCGGCTGCCCCCGCAGGTCAAGGCCATGATCCCGGTGGTGACCGAGGCCGCGCTCTCGCTGGACTTCCTCCGCGAGGACGGCTTCTCGCTGGAGACACCGTTCGGCTGGGGAGTCATGGTGGCGGGCCAGGAGCGCCGAGGGGCGCTGGTCCGCCAGCTGCTCAGCGCGAGGAAGACGCACCGCGCCCAGTTCACCCTGCCGCTCGCCGACGCCGACACCGCCGCGCTCGGCCGCCGCTCGCAGTACCTCCAGGACATCCTCGTCCACGGCGCTGATCACCCGCGCTGGGCCGGGGTCGACCACCGGGCGCGGGTGGCGGAGGTGAGCGTGCCGGTCAGTTCGGTGGGCGGCTGGTACGACATCTTCCTGCCCGGCCAGCTCCGCGACTACCAGGCTCTGCGCGCGGCGGGTAGCGAGGCTCGGCTCACGGTCGGCCCGTGGGCGCACACGGCTATGAGTGTCTTCGCCCAGGCCGCGGCGCAGACTCTGGAGTTCGGACTCGCCCACGCCCAGGGCGAGCAGCCGCCGGAGCGCGCACCCGTGCGCCTGTACGTGATGGGCGAGGAGAAATGGCGGGGCTTCGCCTCCTGGCCGCCTGCCGGGTACGCTCCGCAACGCTTCCACCTCCAGGCGGCCGGCGCGCTGTCACCGCAGTTGCCCGGAGAATCGTCTCCCGACGGCTATCGCTACGACCCGGCGGACCCCACCCCTGCCCGCGGCGGCGTGCGATTCGCCCCAGGCGACGGGGGCCGGGTGGACAACTCCCGCCTGGAGGCCCGCCCGGACGTCCTCACGTACACCACCCCCGTCCTGGAGGAGGACGTGGAGGTGATCGGTGAGGTCGAGGCCGAGATCTGGTTCCGTTCCAGCCGGCCCCACGCCGACGTCTTCGTACGGCTCTGCGACGTCGACGAGAAGGGCCGCTCGACCAACCTGTGCGACGGCCTGGTCAGCCTCACCGACGCGGACGAACTCTCCCGCGCCGCCGTCCGGCTGTGGCCCACCGCCCACCGCTTCAGGCGCGGCCACCGCATCAGGGTCCAGGTCTCCAGCGGCGCCTTCCCCCGCTACGCCCGCAACCCCGGCACCGGCGAGCCAAGGGCCACCGCCACCACTCTCCGCGCCGCGGACCAGCAGGTCTTCCACGACCCCGAGCATCCCTCGGCAGTGCTGCTCCCGGTACGGCAGCCCGGCTGAACACCCTCCGTCAGGCGGCCCACCCTGGTTTCACCGTCGACCTGGTCGTTCACTGAGTTCAGGCGCCAACGTTCCTTCACGAGAAGGTCATTCGGCTCCGGGCAGTAGGCGCGACCCGGCCACGGTGAAGCCGATACAGGCGCCGCCGCCGGGGCGAGGGCCCGCGGTCACCGTGCCGCCGTGGGCTTCGGCGACGTCGCGGACGATGGCGAGGCCGAGTCCGGAGCCGGGCAGGGCGCGAGCGGTGTCGGCGCGGTAGAAGCGGTCGAACACCCGGGGGAGGGCGTCGGGGGCGATGCCCGGTCCGCGGTCGGACACGGTGACCGCGCCACGGCGGATGCGTACCTCGATGGGATCGTCGCCATCGGGGTCGAACTTGGCGGCGTTCTCCATCAGGTTGCCCAGTGCGCGTTCGAGGCCCTGTGGGCGGCCACGGACCATGGTGCCGTCGGCGTCGACATGGACCAGGCGACCGCTGCGCCGGTACACGCGTCGCGCGACACGGCGGGCCACCGCGGCGAGTTCCACGGCCTCCTCGGCCTCTTCCTGTGCGCCGGCCAGCGCCAGCTCCACGAGTTCCTCCACGAGGTGCGCGAGTTCGCTGGTCTCGCCCTCGACGTCGTCGAGGAGCCGGTCGCGGGCCTGTGGGGAGAGCTCGGCGACGCGGCGCAGCACGGCGGCGTTGGTGCGCAGGCTGGTGAGAGGGGTCCGCAGTTCGTGGGCGGCGTCGTGCACCAGTCTCTCCTGGGCGTCACGGGCGGCGGCGATCCGCCCGAGCATCCTGCCGAACGACGTGGACAGCCGGCCCACTTCGTCCTGCCCGCCCGTCAGGTCCGTGTGTCCGAGCACGGCTCGCCCGTCGGCACTGACCTCTTCGGCGACCTCGGCCAGCCGTACCAGGCGCCGGGTGATGTGTCCCGCGACCAGCAGACCCGCGCCGGCCGCGACCAACATGACCGCGAGGCTGACCACCGCGATCTCCATGGCCATACCGTTCAGGACCCGACGGGTCTCGTCGATCCGGACCGCCACCTGCAACGCGCCCCGCCTCCCGCCCAGGGCGGTGGTCAGCCGACGGTAGGTGCGGCCCGCCACGACCACCTCGGCGATGTCCGTGTCCCCGGCCCTGCCCGAGGCGGCCAGGGCCCGCCCGGTGTCGGACACCGGTAGTGGCACGCCCGGGCCACCGAGGCGGGCGGCGGTTCCGTCGACGGCGACTGACTGCAGGATCATCCGTCGTTCCGGCTCGTCCCCGGGACCGGGACGGTCAGGGCCGGGAAAGAGCTCCGGTACCTGGGCGATCACCTCGGAGACCAGTGGCTGCCCGCCGCGCTCCTTGGCGTGCGCCAGGGCGACCGTGGCCGACCGCAGGGTCCGGTCGATCTCGGCGATGACCCGGTCGGAGGCGGCGCGATAACTCAGCGCTCCGACCAGGAGGGCCACCACGGCACCGATGGCGGCGAAGGCGAGCGCGAACCGCGAACGCAGGGTCATGACCGTGCTGCGTACCCGACGCCGCGCACGGTGTGGATCAGTTCAGGCGCTCCGGCCGCGCTGAGCTTGCGCCGCAGATATCCGACGTAGCCCGCCAGGTTCTTGGCGTCCACGCCGGCGTCGCGACCCCAGACCTGTTGGTAGAGCGTCTGGTGATCCAGCACGAGTCCCTCGTTGCGCACCAGGAGTTCCAGCAGGTCGAACTCGGTCCGAGTGAGCCGCACTTCCTCCTTGCCCCACCAGACACGGCGGGCCGCCGGAGCGATCCGCAGCGAAGCCATACGCAGAACGGTGTCGCCCCAGTCCGTGTCCTCGGGCTCCCGCACCGGCTTCGGTGTCAGGGCGGCTCTGCGCAGCAACGCCCGCAGCCGGGCCGTCAGTTCGGGCACCGCGAAGGGCTTGGGCAGATAGTCGTCGGCACCGGCGTCGAGGCCGGCCGCCCGGTCCGGGGTCCGGGACCGGGCGGTGAGCATGAGGACCGGGGTGCGGTCACCGTCGGCGCGCAGGACGCGGCACACGGCGATGCCGTCGACATGGGGCATCATCACGTCGACGACCAGCACGTCGAAGGACTCCCGGCGGACCCGGGTCAGCGTCTCGACCCCGTCGGCGGCGGTGGCGACGTCGTATCCCTCCAACTCCAGTGCGCGCGCGAGGGATTCACGGACCGCGCGATCGTCGTCGGCGATGAGGACACGATCAGACATCCGGGCATGATGGCACACCGCTTCCGGGCGCTGGTTCGCATTCCGGTCACCGGTTCTCGTTCCTGGTACCGGTTCTCATCGAATTCCGGACCGGCTCCCGACCGGGTCTGAGATCGCTCGCGGAGCATGGGGCCGCACCTGAACCCACACCCCCCACAGGAGTCCCATGTCCTCCGTTCCCCACCCCGTGCCCGTACCGATCGCGCCGGAACGTGGGCGGTTACGTGTACGCCGTGCCGTGGCGCTCGCCGTCTGCCTCGGTCTCGGCGCCGCCGGTTGCGGCACCGTCGACCCGGCGTCGTCGTCGGCGGCGCTGACGAAGCCGCAACCGGTCCCGGCGTCCGCCCTGCGCACCGGAGCCGGCGGCGCGAACACCGCTCAGGTCGTGGCCGCCGCGAACGCCTTCCTCGCCACGCTGTCCGACGAGCAGAAGGACACCGCCCTCTACGACTTCGACGACCCGGCGAAGAAGACCGGCTGGTCCAACTTCCCGACACCCGTCGTCGAGCGCAACGGCCTGAAGCTGGGCGACCTCACCGACGCGCAGGAGGCCGCGGCCCTGAAGGTCATGGAGGCCGCGCTCAGCAAGAAGGGCTACGAGGAACTCGTCGAGATCCGCAAGGCCGACGACTATCTCGCCTCGCTCCCGGACACCGGCGGACCGGGAGGCGGCACCCCTACAGGCACTCCGACAGGCACCCCCACCGCGACACCCACCGGCGGTGGCCGTCCCCCCGGCGGAGGCGGCGGCGCCAACTTCGGCTCGGAGTGGTACTACGTCTCCTTCTTCGGAACGCCCAGCAAGTCAGGGCAGTTCACGCTCCAGTACGGCGGTCACCACGCCGCCTACAACCTCACGTACGCTGGCGGCAGCGTGAGCATCTCGCCCACGCTCACCGCGGTGGAGCCGATGGAGTTCGACTGGGAGAACCTGTACTACGCCCCGCTGGAGGACAAGCGGACCTCCACGATCGCCGCGATCCAGTCCCTCACCGCCGAGGAGTTGACCGCCGCCGAGATCGACGGCAGCTTCGACGACCTCTACCTCGGCCCCGGCCACGACGGCCCCTTCCCCACCCAGCCCGAAGGCGTCCTGGTCAGCAGCCTCACCAAGAAGCAGCGGGCGAAGGTCACCGCGATGCTCAGGGCATGGGTCGACGACCTGGACGAGAAGGCGGCGGCACGGCTGCTGGCCAAGTACGTCTCGGAGTACGACGAGACGTACATCGGCTGGAGCGGCGGGACGACCCTGGACAACAGCCAGACCTACGTACGACTTGACGGACCGTCAGCCTGGGTCGAGTTCTCCAACCAGCCCGGCGCCTCGACCGACGGGATCCACCAACACACGATCTTCCGGGACGAGACCGCCGACTACGGCTGGGAATGACCTCCCGATGACATCCGTGCGCCGTCTCCTCTCCACCCTGCTACTCACGGCGTTCCTGCTGGTCGGCGGCCTCGCGTCGCCGGCCGGCGCGCACCCGATGAGCACCTCCGCCGTCCTCCTCGACGTCCGGGACGACCGGGTCGAGGGGGAGGTACAGCTGCCGATCGACCGGCTGGCCATCGCCGTGCACCGCGAACTCACCTCCGCGAGCGTCCTCGGCACCGACCGGTCGTTCCTCGGCGCCTACACGGCCGGGCACATCGCCGCCGTAGGCGATGACGGCACCCCCTGGACGGTGACGCTCGGCACCCCGACGGTCCGTACGATCGACGCGACGGCCCATCTCGTCTACCCGCTGGAGATCCGCCCGCCCGACGGCCGTGTCACCGACTTCGACCTCCGCTACGACGTCATCGTCGAGGAACTCGTCACCCACCGGGTCATCGCCACCGTCCGGTACGACTTCGACCGCGGCATCCTCAGGACGGACGACGCCGAGACCCTCGGGGTCCTCGACTGGGACACCACGAGCCTGAACGTCCCTGCCGGGCAAGGCTCATGGCTGCGGGGCTTCGTCACCACCGTGGGCCTGGGCACGGAGCACGTCGGCGAGGGAGCCGATCACCTGCTGTTCCTTCTCATGCTGCTGGTCCCGGCCCCGCTGGTGGCGTCCGGAGGTCGGTGGCGCGCCGCCGGCGCGTCGAGGCGGCGGGTGGTCGTCCGTGTCGTGCACGTGGTCTCCGCGTTCGCCGCGGGCCACTCGCTCACCCTCGCCCTGGCGGCGGCCGGAGTGATCCACGTACCGTCCCGGCCGGTGGAGACGCTGATCGCCTTCTCGATCGGGGTGTCCGCAGTCCACGCCGTACGCCCCCTCGTGGCGCGCGGCGAGGTGCTCATCGCCGGTGGTTTCGGGCTCGTCCACGGGCTGGCGTTCGCCTCGCTCATCGGCGACCTCGGCCTGGACCGGGGATCACTCGTCACCACACTCCTCGGCTTCAACCTCGGCATCGAACTGACCCAGTTGCTCGTCGTCGCACTGATCATGCCGTCGCTGCTCGTCCTGGCCCGCACCGCCTGCTACCCGGCGTTCCGCCTCACGCTGGCTGCCCTCGGCCTGCTGTTCGCGGCCTCCTGGATGCTGGAGCGCGCGGCCCTGACCCCCTCCGACCCGTTCGAAGGCGTCCAGACATGGCTGGTCGCCCACCCCTTGCTCGTCGCCGCATCACTCGCGGTACTCGCCGTCGTCGCACTGCGCCTGGCACCGCGAACTTCTTCCACCGGGAGACTCACTTGAGCACGCGAGACATCCAACCTGTCCGAACCGGGCACCCGCGCGTGGCCGCCGACGCAGCACCGGACGAACCGGCCGGGTTCGGCCGCCGCGGCTTCCTCGGTGGTGCCGTCGGCGCGACGGCGGGCGCGGCACTGCTGGGCGGCCTGACGGCAGCTCCGGCGTCGGCCGCGCCCAGGAGCATCCCCGTGAGGACACAGTCGGGCTTGGTCGTCGGCGTACCGGCCGCCCTGGACGGGATCACCGTCTACAAGGGCATCCCCTACGCCGCCTCGACCGCGGGCGAGAACCGCTGGCGCGCCCCGCGACCCGCGCCGTCCTGGACGGGCGTCCGCCCGGCCGACACCTGGGGCGCCGCCTGCCCCCAGCCGGTCACCGGCATCGCCGCCGACAAGGTGCCGTCGCTGAGCGAGGACTGCCTCAACCTCAACATCTGGACGGGCGCGGCGAGTTCACGCGAGCGCCGCCCGGTCTTCGTGTGGATCTACGGCGGCCGCAACAGCGCGATGTGGGCCTCGCAGCCGGTCTACGACGGCGCCAACCTGGCCGCCAAGGGTGCGGTGGTCGTCACCTTCAACCACCGGGTGGGCGCGTTCGGCAACCTCGCCCATCCCGAACTGAGCGCGGAGTCGGGGCACGGCGGCTCGGGCAACTGGGGCGTCCTGGACACGGTGGCGGCACTGCGGTGGATCCGGCGCAACATAGCCGCGTTCGGCGGCGACCCGGACCGGGTGACCCTGGCCGGCTGGTCGCACGGCTCGTCGTTCGTGAACATCCTGATGATCTCGAAGCTGGCCCGGGGCCTGTTCCACCGGGCGCTGCTGGCGGCGGGCGTGCAGTACACCAAGGACCCGGCGCTCGGCCGCGTGGCGGGCGGCTACGACACCCTCGCCACGGCGGAGGCCAACGGCTCAGCGTTCACCGCCTACATGGGGGCGTCCTCACTGTCCGACCTGCGGGCCCTGTCCGCGGACGGGATCGTCGCCAAGGTCTACGCCCCCGGGGCCCCGGCCGCCGGAACCGACTTCGGCAACGTCCTCGACGGCTACGTCCTGCCGACCACGTACACCGACGCCATGACGTCCCGGGCCGAGTACGACGTACCGGTCCTGACCGGCAACAACAAGGACGAAAACGGCGCCTCACCCACGCTGACGATGACAGCCGCCGCCTACCGGGCCTTCGCGGCGTCGACCTTCGGCGACCGGGCGGAGGAGTTCCTCACGCTCTATCAGGCGGCCACCGACACGGAGGCGGCCGCGCAGTACAACGCCTACGCGCGGGACGAGGAGCGGGTCTCCACCTTCCTGTGGGGAACCCAGTTCAGGAACGCCGCGGGCAGCCGCAGCCCGGTCTACAACTACTGGTGGACGCACGCGCCGCCCGGCTCGGACACCACCAACCCGATCGAACCCGCGAACGGCGCCGGCGCCTACCACGGCGCCGAGAAGTACTACCTCTTCGGCAACCTCTACGGCACCGACCGGCCCTGGACCGACGAGGACCACACCATCGCCGACATCACCTCCTCCTACGTCGCGAACTTCGCCGCCACGGGCAACCCCAACAGCCGCTCCCTGCCGGCCTGGCCCGCCCTGCGCACGACGAGGCCGCTCTCGATGGAACTCGGCGACACCTTCGCGCCCCGCGCGGCGGCCGACACCGACGCCAAGTACGCGTTCCTGACGAGCTACTTGGAGTCGCAGAAGACGGAGTACTGAGCCAGCGGCAGCAATATTGTGAGCAATATGCGTGACAGTGTGACCCCAGAGACGGAGAGATGCGCTCGATGAGCAACGACTCAAGATCCGGAACACCGTCCCGCAGAACGCTGCTGGGAGCCATGGCGGCGTCCGCCGTGGCGGGGCTGCCGCTGTTATCCGCCACGCCGTCCGAGGCCGCGCCGGGTGGGGCGGTCGGCCTACTCCACGTCGGCAGCTGGACCCTCGGCCAGGTGCACACGCTGAGGTTCGACCCGTCCAGCACGACCCTGACGTCGGTCGGCCCGGTGGCGCAGGCCGGCTCGAACTGGATGGTCGCCCACCCGAGGAAGGCGGTCCTGTACGCCACCGGCGGTGAATCCGGCGGGACCGTCCGTGCCTTCCGTGTCGACAAGTCCTCCGGCGCGCTGGAGCAGTTCGGCGAGATCGCGACACAGGCGACGCCGGTCAACGGCGGACTGTCGTACCTGGGAGTGGACGACCGGTCGAAGACGCTTCTGGCCGCGGACTTCGCGGCCGGCACCGTCGTCTCCGTGCCGATCGGCAGGGACGGCGGACTCGGCGCCGTGGTCTCCCGGGTGCAGGACACCGGTTCCGGCCCCCACCCGCGGCAGACGGGGCCGCACGCCCACCACGTGGTCATCGACCCGAGCGGCAGGTTCGCGCTGGTCCCGGACCTCGGCGCCGACCGGGTCTTCGTCTACCGCTTCGACCGGGCCACGCAAACCCTGTCCGACGGCCCGAGCGCCTACGCGACGGCGCCGGGGTCGGGGCCACGGCGCGTGGTCTTCCACCCGGGCGGCAGGATCGTCTACCTGTTGAACGAGCTGTCCGCGGACGTCCAGGCCCTGCGATGGAGCCACGAAGACGGCGTCCTGACCCATCTCCAGAGCCTGTCGACCGACGCGCCCGGGCACACCGGCACCACGAGCGCCGCAGAACTGGCCATCAGCCGCGACGGCCGCTTCGTCTACACCTCCAACCGCGGCGAGAACACCCTGGTCGTCTACGCGGCGGACCGTGCGACCGGCCTGCTCACGTTGGTACAGCGCATCCCCTGCGCGGGACTCACCCCGTGGAGCTTCTCCTTCCATCCGAGCGGCACATGGCTGTTCGTCGCGAACCAGGCGAGCAGCACGGTGAACCTCTTCGCAGTCGACCCACGGTCGGGCCACCTCACGGACACCGGCACGTCCGTACCCGTACCGAGGCCCGCCTGCATCACCATCAGTCACCACTGAGCGCTGCCCAGGCGCCGATATGCCGGAACACCGGGAACCTCCGGCCCCGGTCCAAAACGACGCTCTGGGACCGGCTACCTGATGCATTCGCGCGTTGTGCGTGGAGTGGCCGGTGCAGAATGGAGTGGGAAACGGAGCACCGTGCAGTCGGCCCGTGAGCTCACTGACGGCGGTTCCGGCCGTGCAGAGAGAAGGAACGATGGGCGAGCACGGTGTCGCCTCGGCCGCGGTGGATGCCGCAGGGCGGGTCATCGCGTGGAGCGCCGGTGCCCGTCGCCTGCTCGGCTACGAGCCCGAGGAGATGCTGGGCCGCGAGGTGGGCACGCTGCTGACCGGTGCCGTTCCGGCCTCGGCCCGCACCTGCCTTGCCGAGGCGAGCGACTGGCGCGGCCCCCTTCACGTACGGCATCGGGACGGTCACAGCGTGGCGCTGGAGCTGGACGCACATCCGCTGCTGGACCGTGCCGGGGATACCCAGTGGTTTCTGACGGCCACGGTGCCGGAGCCGGCGGCACAGCTACGACGGCGGGCTCTGGAGCAGTTCCCCATTCCGATGGCGCTCTTCGACCAGGACGGGCTCGCGGTGTCCGTGAACTCCGCCATGGAAGCGGCGATGGGCAGACCCGAGTCGGACCTGGTGGGCCGACGGGTGGGGGAGGCGGGCCGCGGGCTGCGACGGCTGCCGGGCTTCGAGGGGCTCGACGACGCGGTCCTGCGGGTGCTGCGCACGGGTGAGCCGATGCCGTACGAGGCATGGCTGCGCGCGCCCGGCGAGCCCCGGGAGCACGCGTGGCTCGTGTCCCTCAGCCCGCTCACGGACGACGTGGGCGAGGTGCGGGGTGTGTGCCTGGCGGCGATGGACAGCACGGAGCAGTTCCTGGCCCGCCGACGCCTGAGCCTGCTCAACGAGTCCAGCGTCCGGATCGGCTCCACCCTGGACGTGGCACGCACCGCCGAGGAACTGGCCGAGGTGTGCACGGATCACTTCGCCGACTTCGTCATCGTGGACCTGCTGAACTCCGCGCTGGCCGGCGAGGAAGAGGCCCCTCTGCCCGGTGCCGGACCGCTGCTCTTCCGCCGCACCGCACAGCGGTCCGTGCTGGAAGGCTGCCCCGAATCCGTGGTCCCGCTCGGCAGCAGGCACACCTACGACGAGCACTCGCCGCAGGGCCGCGTACTGACCACCGGCCGGGCCCTGCTGTATGCGGCGGAGGACGTCACCCGGTACCAGTGGGCCGCGGGCTCGCCGGAACGGGCCCGCAGCATCGACACCTACGGCATGCACTCGGCGATGGCCGTGCCGCTGCGCGCCCGCGGTGTCACCCTCGGCCTGTCGATCCTCGTCCGCCACCGCACACCGGAACCCTTCGGCGAGGACGACCTGCTGCTGGCCGAGGAGTTGGCGGCCCGCGCGGCGGTGTCCGTCGACAACGCCCGCCGCTACACGCGCGAACGTGCCATCGCTCTCGAACTGCAACGCAGCCTCCTACGTCACCACGCGTCCCGGCATACGGCCGTCGAGGTCGCGTCCCGCTACCGGCCGGCCAGTTCCCTCGCCGGAATCGGTGGTGACTGGTTCGACGTCATCCCCCTGTCCGGAGCGAGAGTGGGGCTGGTGGTGGGCGACGTCGTCGGTCACGGCGTGCAGGCGTCCGCCACTATGGGCCGGCTCCGCACGGCCGTACGCACCCTGGCCGACGTGGACGTGGCCCCGGACGAGCTGCTCACCCGGCTCGACGACATCGTCCTGCGCATGGCCTCCGAGACGACGACGGATGACGCCGGGGCCGCGGACGGTCCGGGCGAGATCGGGGCCACCTGTCTGTACGCCGTCTACGACCCCGTCTCGCGACGCTGCTCCATGGCCCGGGCCGGCCACCCGCCCCCGGTCCTGGTCGCCCCGGACGGCGAAGCCGAATTCCTGGACCTGCCGATCGGGCCGCCACTGGGCGTGGGCGGTCTGCCCTTCGAAACCGCGGAGTTCGACGTCCGTGAGGGCAGTGTGCTCGCCCTCTACACCGATGGTCTCGTCCAGGCCCCCGACCGGGACATGGACGACGGACTCGACCTGCTGCGCCAGGCCCTCGCCGGCCAGGGCCATCCCTTGGAAGAGACCTGCGACGCGGTCCTGCGAGGCCTGCTGCCGGACCGTCCCGCCGACGACGTCGCCCTTCTCGTGGCCCGGACCCGCGCGTTGTACGCCGACCAGGTCGCCGGCTGGGATGTCCCCGCCGATCCGAAGTTCGTGGCCGAGGCCCGCAAGCTGGCCTGCGAGCAACTGGCCACCTGGCAGCTGGAGGACCTCTCCTTCGTCACCGAACTCGTCGTCAGCGAACTGGTCACCAACGCCATCCGCTACGGCGGGTCCCCCATTCAGCTACGGCTGATCCGCGACGCGACGCTGATCTGCGAGGTCTCGGACTCCAGCAGCACCGCTCCCCATATGCGCAGGGCCCGCGCCTTCGACGAAGGCGGCCGCGGTCTCCTGCTCGTCGCCCAGCTCACCCAACGCTGGGGCAGCCGCCATACCCGCACAGGCAAGATCATCTGGGCTGAACAGGCTCTCCCCGACGGGGCGGGAGCCCCGTAAACCCTTCGGAGCAGCCGCCAGTGGCCGCCCGATCGCTCCGCCGCCCTCCTATCGCCGCTGGTCGCGTTGGGCGGCGAGGCGAATGGTGGCGTTGGCGGCGCCGTAGCCGCGGTAGCCGCCGGTGCGCTGGACGACCTCGAAGCAGATGCGGCCGACGGTCGCCGTGTAGAAGTGGCGGAACTCGCCGCCCTGTTCGTCGCGGTCGTAGAGGATGCCCAGGTCGCGGTAGGTGTCCAGCTCGCCGGGCGAGAACTCGAAACGGGCGTCGAGGTCGTCGTGGTAGTTGGCCGGGATGGAGAGCAGCTCGGTGCCGGCGGCCCGGATGCGGCGGGCGGTGTCGGTGATGTCGCCGGTGGTGAAGGCGATGTGCTGGGCCCGGTTGCCCTGGTTCACCGAGGTGGGCGCGAGGTTGAGAACGAGGCGCAGTCCGTCCCCGGCGCCGGACACGCCGCTGGTCAGGGCGCGGCTGCGGAGCAGGCCGTACGGGTCGGCCACGTCGACGGTCTCGTGCGGGAGGAGGCCCAGAACGCTGCGGTGGAAGAGGACCGCTTCGTCGAACTGGTGCCAGGGCTGGGTCAGCGCGATGTGGTCGATGCCGGTGATGCCGGCCGGTACGGATGCTCGTTCGGCCGGGAAGTCGCGGGTCCAGTCGGGGTGGCCGGGGCGGCCGGTGGCGCAGAAGAATAGTTCGGTGCCGTCGGGTGCGGCGACCGCGTCCAGCGGTACGTCGTGCTCGGTGCGCCGGCGCGGCAGTGCGGGCGCGAGCAGGGCTTCGGCGCGCCGGACGGCGGCGCCGGGGCCGGGGGTCTCCAGGCCGATGGCCGTCAGGGCCGTGCCCTCGCGGCGGGTGGCGGTGCCGCTGTTGAGCAGAATGCGTGCCTCGCCCTGTTCCCACAGTTCCACGGGCTTCGTCGTGTGCCGGCCAGTGCGTACGAAGCCGAGGGCGCCCAGCAGCGCGGCGACCGGTTCCGGGTCGGAGGTGGCGAGTTCGGCGAAGGCGACACCGGACGGCACGGTGGGGGACGGCAGGTCCGCGATCCCCGCGCTCTCCTCCAGGGCGATGAGGGAGCGCAACGCGTCGGCGGCCGTGTGCCCGGCGTCCGCCTGCCGGAACACGTCGTTGAAGACTTCCAGGGAGAGCGGGCCCCGGTATCCGGCGTTCACGGCGTGGCGTACGAGGGAGGCGACGTCGAGGCCGCCCTGGCCGGGGAAGCAGCGGTGGTGACGGCTCCACTGGAGCACGTCCATGGCCATCAGCGGAGCGTCGGCGAGCTGCAGGTAGAAGATCTTCTCGCCGGGAATGTCCTCGATGCCCTTGGCGTCGGAGCCGCGGGCGAGGATGTGGAAGCTGTCCAGGCAGACTCCGAGCGCCGGGTGGTCGGCCTGCTCGACGATGCGCCACGCGTGGGCATACGTGTTGACGTGCCGGCCCCAGGCGAGCGCCTCGTAGGCGACACGGATGCCGTACGCGTGGGCCCGCTCGGCGAGTTGGCGCAGCTGTGCGGCGGCCAGGGTGTCGTCGTCGACGGCGTGCGGGGAGACGCTGGAACACACCAGCAGCGTGTCGGTGCCGAGCCGTCGCATGAGGTCGAACTTGCGCCCGGCGCGGCGGAGGTTGCCCGCGAGCACGTCGTCGGGGACGGCCTCGAAGTCCCGGAAGGGCTGGTACAGATCGATCGTGAGCCCGAGGTCGGCTGCCCGGTCACGGATCTGCTCCGGGGTGAGGGGGCTGGCGAGCAGGTCGTTCTCGAAGATCTCCACGCCGTCGAAGCCGGCCCGCGCGGCGGCGGACAGCTTCTCGGTCAGCGAGCCGCTGAGGGAGACGGTGGCGATGGACTTACGCATACGCGCTCCCGTTACCGCTTGCGTTCGCGTATGCCTGGCCGATGCTGATCCAGGTCTTTCCGGCGCGTTCGGTGGCACCGGCGAAGGCTTCCTGGGCTTCTTCCAACGGGAAGCGGGACTCGATGACAACTCCCGGGCGATCCAAGGCCAGTTCGGCGATCGCGTCGGTGAAGTCGCCGGGGTGGTCGTAGATCATGGACCCGCGTAGTACGAGCTGGCGGCGGACCACGTCGTTCGTGGTGAACGGGAGCGGATCGCCGTTGAGGCCGACCAGCACGACCGTGGCGCCGGGGGCGGCGCGGTCCACGGCGGGGCGCAGGGCGGGTCCGTACCCCGAGGTCTCGAAGACGTAGGTGAAACCCGTGCGGCCGTCGTCGGGTGTCGCGCCGATGCGTTCGGCGTGATCGAGGCGCAGCGGGTGGGGTTCGGTGACAAGGGGCCGGATACCCAGGCGGGTCAGGATGAGGCAGACCAGCAGGCCCTGCGCGCCGGCGCCGATGACCAGACAGCGGTCCGCGGCGGTGACTCCGCTGCGGCGTACCGCTGCGCGGGCGACGGCGTACGGCTCGGTACTGGCAAGGTCGGCGCCGCTCAGGCCGTCGGGGACGGGGTGGGCGAAGTGCGCGGGGAGCGCGACGCGTTCGGCGAGGACGCCGGGGAAGTCCAGGCCGACGATGGCCCGGTGCGGGCAGGCCGAGGTCAGACCGGTGAGGCAGTCGGCGCACTTCAGGCAGGCGTAGTTGGGCTCGATGACCACCGTCTGGCCGGGGCGCCGGCCGCGTACCGCACTGCCGACCGCCGCGATACGGCCGAAGCCCTCGTGGCCCGGGATCCAGGGGAGCTCGGGCGGGAGGCGCCGACCGTGGAAGACGGCCAGGTCGCTGCCGCACAGACCGGCACCGTCCATCTCGACGATGACGTCATGGGGACCGCAGGCGGGCTCCGGCCAGTCGGTGACCGTCTCGATCCGGCCCGTCGTGGTCAGGACGGCTGCTTTCACCAGAACTCCCTGAGGTCCATCAGGCGGACCAGTTGATCCGCTATACGGTCAGAGCATATGGAGTCGACGTACCGGCGACAAGTGGCAAGTGGTGCGCCCCGCCCGCCGGGCGGTCGGCGGACGGGGCGCTGGGGACGGGATGCGGAGGTCAGACGGCGGCGGCGCTGGCCGACGCGGATCGAAGGCCGGCGTCGGTCGCCGCTTCGGGCTGGTCGTTGCGGATGCTCAGGGCGACGAGGAAGGAGATCCCGCAGCCGAGTGCCAGGTACCCGGCGACCAGTCCCCAGCCGCCACCCGCCCAGATCACCAAGGTGCTCGCGATGAAGGGGGTGAAGCCGCCGCCGATCGCGCTGGCCAGCTGGTATCCGACGCCTGCGCCGCTGTAGCGGTACTCGGGGCCGAACATCTCGGTGAACAGCGACTGCTGCACCGAGACCGCCATGTCGTGGGCGATGTTCACCAGCAGCACGGCACAGAAGATGATCAGCACCATCGAACCGGACTCCAGGGCCCAGAAGAACGGCGCTGCCGCCACCACGCCCGCCAGAGAGCCCCAGCAGTAGATACGGCGTCGGCCGAACCGGTCCGCGAGGTAGGCGAAGCCAGGGATCGTGAGGATGGCCAGCGCGCCCACAGCCAGGTTCACGTTGAGCAGGCTGTCGCGGTCCAGCCCCAGCTCTCCGGTGCCGTAGGCCAGGCCGAAAGTCGTCACGCCGTAGAAGGTGAACAGTTCCACGAGGCGCAGGCCGATGATGGCGAAGAAGCCCTTGGGGTTGGAGCGGACGGCGGCGATCAGTGGCACGCGCGGCTTGGCTTCCTCGGCGATCGCGGCGACCTGCTGGGTGAAGACCGGGGACTCCTCGACCCTCGCCCGGATGATCAGGCCGACCATCACCAGGGCCGCGCTGGCCAGGAAGGGCACCCGCCAGCCCCAGGACTGGAAGGCCGCTTCCGAGGTGTTGCCCGACACGACCTTGACGACCAGAGTCGCGAGCAGCAGGCCGACCGAGGCGCCGACCTGGACACCGCTGCTGAAGAGCGAACGCCACTTGGCGGGCGCGTTCTCCACCGCCATGAGCGCGGCACCGCCCCACTCGCCGCCGACCGCGAAGCCCTGCGTGGCACGGAGTACGACCAGTAGTACCGGCGCCCATATGCCGGCTTGTGCGTAGGTGGGCAGGATGCCGATCAGCGTGCTGGCCACGCCCATGATCAGCATGGTGAGGACCAGCATCCGCTTGCGGCCCAGTCGGTCGCCGAAGTGGCCGAAGACGATGCCGCCGAGCGGCCGGAAGAGGAAGCCGACACCAAAGGTGGCCCAGGCCGCCAGGGTGCCCACGGCCGGGGATGCGCCGGGGAAGAACAGGTCGCCGAAGAGGAGGCCGGCGACGATGCCGTAGAGGAAGAAGTCGTACCAGTCGACCACGGCTCCCATGAAGCTCGCGATCGCCGCCCTCTTCGCCAGGCCGGGCGCTCCGGCGTGTCCGGCTGCCGCCGGGCCCTGGGTGCTGTTCATTTCACACACTCCATTGGATGCTGCGGTTCTTCCGTGCCGGCCGGGCCGCGCTTGCGGTGCGCGGTACGGAGCGGGGCACGGATGGTTGCGGTGGGGACAGACGCTCCGGTGAGGGCGGGTGCTCCTGGGTGCGGAGCCGCCGTCACCGGCGTACCGGGCCATCGCCACAGCGGTGGGGGCGGCGACCCTCAGAACCGAGGTCCACTCAATGGACCGAGTGGACCGATTGGCGGAAACATACGCGGCATCTCCAGGGCCCTTCAAGAGTTACGGCCCGTTTTTCTCGCCGTTACATGGTTCCACTGGTCCACTAGGTGGACTAGTGTCCCGGGTAGGGCCATGACAGGCAGTTCGTATACGACTCGTAGGGGGAGGCGCCGGCGTGGATGACAAGGAGGGGCGGACCGCAGTGGAGCAGGAGCGGAACGGCACGGGCGTACGAAGTGTTCGGCGCGCCCTGGACATCCTCGGTCTGCTGAGCGAGGACCGGCCGGTGATCACGATCCGGAAGATCACCGAAGCGACCGGACTGCCGAAGACCACGGTGCTGCGCCTGATCCAGACGCTGGAGGAGTGCGACCTGCTGGTGCCGGACCCGAACGGCTACACGGCTGGCCCCGGCCTGTGGCGCTGGGCTTACCTGACCCGCAGCCAGTGGGAGATCCCGCGCGAGACCCGCAAGGTCATGCGCGAGCTCGCCGACGAGCTGGGCGAGACCGTCAACCTCTTCGTCGCTCACGGCACCCAGCGCGTCTGCGTCGCCCACGAGGAGAGCACGCACCCCCTTCGCCATGTCGTCGACGTCGGCGACGAACAGCCTCTGTGGGCCGGTGCCTCCTCGAAGATCCTGCTGCGCGACGCCTCCGAAGCCCAGCTGAGGCGCATCGCCGTCGCCTCGCCGCAGGGCGAGGCCCATACAGACCGGCTGCGCGAATGGGTGGCGGAAGCAGCTCGGCACGGTTACGCGGTCAGCAGCAGCGAGTGGGACGAGGGACTCACAGCAGTCGCTGTCCCCGTCACCGGCCGCTCGGGCGCCGTCATCGCCTCCCTCTCACTCAGCGGCCCCAGTCAGCGCTTCCCGTACGAGGCCATAGAGCGTTTCGCCACCGCCCTGGGCGAGGCGGCCCGGCTCATCTCCGATCAGGGGTTCAGCCACCCTCTCAGCCCCGGCTTCTGACCCGGAGGGCAACGGCCGCGCCGTCGGCTGTTCGACGTCGAACTCGGCGGCCGCGTCCGGGCTTTGCGGCAGCATGCGGCGTCATGGCGGGCTTACGCGGCTCCGCTACGCGCTCTGTTCACCGCTGGCAGCCGCAGTGTCCGGCTGGTCGCCCCGATCGTCCTGGTCGAGGGTGGCGGCCCAACTGGCCAGGAGTTTGAGGCTGTCGTGGGCGGGAGTGCCGGGTTCGGCGCTGAGTGCGGTGAGGGTGAGGCCGGGGTCGGTGGGGATGGGCATGGCCTCGAAGGGGAGGGCGAGGTCGCCGACCGCGGGGTGGTGGAAGTGTTTGACGCCGGTCTGGTGCAGGCGCACGTCGTGGGCGGCCCACAGGGTGCGGAACTTCTCGCTGCGGGTGGAGAGTTCGCCGACGAGGTCGGTCAGGTCCCGGTTGTAGGGGTCGCGGCCTGCCTCGGTGCGCAGGAGGGCCACCGCTCCGGCCGCCTGGCGTTCCAGCTGGGGCAGGAAGTCGGCCGCACCGGGGTTGAGGAACTCGTACCTGGCGAGGTTCACGGGGCGGGCCGGGTCGGCGAAGACCGGGTCGTACAGGGCGCGGCCGAGCCGGTTGGTGGCCAGGATGTCGAGGCGGCCGTTGCGGATGAAGGCGGGCGCCTCGGTCATCGCGTCGAGCAGGTGCTGCAGCGCGGGGCGGATGGGCTGCGAGGTCCGTCTGCGGGCGGGGCGGCGGGCGGTGTTCGCGGTGCGGGCCAGGTCGTCCAGGTGGGCGCGCTCGGCGTCGTCGAGCTGAAGGGCTCGGGCGAGTGAGTCGATGACGGCCTCGGAGACGCCGGAGAGGTTGCCGCGCTCCAGGCGGGCGTAGTACTCCGCGCTGACGCCGGCGAGCATCGCGACTTCTTCCCTGCGCAGTCCCTTGACGCGCCGGTTGCCCGTGTAGGCGGGCAGCCCCGCCTGCTGGGGCGTGATCTTGGCCCGGCGACTGGTCAGGAACTCGCGTACCTCGCTTCGGTTGTCCATGCCTTCGAGGCTACGACGGCTTCCGCGATCGTGGGGTGTACTGCCAGTACACGTATCAACGAGTCCTTCCACGCACGTGTGACCTGCATTTTCATCGGTAGTGACGCAAGTGGCACCAGGCCGGCCGATGAGCGCCGCCGAGTCACACGGAAGGACACGAACCATGACTGAGAAGACCCCGCCGGGACCGCGCGACCTGTTCGGGGACGTCGCTCCCGCGCTCGCCGGCTACAGCGAGGACGTGCTGTTCGGGCAGGAGTGGAAGAGCCCGGAGCTGTCACCGAGGGACCGCAGTCTGATCACCGTGGCCAGCCTGATCACCAGCGGCAGCAGCGAGCAGCTCTCGTTCCACATTCCCCTGGCCAGGCAGAACGGCGTCACCGAAGAGGAAATCATCGGGACGATCACTCACATGGCGTTCTATGCCGGATGGCCCAGGGCGATGTCCGCACTGAACGTGGCCCGGGAACTGTTCCGCAAGGCCTGACCCCACTCTCATTCGCGCGTCCCCCTTCAATACGCTGACGCAAGGAGCACGTACCACCATGGAGATCCTCAAGCAGCCCGCGACCATGAAGCTGCCCCCTCACATGTTCGCCGGTGACGTCTGGGCGGACGTGATCTACCGGGGCGAGGAGCCCTCGCGGGCACGGGCCAACATGGTCCGCTTCGCCCCCGGCGCCCGCACCGCCTGGCACAGCCACGGCCTGGGCCAGACCCTGCACGTCGTGTCCGGAGTCGCCCTGATCGGCACCCGTGACGGCGTGATCATCGAAGCCCACCCGGGCGACACCATCGGCTGCCCGCCCGGCGAGGAGCACTGGCACGGCGCGAGCCCGGACCAGTTCATGGAACACATCGCCCTGTGGGAGGGCGATGAGGTCAACTGGCTGGAGCACGTCACCGACGCCGAGTACGGCGGCCCGCGCACCAGCACCCGTACCTCGCACTGAGCACAGCCGACAGAAGCGCCGGCGTCGGCGTCGGCTGCGACCGGGGACGGCACACCCACACGGTGGCGGTGATCACGCGCGCGGGAGATCGCCGAGCGGAACCGCCACCCGCCGCCTCGACAACGCCCTTGACGGTCGATCTGACGCTGAGCGCCGTCGACCGGACGACCTCGACGCGCTGCCCACGCCACCGGGCGAGTTGACGCAACGGCCGGCCGGCCCCTTCCCCTCGCCCGGCTCCGGCAGCCGGCGTCCCACCCCGTTCAATCTTCCCCTCACTCTGGAATGAGTCATGCGCGCAACCGTGATCCACGCCCCCGGTGACATCCGGGTGGAGAACCTTCCCGAGCCGCAGATCCTCGCCCCCACCGACGCGGTGATCCGGACGGTCGCCGCCTGTGTGTGCGGCTCCGACCTGTGGGACTACCGCGGCATCAACCTCGTCGCCCAGCCCACGCCGATCGGCCACGAGTACGTCGGTGTGGTGGAGGAGACCGGCGCCGAGGTAACGGACATCAAGCCGGGGCAGTTCGTCATCGGCTCCTTCTTCGCCTCCGACAACACCTGCCCGATCTGCCGCGCCGGTTATCAAACCTCTTGCCCGCACCGGGAGTTCGTGGGCGGCTGCCAGGCCGAGTACATCCGCATCCCACTCGCCGACGGCACCCTGGTCGCCCTCGACGGGCAGCCCGACGAGAAGTTCGTGCCGAGCCTGCTCACCCTCTCCGACGTCATGGGCACCGGCTGGTACGCGGCCGTCGCCGCCGAGGTGAAGCCCCGCTCCACGGCTGTCGTCGTCGGCGACGGCGCGGTCGGCCTGTCCGGCGTCATCGCCGCCCGCGAACTCGGCGCCGAGCGGATCATCGCCATGAGCCGCCACGCCTCACGGCAGCGGCTCGCGACCGAGTTCGGCGCCACCGACATCGTCGCCGAGCGCGGCGAAGCGGGCGTCGCCCGGATCAAGGAGCTCACCGGCGGTATCGGCGCCGACTCCGTCCTGGAGTGCGTCGGCACCCAGGAGTCGATGCGGCAGGCCGTCCAGTCCACCCGCCCCGGCGGCAACGTCGGCTTCGTCGGCGTCCCGCACGACGTGGCCATCGACGGCCAGGAGCTGTTCTTCTCCCACGTCGGCCTGCGCGGCGGCCCCGCCCCGGTGCGTCACTTCCTGCCCGACCTGATCGACCGCGTCATCGGCGGCCGTATCGAGCCCGGCAAGGTCTTCGACCTGACCCTGCCGCTGGACGAGGCCGCCGAGGGCTACCGGGCCATGGACGAGCGCCGCGCCATCAAGACGCTGCTGCGCCCCTGACCTGCCGACCCACGATTGGAATCACTTCCCATGAGCCCGACGTACGACTTCCATGACCAGGTGGCCCTCGTCACCGGCGCGGCCTCCGGCATGGGCCTGGCCACCGCCCGGGCCTTCGCCGAGGCCGGTGCCGCCGTCGTCCTGGCCGACATCGAGGAGAAGGCCGTACAACACGCGGCCGAGGAACTGACGGCGGCCGGCCACCGGGCGACCGGCGTCGCCTGCGACGTCACGGACGAGGAGCAGGCGGCCGCGATGGTCGACCGCGCGGTCGCGACGTACGGCCGCCTCGACATGGCGTTCAACAACGCCGGCGTGCAGGTCCCGCCCAGTGACGCGGCCGACGAGACGGCCGAGAACTTCGACCACGTCAACGCCGTCAACCTGCGCGGCGTCTGGGCCGCCCAGAAGCACGAGCTGCGGCAGATGCGGCAGCAGGGCAGCGGCGCCATCGTCAACTGCTCCTCGCTGGGCGGCCTCGTGGGCCTGCCGGAGCGTGCCGCCTACCACGCGTCCAAGCACGGCGTGATCGGCCTGACCAAGAGCGCGGCGGTCGAGTACGCGCCCAAGGGCATCCGCATCAACGCGGTGTGCCCCGGCGTGATCGACACCCCGATGGTGGCCGACATGCTCGAAGGCCAGGCCGAGGCCATGGCCGAGATCATGAAGCGGCAGCCGATCGGACGGCTCGGCCGGGCCGACGAGATCGCCGCGGCCGTGCTGTGGCTGTGCAGCTCCGCCGCGAGCCTCGTCGTCGGTGTGGCCCTGCCCGTCGACGGCGGATACACCACGAGCTGATCGGCCGCCGTTCCGTGCGCCCGGGGCCGGGACGGCACGGATGCAACACGCACTTCTCCGTGCCGTCGGCCCGGCCGCGTTTTCTTCCCCCGCTCACGCGTTCCAGGAGATCACCCGTCATGTCCGTCCCCCTTGCCACGTCGCCGTCCGTCACCGGTGACGTCGCCGGTTCGCGCGGCGCGGCCACCGCCGCGCTGGCCGCCGCTGTGCTGGGCTTCTTCGTCATCACCCTGGACGCCACGGTCGTCAACGTCGCCCTGCCCGCCATCCGCGACGACTTCGGCGGCGGGATGACCGGGCTCCAGTGGGTGCTGGACAGCTACACGCTCATGTTCGCCGCGCTGCTGCTGTCCGCCGGATCCGTCAGCGACCGCATCGGCGCCCACCGTGCCTTCGGCGCCGGCATGGCCGTGTTCGTCGTCGCCTCGGTGGCGTGCGGCCTGGCGCCGAACGTGGGCGTGCTGATTGCCGCCCGCGCGGTGCAGGGAGCGGGCGCTGCGACGATGCTGCCCGCCTCGCTCGCCCTGATCCGCGAGGCGTTCCCGGACCCCGTCCGGCGCGCGCGGGCCATCGCGGTGTGGACTATCGCCGGGTCCGTCGCCGCTGCGGCCGGACCGGTCGCGGGCGGCGCACTGTCCCTGACCAGCTGGCGGATGATCTTCTTCATCAATCTGCCCGTCGGCATCGTGGCGCTGTTCCTGCTGTCGCGTGCCGTGCGCTCCCCGCGTCGGCCGGTGCCGTTCGACTGGACGGGCCAGGTCGCCGCAGTGGTCGCCCTGGGCGCGCTCACCTTCGCGGCGATCGAGGCTGGCGCCGACGGCTTCGGCGCGCCGAAGGTGCTCGTCGCCTTCGCGGTGACGGCCCTGGCGGCGGCTGCCTTCGCCGCGGCTCAGGTGCGCGGCAGGCACCCCATGGTGCCGATGGACCTGCTCCGCTCGCGCACGATGCGGATCGCCTCCGCCAACGGCTTCGCGTTCATCGCCGCCCTGAACGGCACGGTCTTCCTCTACAGCCTCTACCTCCAACAGGAACGAGGCCTGTCCGCGCTGGCCGTAGGCGTGGCCTTCCTGCCCATGGCCGTGCTCTCCGCTTTCCTGGGCGTGCCCACGGCCCGGCTCACCAAGCGGTACGGCCCGCGTGTGCCCATCGTCGGTGGCTTCCTCCTGATGGGCGCGAGCCTGGTCGTGCTGGCGGTCCTCCCGGCCTCCGCGCCGGTATGGCTGATCGCCGTGGTGATGATCCCGGTCGGTTGCTGCGGGCCGCTGGCCATGCAGCCGACCACCGGCCTGCTCCTGGAGAACGTCCCTGCCCACCGCTCCGGCGTGGCGAGCGCGGTGTTCAACACCAGCCGCCAGGTCGGCGGTGCCCTGGCCGTGGCCGCATTCGGAGCCCTCCTCGCGAGCCGGACGGACCCCCTGCCCGGTCTCCGCGCGAGCCTGTTCATCGCCGCGGTGATCGTCATCGCCACCGCCATCGCGAACGTCCTCCCCGAACGGCGCGGTGCTTCGAACCGCTGACACGTCACCGCCTACTGCACATGGAGAACCCACGATGAGTACCTGGGACCCAGCGCAGCTGCGCTCGTTCGCGGCCGCCGACGACCTGCACATCTCGCCGTACCGCGAGGACGGCCGCACCTACGGCACACCGACCTGGATCTGGTCCGTCGTCTCGGGCGGCGACCTCTACGTCCGCCCCTACAACGGTTCCAACTCCCGCTGGTACCAGGCGGCGCTGTCCCAGAAGGCCGGACGCATCCGCATCGCGGGCGCCGAACACGAGGTCGCCTTCGTGCCGGCCGACGACTCCGTCCTCGACGCGGTCGACGACGCCTACCGCACCAAGTACGCCTCCAGCTCCTACCTGGAGCCGATGGTACGCAGCGGCCCCCGCTCGACCACCGTCCGCATCACCCCTGCCGCGTAGACGCAGTAGATGTAAAGGAGCGTTGCCATGGAGTACATCCGTCTCGGCGCCACCGGTCTGAAGGTGAGCCGGCTCGCGCTCGGCTGCATGAGTTACGGCGACCCGACCGTCCCCCGCGCCCATCCCTGGGCGCTGACCGAGGACAAGGCCGCGCCGTTCTTCCAGCAGGCAGTCGAGCTGGGCATCACGTTCTGGGACACGGCCAACGTCTACCAGGCCGGCACATCGGAGGAGATCGTCGGTCGCGCGATCAGGAAGTACTCCCGCCGTGAGGACATCGTCCTGGCCACCAAGGTCCGCGGTCCGATGCACGACGGTCCTGGTGGTGAGGGCCTGTCCCGCAAGGCGATCCTGGAACAGGTCGATGCCTCGCTGGCCCGGCTGGGCACGGACTACATCGACCTGTACCAGATCCACCGCTTCGACGACGACGTACCGGTCGAGGAGACGATGGAGGCGCTGCACGACGTCGTCAAGGCGGGCAAGGTCCGCTACCTCGGGGCCTCGTCGATGTACGGCTGGCAGTTCGCCAAGCTCCAGCACGCGGCCGACCTCGGCGGCTGGACCCGCTTCGTGTCCATGCAGAACCAGTACAACCTCCTGCGCCGCCAGGACGAGCCGGAACTCATGGCCATGTGCGGGGACATGGGCGTGGGCCTGGTGCCCTACTCCCCGAACGGCAAGGGCCGCCTCGCCCGCCCCGTCGGCGAACAGAGCACCCGCTCCGCCACCGACCACGTCGTACAGGCCTTCGACAGCGCTCATGACGAGCCGGTCATCAACGCCGTCCAACAACTCGCCGAAGCCCGCGGCGTCGCCATGGCCCAGATCGCCCTCGCCTGGGTGCTGCGCAACCCGCTGGTGTCGGCGCCCATCGTCGGCGCCACTCGACCCCACCACCTCCAACAGGCCGCAGATGCGCTCGCCCTTGACCTCTCGGACGAGGAAGCGGCAGCGCTCCAGGCGCCGTACACCAACGCCGGGCCTTCCTGGTTCTGAGCACAGGACCACGGAACCACGGCCCAACTCCTCAGCAACGGAAAGGCGTACAGAACCCCATGCTGTACCGCACCCTTGGCACCTCCGGCCTGGCCGTCTCCAAGCTGGCGTTCGGCACGATGAACTTCGGCACCGAGAACACCGAGGAAGAGTCCTTCGCGCTGCTCGACGCCTTCATCGAGGCCGGCGGCAACATGATCGACACCTCCGACGTCTACGGCGGCGGCCTCTCCGAGCAGATCATCGGCCGCTGGCTGGCCGCTCGCCCGCGTGAGATCACCGACCGCGTGGTGCTCACGACCAAGGGCCGTTTCACCACCGGCCCCGACGTCAACGACCTCGGCCTGTCCCGCCGCCACCTCCACCGTGCCCTGGACGCCTCCCTGGGCCGCCTCGGTGTGGAGACCGTGGACCTCTACCAGATGCACGGCTGGGACGCGCACACCCCTGTGGAGGAGACCCTCTCCTTCCTCGACGACGCCGTCCGCGCCGGAAAGATCCACTACGCGGGTCTGTCCAACTTCACCGGCTGGCAGCTCCAGTTGACCGTCTCGACCGCGAAGGCGATGGGCGTCCACGTCCCGCTCACCCTCCAGCAGCAGTACAGCCTGCTGTCCCGCGAGAGCGAGTTCGAGATGGTCCCCGCCGCCCTGCACAACAAGATCGGCCTGCTGCCCTGGTCGCCGCTGGCCGGAGGTTTCCTCACCGGGAAGTACCAGCGTGGCGCCACCCCGACCTCGGACACCCGCGCCGGGTCCGCGAACGAGCTCTACCAGTGGGTGTCGGCCGAGTACGCGGCGTCGGACCGCAACTGGGCCACCATCGACGAGGTCGTCCGCATCGCCAAGGAGACCGGCGCCACCCCCGCCCAGGTCGCCCTGAGCTGGATCGCCGACCGCCCGGGCGTAGTCGCCCCCATCTTCGGCGCCCGCACCCTGCAACAGCTCCACGACGGCCTCGGCGCTGTCGCCCTCACCCTGGACGCCGAGGCCACCGCCGCCCTCGACAAGGTCAGCACCCCCACCCCGGGCGGCTACCCCTACGGCGACTTCGGCACCAGCCAGCGCGACCGCCGGCTCCAGGGCGGCGCCCAGGCCCTCGGCGACCTCATCGGCAACGGCTCCGACCACCCCACCGGGCGCCTGTAGAACGGGGGTCTGCACTTCGAAGTCGACCGGCCGGGCCGGGCGGGGGGGGCCGGCCCCGCCGGGGGTGTGGGGGGCGGGGGGGGGGCGCGGGGGGGGGCGGGC
>NZ_JBEOWF010000033.1:0-121222 GCF_040295925.1 Streptomyces sp. NPDC002588
CGGTCCGGCAGCCGAACCCCCCGTACGGCTGCCGGACCCTCCCCGGGCCGCCGCCGCGCACGCGCCCCCTATCGCCGCGGCGGCGGCCCGCTCACCTTCTGCGACAGCGACCGTCTGTTCTGGAGACCCCCATGCTGAACATCGCGGACACACTGCACCGTTGGTGCCGCGAGGAACGCCCATTCGCCCTGGCCACCGTGGTCGACGTCACCGGCAGCGCACCCCTGCCCATCGGTACGTCGGTGGCGGTGGACGAGGACGGCAACGCCGTCGGCAGCATCTCCGGCGGCTGCGTCGAAGGTGCGGTGTACGAGCTGTGCCGGCAGGTGTTGCAGGACCGAGGGCCGGCCCAGCGGGCCTGGTTCGGCTACTCCGACGATGACGCCTTCGCCGTCGGACTGACCTGTGGCGGCGAACTCGACGTCCTCGTCCAGCGCATCGATCCCAAGGCCCAGCCACATCTCGGCGCCGCGTTCACCGAGGCGGTCGAGGGGCGGACCGCCGCCATAGCCCAGGTCGTGGACGGCTCCTTCACCGGTGCCACGTTGAGCGTGCTCGGCGACAGCTGGATCGCCGACCGCACGCTCGGTGACGGGCCGACCGGCCGGGCCGTGGGAGACCGGGCCACCGCCCAACTCCGCAGCGGACGCACCGGACTTGTCTCTCTCGGTGGCGATGCCGACACCTGTCCCGAGCAGCTCAACGTCCTCGTCCACGTGGCCGCCACCCGCCCTCGCATGCTGATCTTCGGCGCCATCGACTTCGCGGCCGCCCTCGCTCAGGCAGGCCGCTTCCTCGGCTATCACGTCACCGTGTGCGACGCCCGCCCCGTCTTCGCCACCTCCGCCCGCTTCCCGCACGCCGACGAGGTCGTCGTCGACTGGCCCCACCGCTACCTGGCCCGGACGGCCGTGGACGCCCGCACCGCCGTCTGCGTCCTGACCCACGACGCCAAGTTCGACATCCCCCTGCTCCAGCTCGCCCTCGCCCTGCCCGTCGGCTACGTGGGCGCCATGGGCTCCCGCCGAACCCACGAAGCACGTCTCGACCGCCTGCGCGAAGTCGGCGTCACCGAGGAGCAGTTGGTACGGCTCCGCTCACCGATCGGCCTCGACCTCGGCGCCCGTACCCCCGAGGAGACGGCCATCTCCATCACCGCCGAAATCATCGCCCACGCCCACCAGAGCACCGGCCTGTCCCTGACTCGGGTCACCGGCCCGATTCACCGGGTTTCCGGTGCGGCTTCCGGTATTCAAACGGTGTTCGATTTTCTGTGAAATTCCTTGAAGGCGTGAGTGGAATAGGAAGCGTGTGCTCATCGACACTTACGGCCGAGTGGCCGCCGACCTGAGAGTCTCGCTGACCGACCGATGCAATCTGCGCTGTACGTACTGCATGCCCGAGGAGGGCCTGCAGTGGCTGGCCAAGCCCGATCTGCTCACGGACGACGAGATCGTCCGCCTGATCGACATCGCGGTCACCTCGCTGTGCATCGAGGAGGTCCGCTTCACGGGTGGCGAGCCGCTGCTGCGCCCGGGCCTGGTGGACATCGTCGAACGCGTCGCAGCCCTGGATCCCCGACCCCAGATGTCGCTGACGACCAACGGCATCGGTCTCAAGCGCACGGCTGCGGCCCTGAAGGCGGCGGGCCTGGACCGGGTCAACGTCTCCCTGGACACCCTGCGCCCGGACGTCTTCAAGGCCCTCACCCGCAGGGACCGCCACAAGGACGTCATCGAGGGCCTGGACGCCGCCCGTGAGGCGGGCCTGACCCCGGTGAAGGTCAACTCGGTCCTGATGCCGGGCCTGAACGGCGACGAAGCCCCCGACCTGCTGGCCTGGGCGGTCGAGCACGACTACGAACTGCGCTTCATCGAGCAGATGCCCCTGGACGCCCAGCACGGCTGGAAGCGCGACGGCATGATCACCGCAGGGGACATCCTGACCTCCCTGCGCACCCGCTTCGAGTTGACGGAAGAAGGCTCGGAGAAGCGCGGCTCGGCCCCGGCGGAACGCTGGCTGGTGAACGGCGGCCCGCACGTGGTCGGCGTCATCGCCTCGGTCACCCGCCCCTTCTGCTCCGCCTGCGACCGCACTCGCCTCACCGCCGACGGCCAGGTCCGCACCTGCCTGTTCGCGCGCGAGGAGACGGACCTGCGCGCGGCCCTGCGCTCGGGAGCCCCGGACGAGGAGATGGCCCGCATCTGGAAGGTGGCGATGTGGGGCAAGAAGGCAGGCGCGGGCCTGGACGACCCGACGTTCGTCCAGCCGGACCGCCCGATGTCCGCGATCGGCGGCTAGGCAATTCTCTCCCAGGACAAGAGCTTTCCTGGGAGAGAAAATCTCATTGCTCGCCGCTCGTGGCGGCGGCCTGCCCAGCCCCGTCGGCCTCCATCGCCCGCGCCTGGCCGGGGACGTCCCTGTACTTGGGGGTCCGTCACCCCGTGGCCGCGGTGCTCGCGAGGGCCGGGTCGGCACATGTCGTCCCGGTCGGCGAGGCCTTGCCTTGGTCCGCCTGCGGGAGTGTGACACCGTACGGAATGGTCGGCAGCGCCTTGCGGGCGCTACCCGTGAGCCCCCGGTCCGAGCCGCGTCTTGTGCCGTGTCCGTTCCGCCCGCCCTTCCGGGCGAGGTGTTCCCTCAGGAAGCAGCGGCAGTCGGGGTCGTATCACCGGCTGCGGGGAACAGGCGCTGGACGGCGGCGACTATGGCGGCGCGCCGGCCCGCCAGGAAGGCGTTGCGTTCCTGGCCGGCGGGAGCGAGACTGGCCTGGCTGACCCATGACAAGGCGAGCTGGCTGACGAACACCAGGATGTCCTCGGGCTCCCACGTGGGATCGAGATGGCCTGCGTCCTGTGCCTTGCGCAGCTGCTCGATCTTGTGGCGCAGGGACTCCTGGAACGGGTCATCTGCGGCGGGTTCCCCGGCCGGCAGTTCCAGTTGGCCCCACATCATCAACCGGTGGCGCTCGGGATAGCTGGTCGCGTGGTCGTGCAGGCGGCCGGCGTAGCCCGGAAGGTCGGTGGCGTCCATCGGGACGGCTTCGGCCATGGCCGTGAGTTCCCGGCCGGCGACGAACCGGTAGAGCGCCTCCTTGCTGCGGAAGTGCGCATACACACGCTCCTTGCTGGTGCGCGCCGCCTTGGCTATCCGCTCGACCCGTGCTCCTGCGATGCCGTGGCGGGCGAACTCGGCGGTGGCCGCGGCGATGATGCGGTCGCTTGTGGTGTCGGTGGTCCTGGTGCGGGGGGCCATGCACCTCAGAGTACCAAACCGTTCGGTTTGATGAAGGAGGTGTATGCATGTACACTCTAACCGAACGGTTTGGTGTTTCGTGGGAGTGGCTCGTGCGGCATCGCAGTCTGGGCCGACCGTCTCCGGGATCGGCTACGGCCCCTCGGACGACACCGTGTCGACCACCACGATCCGCCGGGCACACGAATCGGCGTGACCCATTTCGACACCGAGGCCGGGTACGGGCTCGGAGCTACTCGGCCACGCCCTCGCGCCCGTCCGTGACAAGGTGACGATCGCGACCAAGTTCGGCATCGACCGGGCTTCGTCCGGGCCTGCGGCCGGAGCGCATCCGGGAAGCGGTCGAGGGCGAGCGCTCCTGCCCTACCGCCTGATCGATCAGGGCGGCGACGGCCGCGCGTGCCGTCGCCCGTGCGGCGGGGAGGGAGCTGGCGTTCGCCAGGGAGCCGGCGGCCATCGCTCCCGGGGCAGCGCGGAGTCCCCCAGGTCCGCCGCGGCCCGCTGCATCGGGATGCCCAGTGCGTCCGCGGCGGTGACGGTGCGCGCCCCAGTGCCGAGGTCGGTGGTGGCAGTTCCGTCGGCCTCGAAGCCGACCCGAGCCTGGGCGGGGATACGGTCGCCCCCGTAGATGGCGGTGGCCGTGCCCATGCCGATCAGCCAGTCGCCCTCGCGGTGGGAGCGGGGCCGGGGCCGCAGTGCGACCAGCCGAACCACTCGGCTCCCACGTGGTAGCACTCGTCCAGGTGTTTGCCGGGTCGGCGTAGTCCGCTGCCAGGGACGGTGACGGCGTAGTCCTTGCTCCGCAGCTCCAGCGGGTCCAGCCGAGTTTCTCGGTCAGTTCGTCCATCACCGTTTCCAGGGCGAAGGCGCCGGGGTGACTCACCGGGGGCCGCGCATCGCGCAGGCCGGCGGGACGTCGACTTCGACGAGACGCTGGTCGATGGCGAGGTTCTCCGCCTGTGCAGGAGGGGCGAGGCGCCCCGGGCGGGGAGCGTCGGCCATGCGCCGACGGCGGAGTTCTCCACGTCGGACTCGTGCGCGACCACCTTCAGTGTGCCGTCGGCCGAGGCGCCGAGCCGCACAAGCGGGGTGAGGGCCGAGCGGTGGCCGGTGAGGACGAACACCTTCGCGGGTGGGGACCAGCTTCACAGGTCGCTTGAGGTCCCGGACCGCGGCGGCCGCGAGGACCGGCTCGCTCCAGGTGGGCGCCTTGCTGCCGAACCCGCCGCCGACGTAGGGGTTGACCACCCGTACCCGGTCGGCGTCGACCCCGATGCGTACGGCGATGCCCTGAGCCTGGATCAGTGAGGGCCTGGATGCCCGTGCAGCTACGTCCTGCGCGACCCGGTCGGCGTTGCGGGATTCGGTGATCGGGACGATGTAGCCCTTCTTCGCCGGCCGCCGGGCCAGGGCGAGCTGGGAGAGGCTGACGCCCTTGCTCTCCGCGAGCGCGGTGAGCTCGAGAGGTTCCGGTCGAAGTTCTCCGGATCCCATCAGGGGCGGTCTGGCGGAAGTCGGCGGCGGCGTACTTCTCACGGGGGACGGCGCCGGTGAGAAAGCCGTGGGCTAGCGGGGAGTAGGCGACGAGACCGATGCCGAGAACCGACCTTGTCTGCCTGCGCGAGCTACTTCATCGTGCCCACAAAGTCCTCGATCGGAACGTCCGGGTCGGGGCCTGGTGGAGCACATCGATGACATCGACGCCGAGACCGCGCAGGCTGCCTTCCACGGTATGGACCAGGGCGACGTGACCTGCAGCGACGGAAGGATCAGCGGCAGCGGACGCTCCGTCACCTTCCGGTGCCTGCTTCAGGCCATCGGCCTGCCCCGTGTGCAGGCCACGGCGGTCTCGTCCGAGCCTTCGCTCCCCGACCAGTACGCCCCGAACAGCTTCTGCGCGCACTCTGCGAGGTGAAGGCGCACCGCCTGACCGGCGAACCGGCGCGGTCGTCTTCGGCATCGGACACGCCCTGCTGGAAGCCGACCCCACGGAGGAGTCCGGGCCCTTCGCCGTCGGCAACCTCGCCGACTACCTGGTGCCCGTCAACGCCGACATCCCCGACCCGGACGTCCACTATCTCGATCGGCCCGCCCCGGTTGTCAGCGAGCTCGGCGCCCGCAGCCTGGGTGAACTCCCCTCGGTCGGCGTGGCCGCGGCCGTCGGCGACGCCGTCCACAACGCCACCGGCATCCGCGTCCGCGACCTGCCCACCACCCTCGACAAACTCCTGGGCTGCCCCCTCGACACACCCGTCAGGAACGACACTCATGCTCGAACTGGGCAAGGAACCACTGAGGCGCCTCGATGAGGACGAGGGTGCGCCCCTCGCGGTGGCCATCGTCACGGCCGTACCGCGTGCCCGCCCGGCGCCACGCTCGCCGTCGACCGGGACGGCACCGCCCTCGGCAGCATCTCGGGGCGGCTGCGTCGAAGGCAGCGTCTACCCCTGTGTACCGAACTGCCGGCCGCGCGGATCCCGGGGCCGGCGGCGGTACACCGCTTCGGCTACAACGACGAAGACGCGTTCGCGGTCGGTCATCGTCGTCGAGGGGCACGGGCGGCTGCTCGGGCAAACCCTGACCGTACGCGGCGACGGCAGTCACGTTGGCGGTCTCGGCGACGTCGGTCTCGACCATGAGGCGCTGGCCCAGGCGCGCGCCGCGCTGGAGGCGGGAGGCGCGCGGACTGTGGAGGTCGGCCCGCTCGCGAGCGGCGCCGCCTCGCTGACGCTGCTGGTGGAGGGCGCTCTACTGGCTCCTCGCATGCTCATCTTCGGCGCGATCGACCACGTTGCGGCGCTCGCGCAGGCCGGGGCGTTCCCCGGATGCCGGGTCACGGTCTGCGACGCACGCCGTACCTTCGCCACCGCGCAACCGTTCCCGTACGCCGACGAGGTCGTCGTCGACTGGCCGCACCGCTGTCTCGACGCCCAGCGGTTCGACCGGCGTGCTGGCGTCTGCGTCCCGACCCGTGACCCGACGTTCGGCATTCCCCTGCTGACCCGGGCCCTGCGGCTGTCGGTCGCGTACGTCGGCACCATGGGCTCCTGGCGCACGCACCTCCAGCGCACGGACCTGCTCCGTGAGGCGGGGCTGACCGAGGTGGAGCTGAGTCGGCTCAGGTCACCGATCGGCCTGGCACTCGGGGGCAGGACACCCCAGGAGACCGCTCTAGCGATCACGGCGGAGATCATGGCGGTTGCCCACAGGGGGGGCGGGCGTTTCGCTCTCGACCGGGGTACCCATCAACCGCGACGACGCCCGCGCCCACACGGAGGTGACAAGCCTCAGTCATCCGGCCGAACCGTTCGGTTTGGAAGTGGCGCCGGAGGCGTGTATATTCAAACCGAACCGTTTGGTTGAAATCATTGGGAGTGACTCATGCAGCAGCGCAATCTGGGCCGCCTGGGCCTGGCCGTCTCCGAGATCAGCTACGGCGCGATGGGCACCGCCTTCGCCTACGGCCCCTCGGACGACACCGGATCGATCACCGCCATCCGCCGCGCCCACGAATTGGGCGTGAACCACTTCGACACCGCCGAGATGTACGGCTGGGGAGAGGGTGAGAAGCTGCTTGGCCACGCCCTCGCGCCCATCCGCGACGAGGTGACGATCGCGACCAAGTTCGGCCTCACCCCGACCTTCGCGCCCAACTCGAAGCCGGACCACATCCGTGAGGTCGTCGACAACAGCCTCCGCAACCTGAACACCGACGTGATCGACGTGCTCTACCAGCACGGCCCCGACCCCGAGGTCCCGATCGAGGAAGTGGTCGGCGTGATGAAGGAATTCGTCGACGCCGGCAAGGTCAAGTACCTCGGCCTGTCCAACACGGACACCGACGCCATCCGCCGCGCCCATGCGGTGCACCCGATCTCGGTCCTTCAGCACGAGTACTCGGTCTTCGCCCACGACTCCGAGCAGTTCTTCCCGGTCCTGGAGGAGCTCGGCATCGGTCTCGTCGCCTACTCCCCGCTGGCCCGCGGCTTCCTCAGCGGCGCCGTCCAGTCCCGCGACCACTACGACGCGAGCGACATCCGTCAGATGATCCCCTGGTGGGCCCCGGAGAACTTCGACCAGAACGTCTCCCTCGTCAACGAGCTCACCAAGAACGCGGAGGGCAAGGGCGTCAGCCTGTCCCAGCTCGCCCTGGCCTGGCTGCTGGCGAAGAAGGACTACATCGTCCCGATCCCCGGCTCCCGCAACCCCGAGCGCGTCGCCCAGAACATCGCCGCCGCCGACCTGAAGCTGACCGCCGACGACGTCGCCCGCATCGACGAGATCGCACCCGACGGCGCCATCGGCGCACGAGGCATGTGAAACCCACGGTCCCCATCGGAGCGCCGCCGCGGAGCCGCACGGTGAACACGGTCCCGCGCCCATTCAGCGCGACTTCGCCCGACCTGCTCAGAGGGTGAGAACGATCTTCCCCCGGGCGTGGCCGGTCTCGCTCAGTTGGTGTGCCTCGACCGCGTTCTCGAGAGGGAAGGTGGCCGCGAGGGGTACGGTGAAGAGGCCCTGTTCGGCGAGGGCGGCGGCCTCGGCCAGCCCTTTGACCGCCTGCGGGTCCCCTCCGGGGCCCGCCGAGGCCGACAGGTGAACTCCGTACTTCGCGGCGTTCAGGTCGGCGATGGTCACCACCCGGTCGGGGCTTCCGGCGAGGTCCATCAGGTCGGGTAGCGAGCCGGATCCGGCGCAGTCCAGGACGGCGTCGACTCCGCTCGGCGCGAGGGCGCCGACCCGCTCGCCCAGCCCGGGGCCGTAGGCGGTCGGTATCGCTCCCAGCCCCGCGAGGAACTCGTGATTGCGGGCGCCGGCCGTACCGATGACGGTCGCGCCGCGGGCCACCGCGAGCTGGATGGCCACCGTGCCGACCCCGCCTGCCGCTCCCTCGATCAGCAGGGTCGTGCCGACGGTGACCTTCAGCCGGTCGAGGGTGCGCGCGGCCGTCTCCACGTTCGCGGCCGCGCCGCCGGCCTGTTCCCAGCTCAGCGCGTCCGGCTTCGGCGCCCAGGTCGCCAGGACGGCGTACTCGGCGTTCGCACCGCCGAGCACCGCGAGATCGACGATGCCGAAGACGGCGTCGCCCGGCCGGACACCCGTGACCGTGGCGCCGACCTCGTCGACCACACCCGCGGCATCCACGCCGAGCACATGCGGCAGCGCCACTGGCATGACGTCGCGCAAACGGCCCGAACGGTGGGAACAGTCGGCGGGCGCCACGCCCGAAGCCTTTACGGCAACCCGGATCTGCCCCGGTCCCGCGTGTGGCTCCGGTAGGTTGGCGATCTCAAGGACGCTTGCGGGGCCGTACGCGGAGAATGTCAGTGCTCTCATGCCGTCGGACGCTAACGGAACACCCCGTCCGTCTGTCTCAAGTGAGAGCGGTGACGAACCCTTTGCCTCACTCCCAGCGCTCCGATGCCCGGGACAACCGGGAGCGCATCCTCGCCGTGGCTCGTACGACGTTCGCCGAGCGGGGGCTGGAGGTGGCCATGCGCGAGATCGCGCGGCGGGCCGAGGTCGGCCCCGCGACCCTCTACCGGCACTTCCCGACCAAGGAGGCGCTGGTCGCCGAGGCCTTCGGCGAGCAGATGACCGTCTGCACCGCCCTCGTCGACGAGGGGCTGGCCGATCCTGACCCATGGCGCGGCTTCTGCCTGGTCATCGAGAAGGCGTGTGAAATGCAGGCACGGGACCGGGGCTTCACCGCAGCGCTGGCCTCGGCCTTCCCTCGCGCGGTGCACCTCGCCGCGGACCGGGAGCAGGCCCTGGGCAAGGTCGTGGAACTTGTCCGCCGGGCCAAGGCCGCGGGCCGGCTGCGCCCGGACTTCGTCCTGGACGACCTGATCATGATGCTCATGGCCAACGGCGGCATCCGGGCCACCTCCACGGTCACCACGGTGGCCGCCTCGCGCCGCTTGGCCGCCGTGCTGCTTCAGGGCATGCGGGCCGAGCCGGCCGCCCCGCCACTGCCCCCGGCGGTCCGGCTGCCACTGACGGCGGTGACCTAGCGGGCGCATCACCAAGCGGCTGTCGCCCTGCTCGGCCGGCAACCCTCCTGGCCCCCGTCGGAGGTTCCGCCGGCGTGGATCGCATGCCGGTGCGACCGGTCGCTTACCACGCATGCTCGACCGCCGGAAGAGCGAGAGCGTTCCTACGTACAGCAGGATCACCCTCACACCAGACACCGCCCGCAAGGGGATTGACGCCCCCTCGTGTCAGGCCCAAAGATCGCCGCTGCAACAACGTGATTGAAACGATTCACGCGATCCCCCCAGCTCACCGCACCTCCCCAGGAGCCCACGATGCCCCTCCTCACCCGCCGGTCCGCCCTGCGCTCGGCCATAGCCGTGGCCCTCGCTCCCACGCTGGGCTCCCTGACGCTGCCGGGCCTCGCGCCCGAGGCGTCCGCCGCTGTCTCGTGGACGGCGAAGTGGATCTGGGCTCCGTCCAGTTCGACGAACCAGTGGGTGGCCTTCCGTAGATCCTTCACCCTCGGGTCGGCGCCCTCGAAGGCCGTGACCCAGATCGCGGCCGACTCGAAGTACTGGCTGTGGGTGAACGGCACCATGGTCGTCTTCGACGGCGGACTCAAGCGCGGTCCGAACCGCACGGACACCTACTACGACGAGATCGACCTCGCCCCGTACCTCACCAGCGGCACCAACACGGTCGCCCTGCTGGTCTGGTACTTCGGCAAGCAGGGCTTCTCGCACAACAGCAGCGGCAGAGGCGGGCTGCTGTTCCAGTCCGACATCACCACCGGCTCGACAACCACCCGGCTGGTCAGCGACACCAGTTGGAAGCACACCGTCCACCCGGGCTACTCGAACAACACCAGCGGTACACAGGTCAACTTCCGGCTCCCCGAGTCCAACATCTTCTACGACGCCCGAGCCGCCGCCGTCGTGTCGGGCTGGCGCTCGCCCGGCTTCAACGACAGCGGCTGGACGGCCCCGACCGACTTCGGTGCCGCCGGCGCCTCGCCCTGGAACGCCCTCGTCCAGCGGCCCATCCCGCAGTTCCGCTTCTCCGGGCTGAAGTCCTACGCCAACGCCTCCTCACTGCCCTCCACCGGCCAGGGCGCCACCGCGATCTCGGCCACCCTGCCCTCCAACATCCAGGTGACCCCGTTCCTGAAGGTCGACGCCCCGGCCGGTGCGGTGATCGGAATCCAGACCGACCACTACGACGACGGCGCCGGCCTGACCGGGATCCAGCCGGGGACCCAGTACAACGTACGCGCCACCTACGTCTGCACCGGCGGGGTCCAGGAATTCGAGCCCCTGGCCTGGATGAGCGGTACGGCCGTGAAGTACACGATCCCGGCCGGCGTGAGCATCCTGGACCTGAAGTACCGGGAGTCCGGTTACGACACCGACTTCACCGGCTCGTTCAGCAGCAACGACGCCTTCCTCGACACCCTGTGGACCAAAGCCGCCCGCACCATGTACGTCAACATGCGGGACAACTACATGGACTGCCCCACCCGCGAACGTGCCCAGTGGTGGGGCGATGTGGTCAACCAGCTCAAGGAGGGCTTCTACACCTTCGACACCCGCTCCCACGCCCTCGGCAAGAAGGCCATCGCCCAGCTCGCCGCCTGGCAGAAGGACAGCGGGGCGCTGTACTCGCCGGTCCCGACGACGATCTGGACCGCCGAACTGCCCGTGCAGATGCTGGCCTCGGTGTGGTCGTTCTGGACCTACTACCTTTACACCGGCGACGCGAGTGCCGTCACCGGCGCCTACCCGGCGGTGAAGAGGTACCTGAACCTGTGGAGCCTGGACGCCGACGGCCTGGTCAACCACCGCGCGGGGGACTGGGACTGGGAGGACTGGGGCTCCAACATCGACGCCCGCCTCCTGGACAACTCCTGGTACTACCTGGCCCTGGACACCGCCGCCAAGCTCGCCGACCTCAGCGGCAACTCCGGTGACGTGGCCGGCTGGCAGACCCGGCGCGACAGCATCAGGACCAACTTCGACCGCGTGCTGTGGAACGCGTCCAGGAACGAGTACCGCTCACCCGGCTACAACGGCGACACCGACGACCGCGGCAACGCCCTCGCGGTAGTCGCCCAACTGGCCCCCGCCTCCCGCTTCCGGCCGGTCACCGAGGTGCTGCGCACCCACCTCAACGCCAGCCCCTACATGGAGTTCTATGTCCTGGAGGCGCTGTACCTCATGGGCGCGGCCACCGTCGCCGAGGAGCGCATGCGCAACCGCTTCGCCGCCCAGGTCGCCGACCCCGACTGCCACACCCTGTGGGAGGTGTGGGTCAAGGCAGCGGGCACCGACAACCACGCATGGAACGGCGGCCCGCTGTACGCGCTGTCCGCGTATGCCGCCGGTGTGCGGCCCACCAGCCCCGGCTGGACGACGTACGAGATCATCCCGCAGACCGGCACCCTCACGAAGATCAACGCTGTTGTGCCGACCGTGCAGGGTGACATCCGCTTCGGCATCACGCGCGACGGCACCAAGGCCACGCTCACGCTCACCTCCCCGAGCGGGACGACGGCGCGGGTCGGCGTGCCCACCTACGGCGGCTCGCAGCCGGTCATCGCCGCGGGCGGCACCACCGTCTACACCAACGGCGCCCCCACCGGCAGCGTCAGCGGTCTGACCTACGACGGCAAGGACGCCTCCTACGTCTACTTCACCGTCCAACCGGGCAACTGGACCCTCACAGCCACCGGCACGGGTCGCCTCGACGACCTCGCCCTGGGCAGGCCGGTCAGCAGCAACAACAGCCTGGAGAACGGCGACTGGGGGAGGACCCGGCTCACCGACGGCCGGCTCACCAGCGTGAGCGGCGCGAAGGGGTACACCAGCAACGAGTTCACGTCCGCCGACGTGTCCGCGAACCCGGTCTGGGTCGAGATCGATCTCGGGGCCGACACCGATCTGGACGCCGTACGCCTCTTCCCGCGCACCGACACCCCGGCAGCGGGCGGCGGCACCGCGGGCTTCCCGGTCGACTTCACGGTGCAGACCCGGGCCGACGGCGGCACGTCATACACCACTGTCCGCACCGTCACGGGCCAGCCGAACCCCAACGGCCTTGTCCAGACATACGGCTTCAGGACCACCACCGCCCGCTACGTCCGCCTGCAAGCCACACGTCTTGGCAGCCCCGCCTCCGACGAGACCACCAAGTACCGGCTCCAGCTCGCCGAACTCACAGTCCCCGCCGTCGCGACCACGGTCACCGCCGACTACACCCTGGAGAACGGCGACTGGGGCAAGACGCGAGTCCTGGACGGCGCCAGCACCAGTGTGACCGGCGCCAAGGGCTTCACCAGCATCGACTTCCCCTCCGCTGATGTCAGCCGTACGCCGGTCTGGATCGAGATCGACCTCGGCGCCGACCGGGCGATCGACTCCGTCACCCTCTACCCGCGCACGGACACGGGTGGGGCCGGTGGCGGCTCGGCTGGCTTCCCGGCCGACTTCACGTTCCAGACCCGGGCCGACGGCGCCACGTCGTACACCACCGCCCGCACGGTTACCGGGCAGACGAACCCGGGCGGGGCCGCCCAGATCTACACGCTCACCTCCGCCACCGGCCGCTACCTGCGCCTCCAGACCACCCGGCTGGGCACACCCGCCTCGGACGAGACCACCAAGTATCGCCTCCAACTCGCCGAGATCCTCGTCAGGTAGCCCGTCGGCCGGTGCTGTACAGGAAGTCCGCCTCGCGCTCCACCGACCGGTCATAAAGCCTCGTGCGCATGTCCTGGGTAGTGAGACGGGTAGTAACGCGCATGCCGACTCGCGCATGATCACGAAATTCTTTGCGTTCCTACCCACTCCACGTTCTACGGAGAAAGCGCTCTCTCCTGCGAGAGCGGCTCCCCCTCGGAACGCCGAAGGAAAGCAAAGAGTCCCATGGCTGCCCATGACATGTAGGGGGTCCGATGACCACCACTCTCCAGGACCCCGCCCTCAGCAGACCCAGATGGGTTCTGGCCCTCGTCGCCGTGGTGACGTCCGCCGCCCTCCTGGCCGGAGCCCTGGGCGGTGCCCTGGTCGCCGCCCAGCCCGCCATGGCGGCGCCCGGAACACCCATCCTGCGGCTCGATACGGAGAACGGCGCCACCAGGCCGAACTACCTGTCGTTCCTCGCCCAGCTCCGCGAGAACGTCGACTTCGAGGCCCAGGACGTCGACAACACGGTCGAGGGCACCACCGACCTGATCGACCACACCAACCCCAACGCCGTCGGTTCCACCGAGGCCGTCATCGATACCGAGGACGGGCACGAGCTCCGTCTGCGGTTCCGCACGAGCGACCTGTACCTGGTCGGCTGGTACGACAGCACCGGCCTGTACCGCTATATCGGTCCGTCGTCGGAAGCCCGGATACCGGGCGACCAAGTCGGCGACGCACTGCAACTGGTCTCGGGGTCGGACTACGGCACCCTCGAACGCGAGGGCGGTGTAGACCGTACGACCATGGTGTTCAGCAGGATCCAGACCGAGGCCCATGCCATGAGCCTGTGGAAGTCCACCAACGACGTGGCGATGGCCGCGGCGCTGGTGGACTTCGCCCAGTTCGTCTCAGAGGCCGCCAGGTTCCGCGGCATCCAGGACACGATCGCCCAGCAGGGGTTCAGCTCCACGGGCACCGACTCGTACGCCGTGGAGACGAGGCTCGACCCGCATCTCGTCGAGCAGGAGACCGACTGGGGCCAGCTCAGCGAGCGGCTCCGGCAGGTGCAGCTCGCGGGCAGCGACCAGACGCCCATCCCGCTGACGGGCTGGTTCCGCAACGGCTTCGGTGACATCGTCGAACTCTCGTTCAACCTCGCCCGCGACTACGCCCGCATCATGATGGTCGCCAACGGCTACCCCGGGTACTCGAGCAGGCGGCACCGCGCGAACAGCGACACTCTGGTGGTCGCTTCCGACGGCTCGGGCGACTACGACACCGTGCAGGGCGCGATCGACGCGCTGCCCACGGACGGGGGCGCGTACACGATCTCCATCGAGCCGGGCAGGTACAACGAGATGATCACCGTTCCTGCGAGCAAGCCCTACCTGATGCTCCGGGGCGCCACCGGCAACGCCGCCGACGTCGTCATCACCGGCGACCGGGCGCACGGAATGCTCAAGCCTGACGGCACGCCCTACGGCACCGAGGGCAGCGCCGTGGTCACCATCAAGGCCCACGACGTCACCGTCGCCAACCTCACCATCCAGAACACCTTCGATCCCAAGACCCACCCGGAGATCAGTCCGTACGAGACGCAGGCCGTCGCGCTGGCCGCCGAGGGCGACCGGCAGACGTACACCCAGGACCGCGCCATCAGCAGCCAGGACACCGTCCTCGCGAAGTCACCCGTCCCCACCGCCGAAAACCGGCAGTACTTCGTCGGCAGTTACATCGAGGGGAACATCGACTTCATCTTCGGCAACGCGACCGCGGTGTTCGACGGCTGCAACATCGCCATGCGCAACTGGGTCGGCGGCACGGTGCTGGCTCCGAACACCGACCAGAGCAAGAAGTACGGCATCCTCATCACCCACAGCACGATCTACACCAACGGGGTCGCCGGCCAACACGATGTACCTGGGCCGGCCCTGGCACAACACTGAAGACGCCTCCCCCCAGGCGGTGATCCGCAACACCACAATCAACTCCGGCATTACCGCCGTGCACCCGTGGACCGACATGGCCACCGACTATTCCTGGACGCAGGCCCGGTTCAAGGAGTACCAGAACACGGGCCCCGGGGCGGGCGTGGGCGCGAACGCCCCGCAGATGTCCGACTCGGAGGCCGCCGACGACACCGCCGCGAAGTACCTGGCCGGCACCGACGGCTGGGGCCCGGTCTTCCACTCGGAGTGACCGCACCGCACAAGCCGTGACGACCAGAGCGGGAGGGGTCCGGACTTTCCGGGCCCTCCCGTGCGACTCCTACGATGCCGAAGCCTGTTTCTCCGCCCACCAGGCCGCGACCAACGCTCGTGACCGGAAACCGAGTTTGCCGAGGATGTTCTCGACATGGCGGTCGGCCGGACGCGGTGACAGCACCAGCTCGGCGGCGATCTGGCGGTTGCTCAACCCCTTGGCCACCAGCGACGCGACCTGCCGCTCCCGGCGGGACAGCGGGCAATCGGCGTCGGCGTTGCTGACAGTGAGGGCGCCGCCACCGACTGCGGCGACCGTGTCTGCGCCGGAGCTCTCCTCGGCGGCGAGGGCGAAGTCGACGGCTCGGCCGGGGCCACCATGCAGGCCGCCCTCCGTGAACGCCACGGCGTAGGCCGTATGGCCCAAGGCCTCGATCGCTGCCTCCTCGCAGCGCACATGATGTCCGGCCATCTGCGGGCCGAACGCGGCGATCGAGGTGCCGGCATCGCGCCACAGCGCGTCCGCCGAGCCCAGCAGTCCGGCCGCCCGGGCGGGTGCGCCGCCGGCGACGGTGGCCCAGGCGAGCAGTTCCAGCATCCGCGCGACCATCGCGTAGTCATTGAAGCCACGCATGCACTCCAGCGCGGACCTGGCCGGCGCCTCGGCCGCCTCTCGGTCGCCCCGGTCCCAGGCGCCGTGCCCCAGAGCCATGAGCACCTGCCCACGGCCCCATCGCTCGCCGCTCGCTTCACTGGAGGCGATCAGCCGGTGGCTGGTGAGGGGTGCGCGGGGATCACCGGCGTAAGCCTGCCCACAGGCCAGAGCGAGCAGCCACGAGGTCGCCTCGCGCTCGTCGCCGAGCGCCGTCATCACCTCCAGGGCCTCCTCGTAGCGGCCGATGCCCTCCTCCGGCCGTCCCCGGTAGTGTGCCGAAACCCCGCGAAACCCGGATGCCATGGCCCGAACCGCCGGGTCGTCCAGCGCCTCGCCCAGTTGCTCCGCCTCGTCCAGCCAGCGGTCGGCCAGCGTGAGGTCGCCCTGGTTCTGTGCCACCCAGGTTGCGGCGAGCAGCGCCCAGGCACGCTCGGACGTGGGCTCGGGGCCGGCCGCCAGTGCCTGCTCGAAGCGGCGGCGCCCCTCACTGAGAAAACCTCCCACGCACCAGTGGAAGTTCAGTGCCGATATCAGCCGGAGCCGGGTCCGAGGATCGGCGTCATATTCAAGCGCGGCCAGCAGATTGGTGTGGTCGGCACGGAACATTGCCAGGCTCTCCACCTGGCCGGGACCGTACCAGCCCCGGTTGGCGCGCTCGGCCACGCCCAGGAAGAAGTCCTGATGCCGCGCTCGTAGATGGTGCTCTGCCCCGGAGTCCCTGAGCCGTTCCCGACCGTAGTGCCGGACGAGTTCCAGCAGCCGATAGCGCGGCTGGAACTCCACCTCACAGGTCAGGACGACGGACTGGGCGACCAGCCGGTCGAGCAGATCCGCAACCTCGCGCCGGGCGATGCCCTCGCCGGTGCAGACCGCCTCGGCCGCCTCCAGGGTGAACCCGCCCGCGAAGACCGACAGTCGGCTCCACAGCAGCTGCTCCGTCGGGCAGCACAGCTCGTAGCTCCACTCGATCATTCCGCGCAGGGTCCGCTGGTGGCGCGGTGCGGTCCGGCTGCCCCCGGTCAGCAGCGCGAACCGGTCCTCGAGTCGGTCAGCCAACTGTGCGACGGTGAAGCTCCGCAGCCGGGACGCGGCCAGCTCGATCGCCAGCGGCAGTCCGTCCAGGTCGGCGCAGAGCCGGAGGACTTCAGAGCTGTTCGCCGGGCCGACAGCGAACCCCGGGCGCACAGCTGTGGCCCGATCCCGCAGCAGCTCGGCCGCCTCGTCCGGCGGCAGCGGCTGAACGGCCAGGACATGCTAGCCGGTCACGCCGAGCGTGTGACGACTCGTCGCCAGGATGTGCAGCTCCGGTGCGGCCGCCAGAAGCGTCTGGGCCAGTTGGGCACAGGCGTCGATCAGGTGCTCGCAGTTGTCCAGTGTCAGCAGTGTCCGCTGCCGTGCCAGGTAGGTGGTGAGCTGGTCGATGACGGGCCGGTGAGCCGAGATCCGGCATCCGCAGTGCTCCCGCCACGGCGGCCGCTACCGCCGAGGAACCGTTCGTCGGGGGCCAGGTCCACCAGCCACACCCCGTCCGGGAAGGCCTTCACGAACTCGGCGGCCGCTGCCAGCGCGAGTCGCGTCTTGCCCACGCCGCCCACGCCGGTGAGCGTCAGCAGCCGCTCCGCGCCCAGCAGACGGCGGATCTCTGCGCGCTCATGCCGCCGGCCGACGAAACTCGTGAACGCCGCGGGCAGATTCGCCGATCCGGCGGTCATATACGTCATCCCGACAAAACACCCTTCATGGAGACCTGATGGGATGATTGCGTAACACTTGCACAGATTCCACAAAGAAAGGTGAAAACCGGAATGAAAGGGATTTGTCTGCCCGTATCCATAAGTCGTCCGGTCCGTTTGCCGTCCGACAGGCACGGCCTCCGTGTGGTCAGGCCAGGGGGGGAGAGGCCGACAACTTCTGGTCGGCGGCCCAGGAGGCCAGGATGAGCAACCGCTCGTGGGTGGGGGAGCCGGGTGCGGCCGTCCAGACGGTGAGGTGCTGGTCGGGGTCGGTGTTGGCGGTCAGGGTGTCCCAGTCCAGGATGAGTTCGCCGACCACCGGGTGGTTGAGGGTCTTCGTGCCCACAGTGCGGGCCGCGACCCGGTGGTCGCCCCACCACTGGGCGAACTGCTTGTCGCGCAGGGACAGTTCACCGACCAGCTCGATGAGGCGAGGGTCCTCGGGATACTGCGCGGCTTCCATCCGCAGCTGCGCCACGGCGAGCCGCGCGGAGGTCTCCCAGTCCGCGTACAGGGTGCGCATCGCCGGATCCGTGAAGATGATCCGCGGGTAGTTGCGGTGCTTCTCCGGGATCTGGGAGAAGTCGGTTACCAGTGCGGCCGCCAGCGCGTTCCAGGCCAGGATGTCCCCGCGCCGGCCCTGCACGATGGCCGGGGTGGCGGTGAGATCGTCCAGCACGCGTTGCAACTGCGGCTGGACCCTCTGTCGGCCCCGGGTGCGGGCGCGGGTGGTGGTCTTGCCAGCGAGCTGGAAGAGATAGCCGCGTTCGTCATCGTCGAGATGGAGCACCCGTGCGAGTGTATCCAGCACAGGCGCGGACGCCTGTATACGGCCCTGTTCGAGGCGTGTGTAGTAGTCGGTACTGATGCTGGCGAGCTGGGCGACCTCTTCGCGGCGCAGCCCGGCGACCCGGCGGGGGCCGCCGTTGTCGGGCAGGCCGACAGTGCGCGGGCTCAGCTCGGCGCGGCGCTTCTTGAGGAATTCTCCCAGCTCGTTGAGGGGAACATTGCCGGTCATGCCGTTCAGCATGACATCGATGCCACCTGAGGAAGGAGGGAGAGTTTTGACCCAGGATGACTACCTCCCCGGATGTCCTTCTCCGCTTTTCGCCCTTGCCTCGACGTGTGAGGCTCGACAAAGAGCAGCTGGTGCGGCAATCCCGAGCGCCGTGCCGGCAAGGTCCCCCAAGCCGAGTCAAGCCCCTCCACCCACAAGGACTCACCATGACGACCTTCGCCCTCGTCGGCGCCGGCCCCGGCCTCGGGCTCGCCACCGCCCGCCGCTTCGGAACCGCCGGACACACCGTCGCCCTCATCTCCCGCAACGCCGAGAAGCTGGACGGACTGACCGCCGAGCTGGCCCGCGACGGCATCCAGGCAAAGGGCTTCACCGGCGACGTCCTCGACATCGAGTCACTGGACGCGGCCCTGTACGCGGCGGCAGCCGCCCTGGGGCCCATCGAGATCCTGCAGTACAGCCCCGTGCCTCGCGCCGATTTCATGAAGCCGGTCCTGGAGACGACCGCCGACGACCTCGACGCGCCCCTCGCCTTCTCCGTCAAGGGCCCGGTCACCGCGGTGACCGCCGTCCTGCCCGGCATGCGCGAACTCGGCCGCGGCACCCTGCTGTTCGTCAACGGCGGCAGCGCCGTACGCCCCAACCCCAAGGTCGCCGGCACCTCGGTCGCCTTCGCCGCCGAGAGCGCCTACGCCCACATGCTCCACGACGCCCTCGCCCCGGAGAACATCCACACCGCCCAGCTGATCATCCCCGGCGCCATCCGGCCCGACGCCGAGCACAGCAGCCCTGAGGTGCTGGCCCACCGCCTGTACGACATCCACGAAAAGCGGGACGGCTTCCGCCACTACGCCGAGCCCCTGCCCGACTGACGCCCCGGAGGATGCCGTGAGCCTGACCACCCGTTCCAGCCTTGCCCGCGCCGTCCCGACCGCCGTACTGCTTGCGATGACCGCCTGTACCGATGAGGGAACCCCGTCCCCGTCTTCCGCGCCCTCCACCACCGCGTTCGCGTCACAGCGAACGCCGGCGGCCACGACACCAGCCTCACCGTCCGATGACAAGGACACCACCATGAACCTCCGGCTCACCATCGACGGCCACCGGGTCGACGCCACCTTGAACGACAGCGCCACGGCCCGCGACTTCGCCGCCCTGCTCCCGCTCACGCTGAACCTGGGCGACTTCCACGGGACGGAGAAGATCGCTGACCTGCCCCGTCGGCTGTCCACCTCCGGCGCCCCGGACGCCGCCGAAGCCAAGCCCGGTGACCTGGCGTACTACGCGCCCTGGGGCAATCTGGCCCTCTTCTACCGCGGCAGCGGCTCGAGCGACGCCGGCCTGATCATCCTTGGCAGCGTGCGCGGCGACACCGGACGCCTCGCCATCGCCTCCAAGGTCACCATCGAAGCAGCTTCCTGACCCAGCGCACTCTCATCGGGAGAAATGCACGTGAACCCCACCTACGACTTCACCGGCCAGGTCGCCCTCGTCACCGGCGCCGGCTCGGGGATGGGCCTGGCGACCGCCCGCGCCTTTGCCGAATCGGGGGCCGCTGTCGCCCTCACCGACATCGACGAAGCCGCCCTCAATGCAGCGGTCAAGGAACTCACCGACGCCGGCCACCGAGCCCTCGCCTTCACCTGCGACGTCAGCGACGAGGACCAGGTGGCGGCGGCGGTCGACCGGACCGTCGAGGCCTTCGGGCGCTTGGACATGGCCTACAACAATGCCGGCATCCAGATCCCGCCCAGCGACGCCGCCGACGAACCCGCCGAACGCTTCGACCGCGTGAACGCCATCAACCTGCGCGGCGTGTGGGCCTGCATGAAACACGAGCTGCGGCACATGCGTGCTCAGGGCAGCGGCGCCATCGTCAACTGCTCCTCACTCGGCGGCCTGGTGGGCCTGCCCGGCCGCGCCTCCTACCACGCCTCCAAGCACGGCGTGATCGGCCTGACCACCAGCGCGGCCCTGGAATATGCCCCGCGCGGCATCCGGATCAATGCCGTCTGCCCCGGCACCATCGACACCCCGATGGTCCGCGACATGATCACCAAGGGCGAACTCGACCTCGCCGAGGCGGAGGCCAACCAGCCCATCAATCGTCTCGGTACGGCCGAGGAGATCGCCCAGGCGGTCCTGTGGCTGTGCAGCCCGGGAGCGGGTTTCGTCGTAGGCGTCGCCCTCTCCGTCGACGGCGGCTACGTCGCCCGATAACGGCGTGGGAGCCGCCGTCACGCAACGGACGGCGGCTCCCAGGCAACATCGGTATCAGCAGACGGCGAAGGGATCGACCCCGTCCCACGCCTCGCGCCGCGCGTCGGCGAGCCGGTCGCGCACCAGGCGCGGCTCGACGTCGAACGACAGGCAGGCCCGGTCGCGAGGGGTGAAGGCCGGCCAGTGCGGCAGCGCCCGGGTCGCAGGAGTTCCGTGCTTGGCGAACGAGGCGAAGGAGTCCACCATCTTCGCGGACAGGGCCTCGGCGGTGGGGAGGTCGGCGGGTGCGGCGCCGGTGAAGTCGCCCTGGCCCCAGTTGCCGAAGGTGTACTGGACGTCGCTGCCGTGTGTGGGGCCGAAGGGACCGGCCTGCGCGTAGTCGAAGGTGTACTGCCACACCTTGGCGCCGGCCCGGTGGGCGAATTCGGCCAGCCATACCGAGGGCATCACGACGAACCAGCCACTGAGGATGTCGTTGAGGGTGACGTGCCCGGGCAGGGCGGTGTCGTCGTAGACCTTCTGGAGACGGTCCCAGTGCTCGCCGGTCGCCTGGCGGGCCAGGGTCTCGAAGCGGGTGGAGAAGACGGGCGAGCCCATGAATGGCTCGGCCTCCATGTTGCAGGTGCCGATCAGCAGGTCGACGTCGCCGCCCACGGCTCCCAGCGGGTGCTGCGGCAGCACCTGGCCGTCGATGACGTGGCCGTACGGCTCCAGCAGTTGCGGGTCGTTCGCGGCCTGCACCGAGGCGTCGAGCAGTTCCGCGGTCGACACCGTCGTCAGGCGCGAGGTGTCCGTGATCCCGAGGGAGCGCATGACCGCTTCCCGGGTCGGGGCGGCGAAATCGGCGGTGTGGACGGGGCGCGGGCCGCCACTCTGGATGATGGCGCGGTGGAAGAGCCCCCGCGCCCGCGGCGTGCCGAGTAGCGCGCCAATGGACATGGCGCCCGCCGATTCACCCATGACCGTGACGGCGCACGGGTCACCGCCGAAGGCGACGATGTTCTCACGGACCCAGCGCAGCGCGGCCATCTGGTCCAGCAGCCGCAGGTTCCCCGAACCGTAGCGGTCCGGCTGGTAGAGGCTGCCGAAGGCGCCCAGGCGGTAGTTGAACGTGACGACGACGCAGTCGCGCTGGGCGTAGTTCCCACCGTCGAAGGTCGGGTCGTTGCCCGTCCCGGCGAGGAACCCACCGCCGTGGATCCACACGATCACCGGCCGCTTCCCCTTGGTCGACGGGGACCAGACGTTGAGGTACAGACAGTCCTCGCTCTGGTTCGGGGTCTCCGGCAGACCGGGCAGCAGCGGCACCTGCGGTGCGGCAGAGCCGTACGCGGAGGCATCCCGCACCCCGTTCCACGACGCCACCGGCTGCGGTGGGGCGTAACGCCGCACTCCGGTCGGTGGAGCCGCGTAGGGCATGCCCTTCCAGACCAGCACGCCGTCGCTGCGCTCGACGCCGCGCACCTTGCCCGAGCGCGTGCCGACGACGACCGGCCGGGTGCCGGCGTCACTGTGGGGACTTGCCAGCGCGTCAGTGGGGGCGAAGGCCCCGGCCCCGAGCGCTGCGCCGACGACGCCCGCGCCCGCGATTCCCAGAAACCCTCTACGTCGGAGATCCTGACTCAACGGGTATCCCTCCCTGTGTGGAACTGCGAGATGAAAGCCGAAGTCGTCAGTACGACGAAGCGCGTCGACGACCGCATGATTGACGAGGCTTGCATGTCTCTCGTCGGAAAGGGAGGGAAGAGTTCCTCCCCCTTTACACGGCTGACACAAAGAGGTGGATCGGTCCTGGTGGCCTTGTCCGGGGCGGGAGTTGAGCGATCGGTCCGATGTGGGAACGTCGCCGTGGATCGTGTCGGATGAGCTGTGGGACCACCTGGAGCTGCTACTGCCGCAGCGTGCGCGCAGGTTCCGGTATCCCGGACGCAAGGCATTGCCGGACCGCATGGGCGCTTCGCGCTACGACCGGCGGTACTTGCGCGGATGTTGCTGTTCCTGGGTGCGGACCAGGCCGTTGCGGGACAGCACACGACAGACCGTGGCCCGCGAAGGCGCCGACTCCAACCCGCGGGCGGCCAGTTCGTGGGAGATCCGGCGGGCACCCCACCGGGGATGCCGGCGACGCAGTTCGCAGATCTCGGCTTCAACCTCTTTAGACGTAATCTCATATGGTTGAGTAAGCTGCCGGTCGTGGCAGGGATCGTTGAGCGGCTGGTGCCGGACGAGTTGTGGGAGCTGTTCCAGCGGGTGGTGCCGGAGGCGCCGTCGCGGCCTCAGGGCGGTGGCCGGCGCCGGCACGGCGACCGCGAAGTGCTGGCCGCCATCGTCTTCGTGGCGACCTCGGGCTGCACGTGGCAGCAGTTGCCGGCCACCTCGTTCGGGCCGTCCGGTGCGACGGCCCACCGACGATTCACCGAGTGGACGAAGGCCCGGGTATGGGCCAAACTCCACCGCCTGGTCCTTGACGAACTGGGATCCCGCGGCGAGCTGGACTGGTCCCGGTGCGCGATCGACTCGGTCAACATGCGGGCCTTGAAAAGGGGGAGCTGACAGGCCCGAATCCTGTAGACCGAGGCAAGTACGGGTCAAAGATCCACTTGATCACGGAACGAACCGGCCTGCCCCTGTCCATCGGGATCTCGGGCGCCAACACGCACGATAGCCAGGCACTGATCCCACTGGTGAAGGGCATACCTCCGATCCGCTCCCGCCGGGGACGCCGGCGACGCAGACCCCACAAGCTCCACGCCGACAAGGGCTACGACTACAACCACCTGCGGCGATGGTTGTCCGGCCGAGGCATCCGGCACCGCATCGCCCGCAAGGCATCGAGACCTCGCAACGACTCGGCCGCCACCGTTGGACCATCGAACGCACCATGGCCTGGCTCGCCGGATGCCGCCGACTCCACCGCCGCTACGAACGCAAAGCCGACCACTTCCTCGCCTTCACCAGCATCGCCTGCACCCTCATCTGCTACCGCAGACTCGCCAAATGAGATGACGTCTTAGTACTGCAACGGTGCTTGTTCTGAGTGCTGGGCAGTTTTCAGGGGCTGTGTCCGCGTCGTTTGTAGTGGCTGATGCGTGCTTGGTGTTGGCGTCGGCGGCGCCAGGTTGACCTGTGCAGGATGTGGTCGGCCGGGGTAGGTCGGCGGTCGGTGAGGCGGGTGATCAGGCGTCTGATCTCGGCGAGGCTGAGGTGGATGAGCTGGGAGGATCCGTTTCTGCTTTCTCCGTGTCCAGCTCCCGCGCCCGCAGGACGGTCAAGCATGCGTGAGCTGCCATGGCGAGGGTCATGTGGCGGTGCCAGCCGGGGTAGCGGCGGACCTGGTAGTCGTCCAGGCCGCATTCCTGCTTCGCGCTCTGGAAGCATTCCTCGACCGCCCACCGGCTTCCGGCGATGCGGATGAGCTCGTCCAGTGTGGTGCCGGCCGGGCAGTAGGCGATGTAGTAGGAGACCTCCTCGGGCCGGCTGACGCTGCGGCGGGCGATCACCCAGTGTCGGCGGTCCTCGCGGTGCCAGGGCCTCACCTCAACACGGGCCCAGTCGTAGATGCGCCGGCCGTGGGCTCCTTCACCGCAGGAACGGCGCTTCCACTTCTGCCGTGGCAGGCCGGGGAACAGGTCGTGGACGGGGTGGTCGATGGACCAGCGGGTGACGACGGTGTCGTGCCGGGTGGTGGCCATGACGTGGAAGACGTCGGCCTGTTCCAGTTCGAACCTCCAGCCCTTGCTGAAGCCGTAGGCAGCGTCCGCCGTCACCCACCTGAACGGGACCTTCTCGGCGATGGCGCGGCGGACCATCGCCTTGGCCATGGCCACCTTCGTTTCGAAACCGACCGTGTCGTCGACGCCCGCCCGTCGGCAGCGCTCCCGGTCATCCGTCCATGACGTGGGCAGATACAGGCGGCGGTCGATCAGCGCGCGCCCGCGGCCGGTCGCGTAGGCGAGGAACAGTCGGGTAGGACCGTCGCATTGCTGCGACGGTCCCCCCTCAGAACCGGCCGTGCGGGCTTTCCCCGCAGCTCGGCTCAAGCAAGCCCTGAAGACTCACAGGCGTGCAGTGCGGCAGGCCGCGTGGATGAGACGGAGCTGCACCCCGTCCGACGTGTCGATCCCACGGTAGGTGATCTTCCTCGCGGTGATCGCCTGGCGGGTGTCCCGCAGCCGCTGTTCCCACTCGGTGGGGCTGGACGGCGGGTCATCGGCGTGCAGCAGCGGGCACCGGCAGATCAGACATTGCCCCTTCTGCGCCTGGAGCAGACGCAGGGTGGCGCGGTCGATCGGCGGTGGCGGGCTGGTGCGGCGCCGTTCGGCCCAGTAGGTGGCCAGGGCAGGGTCGTCCGGGGACGCCGAGCCGAGGACCATCTGGTGTCGGACGATCTTCGTCCAGGCGAATTTCAGCAGGTAAGCGCCGCTGTCACGGTCACCGAACACCCACTGGTCCTGCCGGGACTTGTTGAACGTGCCGTAGTACCGGGCGGTGACCCAGTGCCGGGGCTTGTTCGGGTGAGCGCGGGTCGCCCACTTGTAGGTGAGCTTCCACATGTAGTCGTCCAGCGCGGTGAAGACCTCGCTGGCGACCACGCTCCGGTAGTAGGCCGACCAACCCCGGATGATCGGGTTCAGCCGTTGCAGCACCGCAGCAACATTGGCCCCGCGAAGGGACCGCACTTCGGTGCGCAGCCTGTTCCGGATCCGTCTGACGGCCTCGCGGCTCGGTTTGATCAGCAGCTTGCCGTGATAGCGGCGGATGGTGAAGCCCAGGAAGTCACAGCCCTCTTCGAGGTGGACGACGCGCGTCTTGTCCTCGTTGAAGACCAGCCCTCTCGGCTTCAGCCACTCGGCAAGCCTCGCTTTGACCTGTTCGGCCTGCTCCCGTGAATGGCACAGGGCGACAAGATCGTCGGCGTATCTCACCAGCAGCGGGGAGCCCGGCATGGTGTCACCGGCACGGCGGCCGGTCTGCCGGTACTGGACTTCCGCAGCCGTCTCCATCCCGTGCAGAGCGATATTCAAGAGCACCGGGCTGATCACGCCGCCTTGTGGAGTCCCCTCCTCGGTCGGTGTGAACCGGCCTTCGTCGACCACACCCGCTCGCAGCCACTGCTCGACCTGTTCCCGTGCGGGGAACGTACCGAGTTGCTGGAGAAGGTGGTCATGGTCGATTCGGTCGAACGCCGCTGCCAGGTCCGCGTCCAGTACCCACTGGCGGCGGGCTCTGCTGCCCTTGGCCGTCCAGTAGATCGCCGCGATCGCATCCTGACAGCCGCGGCCGGGCCGGAAGCCGTACGACTTCGGCTCGAACCGCGCTTCCCACTCTGGTTCCAGTGCCTGGGAGACCCGGGCTTGCTCCACCCGGTCCAGGATCACGGGAATGCCGAGCGGGCGTCTCCTGCCGCCTGACTTGGGGATGTACACCCTTTTGACGGGCCGGGCCGTGCCTGGGCTGATCCGGTGCTGGACCCGGTGGGCCAGTTCCGCCTTGCCCGAGGCGGTCAGGACAACCTGACCGTCGATCCCGGCCGTCTGGCGTCCTGCGTTGATCTCCGTGACCCGCCGCACGCTGAGCAGCGTGTTAGCCCCGGCTATTCAGCGGAATTGGGCGGGCTGACGCCCTGACAGCAGAAAGGTGCCGCTGACCTGCCAGGATGCGAGTGTCGAGTTCGTATCCGGTGCAGGAGTCAGGACACCTTTCTGGTGGTCGAGCGTACAGGGTGGGGTCGTGGGCTGTCTGTGTCGGCCGACGGTAAGGGGCTGGTCGGGCATGCGGGAGCGGTGCTGCTGCGGAAGCTCGCGGACCGGGTCGGGCTCACGCGGGGCCTGGCGGGCGTGCTGCCGTCGAGTACGGCGAGCGGCTGGCGGGAGCGGGCCGCCGCGCTCGTCCAGTTGGCGGTCGCGATCGCGCTCGGGGCACGGAGTGTGCTGGAGGCCGAGCAACTCCAGCTGCACCATCAGGGCTTGTTCGGGCCTGCCGTCTCGGACTCGACCATGCGCCGGGTGCTGGCGGGGCTCGACGAGCCGACGCTGCACGAGATCGCGAAGGTGCGTCGGCGGGTACGCCGCCACGTGTGGACGCTGCTGCGCCTGAGGCCGGGGGGCTTTCCCCATCTCACCGTCGCCGGACGGCGCTTGAAGGGCTGGATCGTCGTGGACCTGGACGCCACGGTCATCACGAGCGCGTCCAGGAAGGAAGGAGCGGCGGGCACCTTCAAGGGCACGTTCGGGTTCCATCCGCTGGCCGGCTGGTGCGCGAACACCGGCGAGAGCCTGGCGATGGAACTGCGCCCGGGCAACGCGGGGGCAAACACCGTCGAGGACCACCTGCACGTACTGGCCGCCTGCCTTCAGCAGATCCCCCGCTCCTCGCAGTCCAAGCTGCTGATCCGGGTCGACGGCGCGGGGGCCACACACGGCCTGCTTCAGCACCTCGAAGCGTTGAACACCACACGGCGCACGGTCCGCTACACAGTCGGCTGGAAGATCACGCCCGAGGACGAGGCCGCGATCGCCCAGCTTCCCGAGAGCTCATGGGAGACCTCGCTGACGCAGCGCGGCGAACTTCAAGAGGGTTACCAGATCGCGGAGCTGACCGGCGTGAACACCCGGGACGGCTGGCCGGACGGGATGCGGCTGATCGTCCGCCGGGTTCGCCCGTCACGGCGGCAGCTGAAGAAGCTGACCGCCTTCGAGCAGAAGACCGGCTGGCGCTACTCGGTCACGGTGACGAACATCCGGCACATGTGGGGCATCGCCGGCTCTCACCAGATCCAGTTCCTCGACGCCCTGCACCGCGACCACGCCGAGGTCGAAGACCGTATCCGCACCGGCAAGGCCATGGGCCTGCACAACCTGCCCTCCCAGTCCTGGCAGATCAACACGGGCTGGATGCTCGCCGCGAATCTCGCGGCCGATCTCGACGCCTGGCTGCGTCTGCTGACCCTGCACGACAGCGAAGACCTGGCGGATGCCGAGCCGGACACCATGCGCTTCCGCCTCTATCACCTGCCCGCCCGCCTGGCCCGCCACGCCCGCCGACGCTACCTGCGCATCGAGCGGACCTGGCCCTGGGCATCGGCGTTCACCACCAGCTGGATGAGGCTCACTCGCCTTCCGACCGCCACCTGACCGCCGGCACCCGCCCCGACGAAGACCAGGAAGGAGGAGGACCAGCAGTCCCCGGGCCCGTGGAACCCGGCGCACCCCGCGGCGTCACGCGACGGCCCGTCCTCCAACGGCGGAGGACATTACGGGCGAACCGCCGAACCCGTCAGCGACCGAACCCCGCTGAAGAATCGAGGTTAGCGCGGGAGCGGAGCATCAGTTTCTGCAAGTTGCGGACCTTTTTCAGGTCCCCTGCCTGCGATGCCGTGAAGATTCTCTGCCGCAGTCGCCGTACTGGCTCCTCCTGGGCCTGCCAGTCGATGGCCTCCCAGTCGGGTGGAGCGTCCTCCGGTCCGTTCACCGGGCCGGTGCTGGTCGCGGCCGGATCGGCAGCGGGTATGACCGTCACGGTGCCTAACTTGCCCTTCGGTTCCGGTTCCTGTCCGACAGCGTTCTTCACAGGCTCACCCGGCCCACGTCAGCACCCTTTCGGGTCCGGGCATGCACCCGTATCCGGCCAGTTATGCGGGACTCGGCGGAGGTGCCGATGCATGTTCCGGTTTCCTGTTGCCTTTCGGCGGCCGGCATTGGCTTCCTGGGCCGTCCTGCACCCACTGGGGAGCTGGGCCTCCCTTGCGGTCGGCTGACCAGACCAACAGGTCTGGACCCCAACGGGGTTGTCGCGTTCCACACGTGTGAGATGCGACCGGGGTGTGCGCCCTCATTACCCCGGGGCGGTGGTGTCCTCCCGGCCGACTCGGTGTCTTCGACCGGCACCCGCCGCTTCTCAGCGGCCAGCCCTGCACCCCGCTGTTGCTACCCATCTGCGAGGCTTGCCATCACGGAGCATCGTTGAGGGTTCAGTGAGCTTCACCCGTCCGGTCTTCCTCTTGCCTGTGACCCCCGGATGGAACGGGAGTCCTTGGGCTTCTTCCCCGAGCTTCGCACCCCGCCGTTACCAGCGACGCACGTCGGGGAGGGGACGGGCCTTGGACACTGGCCCGGGTTACGTCATCGGCATCATGCCGACCTCCTCTCTACGTAACCACTCACAGCGTGCGACCTCGCGTCGCACCGCCGATCTGGCAGTTCTCGGTGCGTCCGGCGGTGCCGGAGTACTGCCTTTGCACCCCGGCGGACCGGACGCCCTTCTTCAAGAAGCCGGTGTCGTCGACGATCAGCACGGCATCCCGGTCGCCGAGGTGTTCCACGATGTACTCGCGGACGTCGTCCAGGACCTCGTCGGCGTCCCACTCGATCCGGTTCAGCATCCGCTGGATACGGTCCGGGCCGTCATGCCCGGCCTCCTCAGCCAGCGTCCAGCCGTTCTTGCGTTCAAGCGGAGCAATCAGTCCCCGCATGTAGGCCAGAGCCGATGCTCTTGGCTCCGACCTATTGAAACGGTGCACGAACTGCCCATGCAGAGCGGCCAGTTCACCCGCCCACAACCTGACATCAGCAAGGTCCCCACCCATAACCACACCAACGACCGAGCTGGTCAGCAGTCACGGTAGACACCGTTGCAGTATTAGCCTTTCCCGCGTCCGTTGCTGCTGGTCCGGGAAGCATCCTTCCCCGCTCCGTGGGCCTGCCGCCGTTTAACAGTTCCGGCGATGCCGCCTCGTACGACGGCAGATTCAGCAAGGCGGTCGTCCAGGTCCTCGACTGGCTTTCTCGTGACGGCCTCGGCACCAACCCCCGCGCTACCCCACGTGAGTTTCTCCCTCTTCGCCCACCACATCGGAGAAGCCGTCCGCTCCATGCCCGGATACGAGCAGGAAGTGCACGCCACTCCATTGGACCCGGCCATTGTCGAACTGGACCTCCCCTTTCACCAATCCGGAATGCGACAAGGATCCGCGACGGCATGTGATTGAGCAGTGGACACCTCCTTGCGGGCCTTCGCGGACGACTTGGAGGCGCATGTCGACGAAGGTCGCGACGCGGGGCACTTCATCGACCGGGTCGGTACGTACTTCGTCGGCCGCCGCCATCAGTTACGGCAGCTCGCACCCTGGCTGGACTCTGCCGCGGACGGCGGTATCTGTGTGGTGACTGATGATCCCGGATCGGGCAAGTCGGCGTTACTCGGGGCGATCGTCTGCGCCGCCCATCCGGTGCTGTGCGCAGCGCTGCCGCAAGTCAGTGGCCGACTCGAGGCACTAGACCCGGAAGGCGGTCCCTCCCCAAACGAGAACTTGGCGGCCGTTCACGCCCGGCAGCGAGGTATCGACGAGGTACTGACATCTTTGGGACGGCAGTTGGGACTCACCTCACGAGCCGGTGGCGCGATACCGGCAGACTTCGTCCACGAGGTCCGTCTCTTGGCGGAGGCGCCCGCGCTGGTCATCGACGCACTGGACGATGCCGGTGATCCTGTAGGCATCGCGACGCTGGTACTCCAGGAACCATGACCGCCGTCCCGCGTGCCGCCGAGATACTGAAAGCTTTCCTTCCGAAGGGCAGTTGGCGCCTGGGCCTGCCCTGGGCAACGACAGGAGTGGCGCCCGCCCCTGCATCCAGGCTCGCGCTCACCACAGGCCCTGCCCCGGCGTTCGTGCTCGATGCCCACGGCAACGTCAAGGGCGGCATCCGCACCCCGTCCATGGACGTCCCGGTGGCGACCTTCTCCGGCCTTGGACAGACGGGCTCGCCCTTCTGCTTCATCTTCGGCAATGGTGCCCTTCAGCACCGCGGAACTCGCCGAGTTGTATCCCACGCACGCTCAGTTCGTCGCCCGCTGGGTCGCGAGCACGAGCCGGGCCGCGGCCGACGGTTACCTCCGCCCCGCCGACGCCACCCCGCCCATCAGGGCCGCGGCCCAGTCCTCAGTCGGCGGCTGAAAGCGGTGATCCGTGCCGTTCCGGCCTACCGTGCCCGCCGCGGGCCGGGACGGCACGTGGCCGGGAGGCGAGAGTGTGTGGCCTGTGCCGCGGCAAGCGGGATCTTCCGCTTGTGCACGGAGCCTCCAACGAGACTCCTCTCGAAGCAGCCGTGCGGGATCTGCCGTGGGACCGGGAGATCCTCGAATACCTCGACGAGGACGAACCCGACGCCCCGCTCACCCGCCTCGCCCACGTGTTGGCCGACGGCGGCAAGAGGGCCCGCTTACGGCTACGAACTCGGCGAACGCGGCTGGCTCACCGACTTCGTCTGGGGCCACGGCACCCCGCGGATCGCCGTCATGGCCGAGCCGTACGACCAGGAGGACGAGGAGAGCGACAAGACCTGGAGCGCCTACCGCGATGCCGGGTTCACCATCCGCTCGGCCGACGAATGGCTCGCCGATCTTGACGCTCTGCTGACCGTGCTCCTCGACTCCCGACACCGAAGCACAAGGTGCCGCACGATGACTGCACGCCTGAGCCGCTACCAGAAGGCCGAGAACGAGCTCTACAAGATGGACTCGTCGGTCAAGACGAAGTTCTACGACTTCTGCCACCGGTTCCGTCTCGACCCCGCTCACCCCAGCGTCGACCTCAGGTGGCGACTGCCCTCTGGGGGCTCGTTTTCCGATGGGCGAAGCCAAGGGCAGCGCTTGAGGTCTTGTCAGGAGTCCCTCGTTTTGATGCGTTGGGGGGCGAAACTCGCGTAGGTCAGCCCGACCGGCGTCGACTCCGCTTGGCGGAAGCGGCATTCTTGGGGCTGCCCGCGAATGCTGGGTCCGGGACCTGCTAACGACTTACCACGTCACGGCGGCAGGTGCAAATCGATGATTCTGCCCGACTCTGACTCAGCCGAAGATTGCCCTCGGCTGCTTCTCGAAGTCGGCGGAGGCAGGTAGCGCACGAGGGCAGAGCTCTGAGCGGAGTTCCGCGATGGTCCATGAGTTCCGTCTTGTCAGTGAGTGCGAAGCCCACTTGAGCTCTTCTGATGAGGAGATTGAGGACCTGGCTACCATTGAGTCGGTGATGGCGGGCGGCATTGCCTCTGCATGGGGCGAGCGCTTCCTCGCCGGCGCCCCGAGTCTGGACGAGGCAGAGCTTGCTCGGCTCCGGCAGGTACTCCAGCTGATGGGGCGATGAGCTCAGAGAGATCGCGCACGGGCCCGCTCGCTCGGAGGCGCATGCCCCGTTTCAAGCCGCGATCTCCTCCTTGGTTTTCCACTGCGGGTTAAGACGAGCTTGGACGGCGGACACGCCGTCAGGTAGATCCCGGACGGGGGCCAGCACCGTTATGTGGTGGAGGTAGCGCTTCAGCAGAGTACGGCGCTGCTGGACGGTGCCGTCACGCCAGCCTTGGAGTAGTTTGTCACGTGGGATCGTTCGTGGCCCCCCGCCCTCCGCCGTGGTGATCTCCGCTCGCATGCCGCCGATCCTGCTGTTCACACCGGCCAGCATCAGCAGGTAGTCGTCCTCCTCCAGCCCGACCTCGGAAAGACTTCCCTCAGTCCACCGAGTGATGAGCTTGCGCTTGCGCTGGATCTCCTCCTCCAATTTGGCGCGTAGGGCAGCAAGGCGGGTGGGGTCTCCCTCCTGGTCCGGGCTGGTGGCCTCGAAAAGCGTGAGAAGGAATGTCTCCATCCCTTGGACCACAGCCCGCTCTGCGGCATCGGCCACAATGGAGGTGCCGTTGCAGCCGCCGGAGGCAGAGGGTGGGCAGCGGTACTCGCGTCGTGCGGGATTGGCTTTGCCTCCCGGCCAGGCACCGACCATTCCGCGTCCGCACTTCCCGCAGCGGAAGATTCCGGAGAGCAGGTACTTCGCCGCCACTGGAGGGCGCTTCTGGCCGGGAGCGAGCCCCCTCTTCTGCCGACGCAACTGAAGCTCGAACTGCACCTGTGACCAGTCCTTGGGTGTAATTATCGTCTCCCAAGTACCGAGCAGCGGCCGTCCCGTGTCGTCGAAGAGGACACGGGACCAGCCGTCCCAGTCCACGGTTGGGTCGATGCGGTGCTGTCCGCCGTAGGAGACCATGCCGCAGTAACGCGGGTTGCGGAGTAGCTTGTTGACCATGGTGCTGGACCACCGCGTGCCGGCGGGGGAGGCAATGCCCTGTCGGTTGAGCTTGGTGGCGATCCCGTAGGCGGTCTCGCCCGTCAAACAGTCGTTGAAGATCTGCTCGACGAGTTTGGCCTCTTCCGGCTTGAGGGTGCCCTTCTCCGCTCCGGTGCGGACCCATCCATAGGCTATGCGGCCCTGGATCTTGCCGTCCTGGGCGCAGGACAGGTGCATGCGGGCGACGCGGCGTGATGTGTCCTCGGAGGACTTGAGCGCCATCACGCACATGATGCGGGCCATGTGCCGGTCACTGTCGTTGATGAGGTTCATGTGGCCGCCGGTCGCGCCGAGGACCGGCCGCTTGACGTACTCCACGATGTCGATCAGGTCTTCGAGATCACGGGGGCGACGTACCAGGCGGTCGAGATCGTAGAAGATCACGCCGTCGATTTCGCCGCTGGCGAGGTCGGCCAGCAGCTGGCGGAACTTGGGGCGGAGCACGACCCAGTCGATGGTGCCGTCTTCCTTGACTACCTTGCGCTTCTTGAACGCGGAAGTGTCGTTCTCCTTGTAGACCTTGACGAACTCCGGCCACCGCAGTCGCTTGCGAGTGTCGTTGGTGTCCTCCTGCTGGCGGTCCACGCCGGCCTCCAGACCGAATCGGTCGGAGGAGATGCGCAGGTAAGCCGCTGGGCGCTTGGGGACGTAGGTGGCGAGGTGGTCGTGCAGGCTCAGGGTTATCTGGCCGCGTCGGGCTTGCGCGGGGACCTCGAAGTCGTCCCACAGGGACAGGTCGGTGGCGGTGGGCATTGCTTTGTCAGCTCCAGGGTTCGGATCCTTCCGACACCCGGGACTTTCCTCGGCTTTCGCGGCTGCGTCATGCCGCTGACCTGGTGATATGGTCTGCGGCTTGGCGCGGGATACTGATCGACATGCGCATCGACTTCGATCCCCGGGCCATGGACGTCAGCGAGTTCTACCGGCTTCTGACCGCAGTGGTGGTGCCCAGGCCGATCGCCTGGGTCTCCACGGTCTCGGCAGCAGCCCCATTTGGTGCGAACCTTGCACCGCACTCCTTCTTCACCGTCGCCTGCACCGACCCGCCGATCGTCCAGTTCACCTCCGTCGGCCGCAAGGACTCGCTGCGCAACGTCGAGGCCACCGGCGAGTTCGTCGTCAACTTCGCGCCCGAGGAGCTCTTCGAGCAGATCAACGCCACCGGCACCGACTTCCCCGCCCACGAGGGCGAGTTCGACGCGGTCGGCATCGAACGCGAGCCCTCGCTGCGTGTGCGGCCGCCCCGGGTGGCCGCCGCGCCCGTGGCCCTGGAGTGCCGGCTGCACTCCACCCTCGGCATCGGCAACTCCACACTGGTCCTCGGCCGGGTCGTGCACGCCGCCGTGCGCGAGGACGTCCTCGTCGACGGGCACCCCGACATCCGACGGCTGCGGCCGCTGGCCCGGCTCGGCCGCGACGAGTGGGGCACCGTCGGCGAGGTCCGCGACCTGCCCCGTATCGCGTACCGCGACTGGCCTCCGTCCTGACCCACCCGGCCCTATGATCGGATCATGACGAGGTCCATGACGCGGTCCGTGACGCGAGCTGTGGCACAGCGGGACGGTGACGGCTCCTGGCGGTCACTGTGGTCGAAGAACTCGGCGCTGTCGATCGGCTCGGTCGACTCCTTCCTGTCCATCGGCTCCGTCGGCAGCTCCCTGTCCGTCGCCTCGGTCGGCAGCTTCCTGTCCTTGGGATCTGTCGGCTCCGCCGCGTCCTTCGCCTCCATCGGCTCCTGGCTCAGCGCGCGGTCCGTGCTGTCCGCCCACTCGACCGGTTCGGTGCTGTCCTGGCGCTCCCGGGACGGGGTCCGCGCGGCCGGTGCGGCGGCGGTGGCGGTCGCCGCGGTGACGCTGCTGTACACGCGGCGAAGCCGCTCCACCAGGTGACACACCGGCGGAGCGGCCGTCGTTCCGTCAGTCCGTCTCGGCCCTCGTGCGCCGCGCCCCCGTGAGGACGTAGGCGATCACCGCTGCCAGCAGCATCCCGACACCCCCGACGATCGCGCACGTGTGCAGCGCGTCCGTGAAGCCCGCCCCGTACGCCCCCTGCGCCCGTCCGGTGGCTGCGGGCGTGTCCAGCCGGAGGAACGCGCCGGCCTGGATGCCCACGTGGGACACCACGCCCAGGACCTCGCCCTGCTCGGCGGGGTTCAGCCCGGACCCGGCCAGATGTCCGGGCAGGGTGTCCAGGGTCCGCTGGGTGAGGACGACACCGAAGACCGCCGGGCCCAGCGCGCTGCCGATCTGCCGCAGGGCGCCGTTCGCCGCGCCCGCCGTGCCCGCCAGGCGGTGCGGGAGACTGTCCATGGCGATCGTGGTGATCGGGGCCATGGCCAGCGCGATGCCGACGCCGAACACCGCGATGACCAGCGCGGCCGTACCGGTGCCGGTGCCGGCCCGGAAGAACGTGACGCACAGGGCACCGATGGCTCCGACGACGAGACCGGTGACCAGCAGCAGCCGGGGCGAAGTGCGGTTCATCAGGCGGCCCACGAGCGGCCCCAGGACGACGGTGAAACCGTTCAGGGCCACCAGCCGCACCCCGATGTCCCACGTCGAGGCGTGGTGGACGAGCCCGAAGTACTCGCTCAGGGCGAAGACCAGCCCGACCTGGGCGAACAGGGTGATCGCCATCACCAGGGCCGCTCCGGAGAAGGCGGGGGAGCGAAACAGCCGCAGATCGAGCATCGGGCACGGCGAACGCAGCTCCACCAGCACGAACGCGGGTACCGCGGCCGCGGTCACCAGGAACGCGGTCACCGCCTCGGCCGAGGACCAGCCCTCGCTGCCGCCCTCGATGACGCCGTACACGAGTCCCGTGATGGCGATGATCGCGAGGAGCTGTCCGGGGATGTCCAGATGCCGTTCGCGGGTGGCCCGGGAGTCCGGCAGGACGGCCGCGCCCACGACGATCGCGAGCAGCCCGGCGGCCAGCGACGGCAGGAAGATCCACCGCCAGCTCACGTGCTCCACGATCACCCCGTTGATCAGCGGACCGACGGTCAGCCCGAGGCCGAGGGACGCCGTCCACAGCGCGATCGCCCTCGCCCGTCGCCCCGGTTCGGGACGCGCATGGCTGATCAGAGCGAGGGTCGAGGGCAGCAGTGCGGCCGTCCCCGCCCCGGCGAACGCCTGACCGACGCAGACCTGGACGACGCTGTCGGCCGTCAGACAGACCAGACAGCCGAGGCAGAACACGGCCAGCCCGGTGAGATACGCCTTCTTGCGTCCGTACAGGTCACCGAGCATCCCGCAGGTCAGCAGCAGGGCCGCGGTCGGCAGGATGAAGGCGTCGGTGATCCACTGGAGTCCTGCGGTGGAGGCGTCCAGCGCCTGCTGCAGCACCGGCAGCGCGACCGAGACGCCGACCACCGGCAGATAGGAGACGAAGACCCCGAGGCAGGCCAGCACCACGGTGGCCGACGGATGCCGGGACGGGGCCGGGGACTGGGGGGAGTGGGACGAGGTATCGGATATGACGGTCGGCATGGCACCTGTTCTGTTCGGCTCGAATCTCCGTTGATGTAAGCCATTCCTGATCAGGGAAAGCGCGATTCGGACCGTATACCGACCACCCCGGCGCCGAGATGCCGTCGGACCCGCAAACTTAGGTGAACGAGCCTGACGCCCGCCGGGCCGTCGCAGCCGCTCTCGACGCATCTGCGAGCCCGGAAAGCACGACCGGTCAAAGACGAGTTGCCACCCGGATCAGGTCGGCGACGGCGCGAAGCCGGCTCTGCGACGGCCAGGCGATCACCGTTGTCACGGGTGGTGCGTCCAGGACCGGCACGGCGGTGAGATCCCGGCGCAGATCGGTGCCCGCGGACTCGGGCACGATCACGGTGGTACGGCCGAGCGCGATCAGCTGGAAGAGCTGTGTCAGGTTCCGTACCTCTGCCCCCGGTCCCTCCGGGTAGCTGCCGCCAGGACCGGGCCAGCGCGCCATCGGGAGTTCCGGCAACGCGGTGACCTCGGCCGTCCGGATCCGTGAGCGGCCGGCGAGTGAGTGAGAGGCGGGCAGGATCGCCACCTGTCCCTCGGTGTACAGAATTTCGGTGTCGAGTCCGACCGTCGAATCGAATGGCAAATGCAGCAGAGCCACATCGGCCTGCCCGTTCTGCAGCAGTTCCTGTTGCTGATGAGCCTCGCAGAGCAACAGATCGACGGTGGCCGCGCCGGGCTCCGCGCGATAGGCATCGAGCAGTTTGGCCAGCAACTCGCCGGCGGTACCGGATTTGACGGCGAGAACGAGACGGGAACGCTTTTGCGCGGCCTGCCGGGTACGCCGCTCGGCTGCGGCTACCGCGCTCAGTATCGCGCGCCCCTCGGACAGCAGCACGGCCCCGGCCTCGGTGAGCGTGACTTTGCGACTGGTGCGCTCCAGCAGGGTGACCCCGAGCCGGCGTTCGAGCCGGGCGATCGCGCGGGACAGGGGCGGCTGTGCCATCTCCAGACGCTGGGCGGCCCGGCCGAAGTGCAGTTCCTCGGCGATGGCGACGAAGTACCGCAGCTCGCGTATTTCCATGCCTGCACAGTAACTTCGCCGGACGGTCGATCGATGTCGCCCGGGTATTGCCGCATGACCGACACGGTGTTGGTGCCTGGGCGAAGCGCGGCCATGCTCACTGTCATGAGCGAGAAGACGATCGCGCTGGTCACCGGCGCGAACAAGGGAATCGGGTACGAGATCGCGGCCGGGCTGGGCGCATTGGGCTGGAGCGTCGGTGTCGGCGCTCGCGACGAGCGGCGCGGGACCGACGCCGTGGCGAAACTGCGCGCGGAAGGCGCCGACGCGTTCGGCGTGCCCCTGGACGTGACCGACGACGAAAGCGTGACCGCCGCGGCGCGGCTGATCGAGGAGCGGGCGGGACGCCTCGACGTGCTGGTCAACAACGCCGGGGTTGCGGGCGGTTGGCCGGAGGAGCCCACGACCCTCGACCTGGAGACGGTGCGGCGGCTGGTGGAGACCAACGTCATCGGCGTCATCCGGGTCACCAACGCGATGCTGCCGCTGCTGCGTCACTCGGCCCGCCCCCGGATCGTCAACCAGTCCAGCCATGTCGGCTCTCTTGCCCTGCAGACCACGCCCGGTCTCGACCTGGGCGGGATCAGCGGGGGCTACGCGCCGACGAAGACCTACCTCAACGCCGTCACCATCCAGTACGCCAAGGAACTGAGCGGCACCGGCATTCTGATCAACAACGCCTGCCCCGGCTATGTGGCCACCGACCTCAACGGGTTCAGCGGGACCCGGACCCCTGAGCAGGGCGCGGCGATCGCCATCCGGTTGGCGACTCTTCCCGACGACGGCCCCACTGGTCAGATGTTCGACGACGGCGGAGTCGTGCCCTGGTGATGTTCTGACGCGGAATTCCTCTGCCGTGGCCTGGACGTATGCCAAATACGGGGCCCTGTGGCAAACACCCGGACGGACTAGCTAAGGACGCACCGGATAAGGGGATGATCAGATCACGTCAGCGCAGATCATCCCCTCTGCCGCCGGCGCATTCTCGCGTATGGGCGAGAATTCCATTCATGCACAGGAGAGGATCCGAGAATGCGCAAGCGTATTCTTGTGGCGATGCTCATATCCAGCGTCGCCAGCGTTCTGACAAGCCCGACATCGGCTTCGGCAGAAGACACCCCGGTCACCCTGGAGGTCTCCGGCGGCACGCTCGGCATCACCGTGCCGACCGGACCGGTGAACCTCGGCTCCACCACCGTCAGCTCCAGCCCGCAGACCGTCAGCAGCCAGCTCGGCACCGTCACGGTCACTGACGAGCGCGGCGGAACCGCCGACTGGACCGCCACGGCGAACGCGGTGGACTTCACCGGTCCCTCGACCATCTCCGTCTCCGCCGCCGGCTCCAGCACCTACACCGCTCCGGCGGCGACGGTCACCGGCACCGCCACGGTGACCTCGCACAACCTGAGCCCGATGTACCCGGCCGGCCCCGTGCAGACCGCTGCCAACGTGTCCGGGATCAACACGGCGACCTGGAATCCGACGATCGCCATCAGGGTTCCGGCGAACACCCTGGTCGGCACGTACACCTCGACAATCACCCACTCCGTCTCCTGACGCCGTATCCAGCAGAGGCATTCCCTGTGCGCAGATTCGTGCCGGCAGTGGTGTTGGTGGCCGCGGCGTTCGCCGCGGCCACCAGCACCTCTCCATCAGCGGCCACCACCACCGATCCAGGCGTTGTCGGCGTACGACTGGTCGATATCCCGGCTTCCCTTGCGGACGATCCACGGGCGCACCACTACATCGTCGACAACCTGTTGCCGGGCACCACCATCAAGCGACGCGTCGAAGTCTCCAACAGCTCTGCTTCGAAGGCACACGTGGACCTGTATCCGGGCGCCGCGCACATCGTCCGCGGCGCGTTCGTCGGAGAGAGCGGAAGAGCCAAGAGCGAACTCACCACCTGGACGACTCTGGACCACCGCAGTCTCGACGTGCCCGCCCATTCCACCGCTCGCGCAACCGTGACGATGACGGTGCCCAAGGATGCCGCTCCCGGTGAACGGTACGGAGTGGTCTGGGCGCAGATCTCCGGCGGCCGCGGCGGCAGCATCACCCTGGTCAACCGGACCGGGATCCGCGCCTACCTTTCGGTCGGGGGCAAGAACCCCCCGCCCAGCGACTTCACCGCCGACACGATGACCGCGGAGCGCGACGCCTCGGGCCGTGCGGTCGTGCTGGCCCAGATCCACAACACCGGAGGCCGCGCCCTGGACCTGAGCGGCACGCTGCGGCTGTCCAAAGTGTCCGGAAGCCTCAGCGCCGGCCCCTACGCCGTGCAGCTCGGCACGACCCTGGCACCACGCCAGTCCGAACCGGTGAAGGTCCTTGTGACCGACCAGGTGGCCGACGGACCGTGGAAGGCAACCCTCGAGCTCAAGAGCGGTCTGGTCGAGAAGACGTACCACGCCCGGATCACCTTCCCGCACAAGCCAGGTGCCTCCGCGCCGTCCGCCACCTGGGTCGAGTCCGCCTCCAGTTTCCCTGTCCTCCTCGGCGGACTCATGGCACTGCTTCTCGCCGCCGCCGTTCCCATCGGCGTGATCCGCCACCGCCGCCGTGACGGCAAGGACCAGGAGGACATCCAACGGGATCCTCGGCCGGACCCCACCACAACCGGGTAGAGCGACCTCGGACCCTTCCATACGACGAGCCCCGTCGGCCTCCGCCGACGGGGCTCTGTGCTGCGTGGACCTGAGCCGCCGTCCGCTTCCTCTCGGACGGTGGTGTCATCGCAGGTCAGAGGCGTTGTCAGTGGTGGGCGCTAAGTTCGTCGTTGTCGAGCCGATCAGGTGCGACAACCCCCACTGCGCTGCGCCGATCCGGCGTGTGCAGCCGTGTGCCACAAAGGAGATGGTGTGTTCTCGGACCGGGAGAACTGGGAGAGGGCGAGTACGGCCCGGGTGGTCCCGCCCGCCATGCCGCGCAAACTCGCCAAGGTCCCCTTTGTCGAACTGGCCGACGGACGCCTGCAAGGTGTCGTCTCCAGTGGCTCGGACATCGAGCGGGTCTACGTCTCGTCGGTCGCCGCCGGGACCTACGCGTTCGCGTGCAGCACCAACAACAACCGGCCCTGCGGCGGCGCGCGCGGCTCGTTCTGCAACCACATCCGCGCCCTGGTCACCGAGGCGGTGCTGCAGTACGGCGGCGACCGCGTCGCCCGCTATCTGCGCGTCGACACGGCGGGCGGGGAGCCGGACGCCGGCGCCCTCACCGCGGCCATGACCGGGACCCACCCGCAGCAGGCGGACGGCAAGGCGGCCGCAGCCCCCGTCTTCAGCCGGTTCCTGCGCCATCTCGCCTATCTCGAACAGGCCCCGGTGACCGTCCCGCTGCCCGAGATGCAGTGGTTCCCGCCGACCCGCGGGACGGCAGGCCCCGGAGCCGGTTCCGGCGGGGGCGAGCGGACCGGCGGAGGAGAGGGCACAGGCGTGCTCACCGCGCCGGTGGACGGGCTCGCCGAGGCCCTGGCCGCGGTCGACGCCTTCGACCGGTGTCTCGTCGCGGGCCTGCTGCGGCCCCGGACCGACCAGGCCGGTGACCTGGCGGAGATCACCCGTGCCGTCAGCGGCAGCCCGCTCGCCTCCCGCGTCGCCGAAGCGGCCGAGAAGGCCGCGGCCGGAACCGCCGGGGAGGACCACTTCCTCGCACTGGCCGCCGCCCGCACCGCCCTCCTCGGCGCCGCCCACGACGTCCTCGCGGCCCGCGCCGACGCGGCGACCGGCCGCACCCGCACCGCCGAGCCGCCGTCGGCCCCCGGCGACCCGCAGCAGGTCAACCTGCTCGTGGCCGCCCGGACCTGGCTCGCGGACCTCGCCCGCGCCGGCTGGCGGGGCATCGACCACGAACTCGTCGGCGGCGCCGCGCAGATCGTCTCCGCCATGCTTCCCCGGCCCGAACTGCGCCGCCTGGCCACCCTGCTCGACGGCTTCGCCGCCGAACTCGCCGCCTCCTGCCCCGGCTCCGCCCTGGAGCGGATCCCCGCCCGCCGCTGGGGCGACCTGTGGGCCCGCGCCCTGCTGCTGACCCGGCCCGGCGCCGCGGACCAGCCCGCCACCGCCGCCGCCACCGGCCGGCTGCTCCCGCTCGGTGTCGACCTGCACGAACACGCGACCGCCGCCCAGGCCCAGGTGCACGCAGTGTTCGAACCCGCCGACGGCACCCCGTCCCGCCTGGTCCGCGCGAGCGTCTCGGTACCCAAGCCGGACACCGTCGTCGCGGCAGGCGTCTGGCAGCTGCTCCGGCCCCACCTCTCGCTGCTCGCCGCCCTCGGCGAGGGCCGGTCGATGGACCTGGACGCCATGCCCCTCACGGCCGAGGGCGATCTCGTCTGGGACGACACGCGGGCCCGCCCCGGCGAGGCGGCCGACCCCTTCGCCACCGCCCGCGTCGCCCTTCCCACCGCGGGCGCCGCGCCCACCGCACCCCTGGACCGCCACCCCGCCCGTCTGGCCGAACCGGTGTTCCTGGAGGGCTACACCACCAGTGCGGACGGCGACACCGTCGTCCTCACCGTCGCCGGCGACCAGCTCGCCGTCGACACCGACCGCATCCCGGTCGCCGGCCCGCTCACCCCCGAGGCCGCCCTCGCCTCCGGCGCCTGCATCGGCCTGCTCCGCTGGGACGGCGGGGCGTTCCGCCTCCAGCCGCTCGCCGTGGAGACCACCGTGCGCAGGAAGACCGTCGCCCTCCACGCGGGCGCCTGGGCCGGCGGCACCACCGACAAGACGGGCGTCAAGGCGGAGAAGGCCGCCACCGACGCCGTCACCGTCCTGCGGGAGCGAGCGGGAAGGCTGCTGCGCAAATGAACGACCGGACACCCGAAGCCGCCCCCGACGACAATCGTCGGCAGGTCCTGTACTGGCGGCTGCTCGCCCGCCTCTTCGACCCCGAGGAGCAGGCCGCGCTGGAGTCGGCGAGCCTCGCCGTCGTCGAGGACATCGCACTGCCTCCCGCCCTGCTCGACCCGCAGGCCTCCGTCGACTCGATCGTGCAGCGCCACCCCGAGCTGGCGGCGGAGTTCGACGGGCTGATGGTGCCCGAGGCCGAGAACTCCGAAGCCGAGAACTCCGAGGCGGAAGACGCCGACACACGCGACCGTGCCGCGGAGGTCCGCCGGGCCGCGCTCGTCTCCAAGGTGCTGCTCAACGTCTTCGCCACCGGCACCGGGGCCGTCAGCGCCGGACAGCTGTCCCGCTGGCAGTCCGACGCCGGCTGGCTGGAGCGCGCCCTCGGCTGCGCACCCGGTGACCTGCGGGGCGGCCGCGGCGCGGGCGGCGGCACCGGCGTCAGTCCGACCGGCACCGGCGGCAACCGCGCCACCCCCGACCTCAGCCGCCTGATCCCGGCGATCGGACCCGAACTCGGCGCGCTGGAAGGCGACCTCGTCCGGCGCATGCACCTGCGTGAGGTGCTCGCCGACCCCAAGCTCGCCGCCCGCCTCACCCCGAGCATGTCGCTCATCGAACAGCTGCTGCGGGACAAGAACAACCTCTCGGGTGTGGCCCTGGCCAACGCGAAGTCCCTGATCCGCCGCTTCGTCGACGAGGTCGCCGAAGTCCTGCGCACCCAGGTGGAGAAGGCCACGGTCGGTGCGATCGACCGCTCGATCCCGCCCAAGCGGGTCTTCCGCAACCTCGACCTCGACCGCACCATCTGGAAGAACCTCACCAACTACAGCCCGGAGGAGGAGCGGCTCTACGTCGACCGCCTCTACTACCGGCACACCGCCCGCAAGACGACCCCGCAGCGGCTGATCGTGGTCGTGGACCAGTCGGGCTCGATGGTCGACTCCATGGTCAACTGCACCATCCTCGCCTCGATCTTCGCCGGACTGCCCAAGGTGGACGTCCACCTGATCGCGTACGACACCCGCGCGGTCGACCTCACCCCCTGGGTGCACGACCCCTTCGAGACGCTGCTGCGCACCCAGCTCGGCGGCGGCACCGACGGCACGGTCGCCATGGCCCTGGCCCAGCCGAAGGTCGCCGAGCCGCGCAACACCGTCGTGGTGTGGATCTCCGACTTCTACGAATGGCAGCAGCAACCCCTGTTCGACAGCATGGCAGGCCTCCACCGCTCCGGGGTCAAGTTCATCCCCGTCGGCTCGGTGACCAGCTCCGGGCGCGGCAGCGTCAACCCCTGGTTCCGGGAGCGCTTCAAGGACCAGGGCACCCCGGTGATCTCCGGTCACATCCGCAAGCTCGTCCAGGAACTCAAGACGTTCCTCGCCTAGGACTTCCCCACCTGCCGGTATTCGCTGTTATTTCTTCGCTGAGAAAGGCACTTCGATGACCGACCTGTTGCGCGCCCCCGCCGAGATCAAGTACGCCGAGGAGCTGGACTGGCTGGAGTCGATCGACGACAACCCCAAGCCGTTCTCCTGGCGGCTCTCCCCGAAGATGGTCCGCCTGTTCGTGCTGGGCTCCGAGCGGGCCGACGGCCTCGACCGGAAGATCGACCAGAAGTGGTTCGGCGACCGCAGCTTCGTCGAACGTTCCATCGTCACCCTCGCCTCGGACCGCGGTCTGCTGCTGATCGGCGACCCCGGCACCGGCAAGAGCTGGCTCGCCGAGCTGCTGTCCGCGGCGATCTGCCGCAACTCCACCCAGGTCGTGCAGGGCACGGCGGGCACCACCGAGGACCACATCAAGTACTCGTGGAACGTGTCGATGGTGATCGCCAAGGGCCAGTCCCGCGAGTCGATGATCCCCTCACCGATCATGACCGCGATGGAGGCCGGCACCATCGGCCGCTTCGAGGAACTCACCCGTTCCACCAGTGACGTCCAGGACGCGCTGATCTCCATCCTGTCGGAGAAGTACATCTCGGTCCCCGAACTGGACGGCGCCGACGGCGAGAACATCGTCTTCGCCAAGCCCGGATTCTCCGTCATCGCCACCGCCAACAGCCGCGACCGGGGCGTCAACGACCTGTCCTCGGCGCTCAAGCGCCGCTTCAACTTCGTCCGCATCCCGGTGGTGACGAACAAGAAGAGCGAGGCGGAGATCGTCCGCTTCCGCACCGAGGAACTCCTGCGCCGCCACCGGATCGAACTCGACGTCCCGCCGACCCTGCTGGACGTGCTGCTGCAGAGCTTCGCCGACCTGCGCGCCTCCGCGGCCGCCGCCGGCAGCGACGACGAGAAACTGGAGTCAGCCCTGTCCACCGCCGAACAGATCGGCGTCCTCGAGGACGCCATCCTGCACAGCAACTTCTTCGGCGAGCGCGCCCTGACCGCCCACACCCTCGCCTCCTCCCTCGTCGGCTCCCTGGCCCGCCGCGACCCCGAGGACCTCGCCATCATCAACAAGTACCTGCACGGCGTGGTCGAACCGCGCAGCAAGGAAGAGGGCGGCTCCTGGCCGGAGTTCCTCGAGGGCGGCCGTGACGCGATCGCGACCCTGTCGTGAGCGGCGTCGTGAGCGGCGGCACCTTCGAGGCCCTGCGCGGCCAACTCCACGAGGCGGCAACGGAGTTCGCCGACGGGCCAGGCGCCCTGGAGGGCATCCTGCGGGGCATCGTCGACGACGTCGAGCGCGCGGTGCGCGAACCGCTGGAGATCTTCCCCGTCTGCCACCACTCACCGGCCTCCGCGATCGCCATGGCCCGCCGGCTGCGCGAGAAGCAGCCGAAGACGGTGTACCTGGAGCTGTGCGAGGACATGGCCCCTCTCCTCACCGAACTGCGCAACTGCCGCCTCCCGGTGGCCGTCCAGGCGTTCGCCACCGAGGTCGAGGGCTTCCCCGCCGACTGGACCCCGCTCTCGGTGGTCGCCCCCGTCACGGAGGCCTCCGCCGAGTACCAGGCCATCGCCTACGCCCTGGACACCCCCGGCGTCGAACTGGTCCTCGTCGACCGCTCCTCCGACCACGTCTTCCAGTGGGAGACCGAGCGCACGGCAGCACAGCAGACCGACGATACGGACCCCGACGCCCCGGCCGCCGACGAGGACACGGCCCTGCACGGGGACGCCGTCGGCGTGGAGATCGGCGACCTGCGCCCCCGCTTCGCCGAACTCGAGGAGCACCTCCTGCGGCACGGCCGGGTCCGGCACTGGTCGGAGTGGTGGCACCAGTTCGTCGAACTGCCCCTCGGGGACAGCGACCACGACACCTACCGCCAGGTGATGCTGCTCATCGGCAGCCTCTTCCGCCGCCTCGCCCCCGGCGACCCGCACCGGGTGCGCGTCGACGAGGACCGCGAGCGGTACATGTGGACCCGGATGCGCGAGCACCTCGCGGCCACCGGCACCGACCCCGCCGACTGCCTCTACGTCTGCGGAGCCTTCCACGCGGCCAGCCGCGTCGCCGAGTTCGGCGTGCACGGCAGCGACACCTTCACCATCAGCCCGCCCAGCGGCACCAAGTGGCGCCACGGCCTCATCCCGTCCAGCCACGCGGCGATCGAGGCACAGTTCGGACTGGCCGCGGGTTCGGTCTCCATCGCCGCCACCGAATGGGCGAAGAACCTCAAGCGCACCCGAGTCCGGCCCTTCCGGCTGGCCGGGCAGGCGGGCGCGGGCACGAAACCGAGGAAGACCCTGCCCGTGGCGGCCCCCGTGCCCGTGGCACCGCCCGCCGACAGGCTCACCGGCTTCCTCCAGCGGCCGCCCGCCCTCGACCCGCTCGACGAGGCAGAACTGCTCGGCTGGTCCGTGGACATCGTGCGCGCCGCCCGCCGCGGCGGCTACCTCGCCTCCACCGCCGACGCCATCGCCGTCTTCGAGACGTCGATCCTGCTGGCTGGCATGCGCGACCGCGCCAAGCCGACGCCGTACGACTTCCAGGACGCGGCCGTCACCTGCATCGAGAAGGACGTCGTGCCGGGCCGGCGCGACGTGCGCCGGCTGGTGGAGATCATGATGGGCGGCGACCGCGTCGGCCGGGTCGGCTACGACGCCCTGCCACCGCTCGCCCGCGACGTCCATGACCGTCTCGCGCCGCTCAACCTCAGACTCCAGCAGCGCGGAGTGCAGCGAGCCCTGCTGAACATCGCCGCCCAGCCCGAACTGGAGCGCTGCTCCGACGTGCTGTGGATGCTGCGCCGCCTGCTGCCCCAGGGCGCGGCCCGGCCCATCATGGGCGACCGCAGCCTCGGCGAGCGCCCCATCCAGGAGTCCTGGGACCTCGCCCTCGGCACCCACCAGCGCGAACTGATCGAGCTCGGCTACGAGGGCGTCAGCATCGAGCAGGTGCTCGAGCAGAGGCTGCGGCGCACCGCGTACGCGCCCCAGGCCACCACGGCGACCGTCCTGGAGACCGTCGAGGACGCGATCCTCCACCTCCGCAGCCGGCGCCTCGCCGACGAACTGGGCGGCCACGCCCTGACGGTGCTGGCGGGTGAACGCAGCGTCGACGGCGCTCCCGAGGTACTGCGCCGCATCCGCCGGCTGCTGGCGTATTACCGCACCGCCGAACCGGTTCTGCCGGCCTGGATCGAGTCCTTCGTCAAGACCGGCTACGCGCACTACTGCACCCAGCTGCCGACCGCGTTCACCGACGACGACGCGACCGTCCGGCAGGTCGCGGCGATGCTGGGCTTCCTCTTCAGCATGGAGGGCCTGGCGCTGTCGCTCGGCTGCGACCGCACCCAGCTCGAGATCGCGCTTGCCCAGTCCCACCCGGCCGAGCCCGCCCGCACCGCGCTGCTGTGGGCGGCCCAGACCCACCTGGGCACCCTGCCCAGGTCAGCGCTGCGCGAGCGCTGCGACGAACTGCTCGCCAACCCGCTGGTGGTCCCGGCGTACCCCCGCTATCTGAGCGGTTTCGTGCACGCCCTGGAACCGGTGCCCGGGCTGGCCGACTTCGTGGTGGAGGCGGTTTCCAACGCCTTCGCCCGGCTGCCCGACCCGGTCCTGCTGCCCTGGCTGCCGACCCTGATCACCACCCTGCGCGCCGGCGGCACCGAACTGGCCCCGCTGATCGTCCGGGAGGCGGGCCGCCTCTTCCCGGCCCGCCTCCCGGAGCTGGACGCCTGGGTCCCGCCGTGGCGCCTCCCGGAGAACCCCCCCGCCCGGTTCCCGGCGCCGGGCGCCTCGGGCGGTGTGTCGCTGCTGCCCGCGAACCCCGCGACCTGCGACGCGCTGGCGGACCTGCTGGGCTACGACGGCACCTGGGCCACCGCGGCGCCGGCCGGTGCGGGCCTCCTCGCCGAACATCCGCGGACCGCCGCGGCCTTGGAGGCCCTGCTGGCCGTCAGCTGACCGGCAGCGCCGCCGCCAGCCGACGGATCGTCTCCACTCCGAGGGCCGGGTTGGCGGCGGCGTGCTGCACGAGCTCCTCGTCGTCGAGGAGCTCGGTCAGCCGGGCCGGCGGCAGGCCCGGATGCCGGGCGAACGCGGCCCGTACGGCGGGATCCGGATCCCGGGTGAGCCGCCCCACCGTCTCGGGCGGGGTCGCGGGGTCGCGCGCGGCGAGGGCACGCACCTCGGGATCCTCGTCGTCGGCGTACGGGGCCAGCCCGTCGGTGGGGAAGTTCGGCCGGTGCGGCAGACGGGCCCGCTCACGGCCGGTGTACTCGAGGAAGCTGCGCAGCAGCAGCTCCGCGGAGGCGTCGGGATGGTTCTGGGCCACGAGGACACGGACGCCGAGGTCGTCGTCCACGGTCAGGCGTTCCAGCAGGTCCGGCGGCAGCGAGTGCTCCTGCGCCGCGTGGCGGCGCAGGATGGGGTGACCGGAGAGCGCGTCCCGGCGGACGTCCTCGGGGTCCCTCGGATACAAGAGCTCGGGGTGGAAGCCGAACGTGCGGTCCATGGGGACCTCGTAGTCGATCGCCGTCCGCTCCTCCTCGCTCCACGCCGGGTGGAGGGACACGGCAAGCCGCACTTCCGGGTCGGGGTCCACGGCGAGTGCCCGGAGCTGGTCGGGCCCCAGGTCCGCGCGGTGGGCGATCCCCTCGCGTACCTCCGGGTCCGGATCGGCGGCCAGGAGGATCACCACGTCAGGGGGCAGCGTGGGGTTGAGGGCGAGCGCCCCCCGCTCGTCGGGGCCGGCCGGAGCGGTCAGCACACCGTCGATGAGGGCTCGGCTGAGGGGGTGGTTCACGAGGGTCCCGGTGCGGGCGTGACAGGGCCGGTCCGGAAACTGGCTCTCCACCCATGCCACGTCCTCCCACTGCGCGCACCCGCGGGCTCGTTCCCGCACCGCGTCGTCGGGATCCGCGAGCAGCGCGGCCCGGGTCTCGGGGGACAGGGAACCCCATCTGCCGGCGCCCCAGACACGGGCTTTCGGATCCGGGTGGGTGGGGAGGGCTTCCCACAGTTCCGCGGAGATCTGCCGGTAGAGCGAACCGCCCAGGCTCTCGTCGTCGTAGGTGTTGATCATGCGGAGGACGGTGTCGTCCGGCAGCCGCCTCGGCACGGTGTCGTCGGTGGTCAGGGGCCCGTCGGCGAGGAGGGCCCGGACGAGCCACTCCGGATCGTCCACCAGCCGCGCCCGCTGGGCGGGGTCGACGTAGGGATTGCGGGCGAAGAAGCCGCGGGTGCGGGTGTCGGGATGGGTGATCACGGCGTCCATGACCGCCGAGGGAAGGTCCCGGTCCATGCACAGCACCATGCGTGCCGCGAGCGGTGCGTCCGAGAGCAGCCGGAGCAGCACATCCTCCGGAGTGGACGGATTCAGCGCGAGCCCGGCCAGCCTACGGGTGGGCAGATCGGCCTCGTGCCAGATCTCTTCGCGTGTGGGCATGTTGTCGATTCCCCCCAGGACGACGAACGGGCCCCCTGCAGGCAGGGGGCCCGTCACCTTATCCGCTGAGCGCGCTTGTCTACCGGCGGTGGGCGCCGATCGTCAGGAGGCCGTTGACCTTGGCCCCGGCTCCACCGTCGTGGATCACCTCCCCGTCGGACTTCTTCCAGATCCTGAGGAAGAAGGTGTCCGGGTTGTCCGTCGCGGTGACGCGGAAGGCGTAGCCGCGCTTGCCGTCGACCGTGCCCGAGCCCTGAAGGACGGCCTGGGAGCCGGAGACGACCAGCCAGTCGAAGCCCGTGGAGCGGAACTTCAGCCGCGGCTGACCGAGATCGAAGGTCAGCAGACCGGACGGGGCGGTCGCCGCAGGCAGGTAACCGACGGAGACGGAGAAGAACGCCTTGCCGACGGTCCCCGCGCCCAGGACCGGTCCGGCCTGCCGGTCGTACACGATCAGCTCGGGAAGCGTCGTGCTGTCCGAGGCGCCGTCGTCGTCGGTGACGGTGACGACCGGGCGGTGGATGCCCGCCGAGGTGTAGGTGTGCTCGGCGCGGCAGCCGGACGCGGTGACCTTGCCGACGGCAGGCTTGCCGCCGTCCTTCCAGTCGACCGTGCAGGTGTGGGTGTCGCCGGTGCCCGGGTCGTCGAACCCGGCGGTGACGGCCGTTCGGCGGCCGGCCGGTACCGGGTCCGCCGGGCCGGTGGCGGAGGTGATCGCCGGGGCCGCGTTCGTCACCGTCACCAGGGCCGTGTCGGTGCTGCGGCCGCCCGTCAGCGTGACGGTGAACGTGCCGTCGTCGGTGCAGGTGAGCGTCGTACGGGCGGCGGCCGGGTCGGCGACCGTGCAGGGCGCGCCCTGTTCCACCGACCAGCGTGCGCCGCCCGCGCCGGAGACCGTGCCGTTCAGCGCGATCGTGCCGCCCTCCACGCCCTCGGCGTCCGGTCCGGCGTGGACGATCGTGACCGGGTCGATGCTCGTGAGCGTGGGCACGACCTTCTTGATCAGGCCTTCGGCGTCGAACTCCAGCTTGTCGACGGTGGTCTCACGGTGGGTGCCGTCACCGCCGGGGATGGCGAAGCGGTGGTAGGCGATGTACCAGTCGTCCGTGCCCGGCACCTGGACGACCGAGTGGTGGCCGGTGCCCAGGATGCCCAGCGAGGGGTCCTTCTCGAGGATCACGCCCCGCTTGGTCCACGGGCCGGTGGGGGAGGGGCCGGTGGCGTAGGCGACGCGGTAGTCCGCGTCCCGGGTGTCGTTCTCCGACCACATGAAGTAGTAGGTGCCCTTGCGCTTCACCACGAACGTGCCCTCGTTGTAGCCGCTCGGGGTGATGTCGGTGATCTTCGAGGAGTCGAAGGAGACCATGTCGTCGTTCAGCGGCACGACATAGGCGTGGCCGTTGCCCCAGTACAGGTACGACTGGCCGTCGTCATCCGTGAAGACCGCCGGGTCGATCATCTGGCCGCTCAACTGGCCCGCCTTCAGCAGCGGTTGCCCGAGCGCGTCCTTGAACGGGCCGGTCGGGGAGTCCGAGACCGCCACGCCGATGTTCGCGTCGGCGCAGAAGTAGAAGTAGTACTTGCCGTCCTTCTCGGCCATCGTGGGCGCCCAGGCCCTGCTGTCCGCCCAGCTCACGTCGGGACCCAGGTCGAGGATGACGCCGTGGTCCGTCCAGTGCACCAGGTCGGTCGACGAGTACGCCTTGAACTGCGTACCGCTCCAGCCCTCGAAGCCGTCGGTGGTCGGGTACATGTAGAAGGTGTCGCCGAAGCGGACGATGTTCGGGTCGGCGTTGAGCCCCGGCAGTACCGGGCTCTTCATGATGAGCGCCGAGACCGTCCAGGTGCGCTTCCTGCCGTCGGAGCCCGTCACCTCGTATGTCACCGGCTCGCTGAAGTCCTGCACGCTGCCGGAGGCGGGGCTGATCGCCGCGCCGTGGGCGAGGGTGAACTCCGGGGCCAGTGCGGTGAGATCGGTGCCCTCCTTGAAGGGCAGCGTGATGCGGCTGTTCGCGTCGTCGACGATCGCGTCGACCTTCAGCGAGGAGGCGGTCGCCCGGGCGATGCCCGCCGTGTTGCCGCTGAGCTCCATCACCTCGGCCGCCGTGAGCGCGCGGTCGTAGATCCGGAAATCGTCGACCTCGCCGCCGAAGTAGGGGTCGGCCGAGTACAGGGAGCGGCCGATGTAGCCGCTGTAGTCCTTGCCGGCGTCGTACAGCTCGGCTGGCTTGATGGTGACGCCGGTCGCCCGGGCCGCCTCGACGCCGTCCACGTACAGGACCATCGTGCCGGTCGGGCCGTCCAGGGTGACCGTCACGTGCCGCCACTCGCCCGCGGTGAGCTGCGAGCCCGCGGTCAGCTTCGACTCCGCCGACCAACTCGCCTTGGTGATGGCCGAGTAGAGCTTCGAGGAGCCGTTGGAGGGGCTGGCGAAGAGGTACTTGTCGCTGTCGGGGCCGAGCCCGAACAGCCACTGCCAGCTGCTGCCGCCCTTCCACTTCGCGTACGTCGACACGGTGACGCTGTCGGCGTTCTTCAGCACGCCGTTCGGGATCTTCACGTACGGCGAGTCGCTCGCGCCGGACATGCTGAACGAGCCGCCGTCCACGCCGGTGCCGAAGGCGGGCGTACGGACGTACGTGCCGTGGTAGCCGTGCCCGCTGGAGTCGACCGCGATGTTGCCGGACGTCTCGTCGAAGCCGTAGTGCAGCAGCAGGTCGGCGGGCACGTCGGCGCCCTCCTCGGAGACCGACACCCGGGCCCGGACGGGGAGCGCGGCGCCGTCGGGCAGGCTCCCGGTGACCGTGAAGGTGCCGGCCTGCGCGTACGCCGACTCCGGGACGGCCTCCCAGGTCACCGCCACCGGACGCCTGACGCCGTCGGCGTACTCGGCGATCACGGTCGCGGGCAGCACCGGTGCCTCGCCGATCCGGGTCTTCACCGCCACGTCCTCGACGCTCTCGACGAGCTGGTCCGGCTGGTAGGCGCGCAGCAGCCGGTCGTACTCGGCCTGGGTGACCGGCAGGACCGTGCCGTGGCGGGGGCGCGACGGCAGGTCGTAGTCGGCGACCGGAGTCCAGTTCCCGGAGGCGAGGTCCGTCGTCTCGAACGGGATGTAGCCGCGCCCGCCGAACTCGTCGAGGAACGCGTACCACTTGTCCTCGGTGTTCGACTTGAACACCAGCGGGCCCTCGGCCGCGGTCATCGTGCCCTTGCCGATGCCCTCGGCGACCGCGTCCCAGGAGAGGTTGCGCAGCGAGTCGCTCTTCTCCTCGAAGATGAACTTGCTGTTGGGCGTGGAGGAGGTGTTGTTGCGCTCGTCCTTCGAGAGGCGGAAGTAGGTGCCGTCGTGCTGGACGACCGTGGAGTCGATGACCGAGTAGCCGCGGTCGACCCAGACCTTCGGCTCGCTGAAGGTGTAGAAGTCCCGGGTCGTGGCGTACATCATCCGGTTGTAGGTGTCGCCGGAGTGCGCCTCGTTGTCGTACAGCTTCGACGCCCAGAAGACCACGTACTCGCCGAGCTCGGTGTCGTAGTACGCCTCCGGCGCCCAGGTGTTGCCGGCGCTGTCGGGGGAGACCCGCACCAGGCGCTGGTCCGTCCAGTGGACGAGGTCGGTGGACTCCCAGACCATGATGGACTTGCTGCCGGCGCGCTGGGCGGCGTCCCAGTCGCCGTTTCCGTAGATCCTGAGGTCGGTGGCGATCTGGTAGAACTTGTCGCCCTCGGGGGAGCGGATGATGAACGGGTCGCGCAGGCCCTGCTCACCGAGCGTGGAGGTCAGGACGGGCTCGCCGTCGTTCAGCTCCCGCCAGTTCAGCGGGTCGTTCCCCTTGCTGAGCGCGGCGTAGAGCTGTTCGCCGTTCGACGTGCCCTCGCCGGTGAAGTAGCTGAACATGTAGCCCTTGAGGGCTTCCTTCGCGGGGAGTTCGGGGACCTTCGCGGTGAACACGCGGGTCGCCTTCGCTTCGCCCTTGGTGACCGTGGCGGTCAGTTCGGCCGTGGTGGCGCCGGTGCCGTGCGCGGGGCGGTGGACCACTCCGTCGGCGGAGACCACGTCCGGCCGCGCGGACGACCAGGTGACGTCCGTGCCGTAGGCGCCGGTCGCGGGGAGGGCGAGATTGCCGCGTACGTCGTCCAGGTTGTGGACGGTGAGGGACGCGGCGGCCTGCTCGGTGGCGGTCTCGTCGTCGAAGGCGGCGAGGACCGTGACGTCGAAGGTCCTGGTCGCGGTGACGGTGCCCTTCTTCAGGGTCGCCGTGAGCGTGGCGTGGCCGTCGGGCTCGCCGGCGGCGGGGCGGGTCACCTTGCCGGCGTCGGTCACCACCTCGGTGTCGTCGCTGGTCCAAGTGATCGTGGAGCCGCCGGCCGTGCCGGTCTTCGGCAGGTCCAGGTCGTCGGTGACGGCGCTCGTGTCGCCCAGGGTGAGAGCCGCCTCGTCGTCCGCGACGCCCTGCGTGGCGACGGGCAGCGCGAGCTGCTCGACCTCGTCGGCGTCGAGCGCGCGGTCGTACACACGGAAGTCGCGCATGCTGCCCTTGAACAGTTTGTCGCCCGAATAGAGGGACCTGCCCAGGTAGTCGGCGGTGGTGGTGCCCGAGCCGATGTCGCCGGGGGCGATGGTCACCGAGGTGTTGCGGGCGACCTCGACACCGTCCTCGTACAGCACGCCGGTGTTGCCGGTCTGGGTGTAGGCGACGTGCTTCCACACCGAGCGGGTCAGGTTGCGGGAGTCGGCGGGCCTGGTCGTCTGTTCCGTTGACCAGTTGCCGGTCGCGATCGAGGTGCGCAGGGAGTTGCCCGTGGCGAACAGGTAGCCGTTGCCGTTGCTGCCACTGGTGTTGCCGAACCCGTACAGGAAGTACGGCGTGGTCTGCGCGGCGTCGATCTTCACGTCCATCGCGACGCTGATCGAGGTCATGCCCTTCATCACGTCGTCCGGCACCTTGACATAGGTGTCCGAGCCGTTGAAGGCGAGCCCCTGACCGGACGTCGACCAGTCGGCGGTGCCGTTGACGGTGCCGTCCAGACCGTGGCCGGAGGCGTCGGCGACGGTCGTGCCGGACGCGCCGTCGAGCTTGTACCAGAGGGCAAGTCCGTCGCTGACGTCGGTGACCTCGGCCGCCTGGGCGGGAGTCGCCGCCACGGCCGGCCCGAGGAGCAGGGACACGGCTGTCAGTGCGGCGAGTCCGCCCGCTCCGCGTCTCGCGCGGCCGTGGGGGCGATGTCTGTGCTTCATGGGGGGACCGCCGTTTCAACCGTGTGACGAGATGTTGCGAGAGTGTCAAACGGTGTACATGGCCGCGTCAAGAGTTCTCGAACAATGTCCGACGGGTCGAACGAATTTCCTCGGCGGTCAAGAGGCCCTGTTCACACCCGAGTTGAAAGCCAGGAGGTCAGCGCCCACCACACACCTGGTCCGGCCACCCGACCCCTTCGTGGCATTCGACGGCGGCCGGCCGGCGCACGGCGGCTGGTGACCGCGCCCGCGAGGCGTGCCAGGAACCGGACCTCGGCCGCGCGCCGCAGACGATCGACGGCATGCACGCCGAGCTCGAACGCCTGGTCGGCCTGGGCATCCTCGCCGAGCCCGAGCCCCCGGGTGTATGTCGGCAGCCACGGTCATGGTCGACCCCTGAGAACTCCGCCCGAACGCCAGCCGATCGAGCGAGACATGCGATGAGTGGCCCGGCTCATATGGTCAAGAGGGTCGCTCACCGACACCATGGGACCCGTCATCGTCAGGCTGAAAGGGTCCAGGATGTTCCGCAAGGTGCTGGTCGCCAACCGCGGCGAGATCGCGATCCGTGCGTTCCGCGCCGGCTATGAGCTGGGCGCGCGCACGGTCGCCGTCTTCCCGCACGAGGACCGCAACTCGCTGCACCGGCTGAAAGCCGACGAGGCGTACGAGATCGGCGAACCGGGCCACCCCGTACGCGCCTACCTCTCCGTGGAGGAGATCGTCGCCGCCGCGCGCCGGGCGGGCGCCGACGCGGTCTACCCGGGCTACGGGTTCCTCTCCGAGAACCCCGAACTCGCGCGCGCCTGCGAGGAGGCCGGCATCACCTTCGTGGGCCCCGACGCCCGCACCCTCGAACTCACGGGCAACAAGGCGAGTGCCGTGGCGGCGGCTCGCGCGGCGGGCGTTCCCGTGCTCGGCTCGTCGGCACCCTCCAACGACATCGACGAACTGGTCGGGGCCGCCGAGGAGATCGGCTTCCCGGTGTTCGTGAAGGCCGTCGCCGGCGGCGGCGGGCGCGGCATGCGCCGGGTCGAGGACCCGGCCGCGCTGCGCGAGTCCATCGAGGCGGCCTCGCGTGAAGCGGCGTCCGCGTTCGGCGATCCGACCGTCTTCCTGGAGAAGGCCGTCGTCGACCCCCGTCACATCGAGGTGCAGATCCTCGCCGACGGCGAGGGCAACGTCATCCACCTCTTCGAGCGCGACTGCTCGCTCCAGCGCCGCCACCAGAAGGTCATCGAGCTGGCGCCCGCGCCCAACCTGGACCCCGAACTGCGCGAGCGGATCTGCGCCGACGCCGTCCGCTTCGCCCGGGAGATCGGCTACCGCAACGCGGGCACCGTCGAGTTCCTCCTCGACCCCGCAGGCAACCACGTCTTCATCGAGATGAACCCGCGCATCCAGGTCGAGCACACGGTGACCGAGGAGGTCACCGACGTCGACCTGGTCCAGGCCCAGCTGCGCATCGCCTCCGGCGAGACCCTCGCCGACCTCGGCCTCTCCCAGGACACGGTCACCCTGCGCGGCGCGGCCCTCCAGTGCCGGATCACCACCGAGGACCCCGCCAACGGCTTCCGCCCCGACACCGGTCGGATCAGCGCCTACCGCTCCCCGGGCGGCTCCGGCATCCGTCTCGACGGCGGGACCACCCACGCCGGTACCGAGATCAGCGCGCACTTCGACTCGATGCTGGTCAAACTGACCTGCCGGGGCCGGGACTTCCAGGCCGCGGTCGGCCGCGCCCGCCGTGCCGTCGCCGAGTTCCGCATCCGCGGTGTGGCCACCAACATCCCCTTCCTCCAGGCCGTCCTGGACGACCCCGACTTCCAGGCCGGGCGGGTCACCACCTCGTTCATCGAGCAGCGCCCGCACCTGCTCACCGCCCGCTCCTCCGCCGACCGCGGCACCAAGCTGCTCACCTACCTCGCCGACGTCACCGTCAACAAGCCGCACGGCGAGCGGCCCGACCTGATCGAGCCGACCACCAAGCTGCCCCCGGTGCCCGCAGGCGAGCCGCCCGCCGGTACCCGGCAGCGCCTGGTCCACCTCGGCCCCGAGGGCTTCGCCCGCTGGCTGCGCGAGTCCCCGACCATCGGCGTCACCGACACCACCTTCCGCGACGCCCACCAGTCCCTGCTCGCCACCCGGGTGCGCACCAGGGACCTCCTCGCCTCCGCCCCGCTGGTCGCCCGGACCCTGCCGAACCTGCTGTCCCTGGAGTGCTGGGGCGGCGCGACCTACGACGTCGCCCTGCGGTTCCTCGCCGAGGACCCCTGGGAGCGGCTGGCCGCCCTGCGCGAGGCCGTCCCCAACATCTGTCTCCAGATGCTGCTGCGCGGCCGCAACACCGTCGGCTACACCCCGTACCCGACGGAGGTCACGGACGCCTTCGTGCAGGAGGCCGCGGCCACCGGCATCGACATCTTCCGCATCTTCGACGCCCTCAACGACGTCGGCCAGATGCGCCCCGCAATCGACGCCGTCCGCGAGACCGGCACGGCGATCGCCGAGGTCGCCCTCTGCTACACCTCGGACCTGTCCGACCCGAACGAGCGTCTCTACACCCTCGACTACTACCTGCGCCTGGCCGAGCAGATCGTCGAGGCCGGCGCGCACGTCCTCGCCGTCAAGGACATGGCGGGCCTGCTGCGTGCTCCCGCCGCCGCCAAGCTGGTCTCCGCCCTGCGCCGCGAGTTCGATCTCCCGGTCCACCTGCACACCCACGACACCGCGGGCGGCCAGCTCGCCACCTACCTCGCCGCCGTCCAGGCCGGTGCGGACGCGGTGGACGGCGCGGTGGCCTCCATGGCCGGCACGACCTCGCAGCCCTCGCTGTCCGCGATCGTCGCCGCCACCGACCACTCCGAGCGGCCCACCGGCCTCGACCTCCAGGCCGTCGGCGACCTCGAGCCGTACTGGGAGAGCGTCCGCCGCATCTACGCCCCCTTCGAGGCGGGCCTCGCCTCTCCGACCGGGCGCGTCTACCACCACGAGATCCCCGGAGGTCAGCTCTCCAACCTGCGCACCCAGGCCGTCGCCCTCGGCCTCGGCGACCGCTTCGAGGACATCGAGGCGATGTACGCCGCCGCCGACCGTATGCTCGGCCACCTGGTGAAGGTCACCCCGTCCTCCAAGGTGGTCGGCGACCTCGCCCTGCACCTGGTCGGCGCCGGTGTCTCGCCCGAGGACTTCGAGGCGGCCCCGAACCGCTTCGACATCCCCGACTCCGTCATCGGCTTCCTCCGCGGTGAGCTGGGCACCCCGCCCGGCGGCTGGCCGGAGCCCTTCCGCACCAAGGCCCTCGAAGGCCGCGGCGAGGCCAAGCCGGTCAAGGACCTCACCGCCGAGGACCGAGAGGGACTGGAGAAGTCCCGCCGCACCACCCTCAACCGGCTCCTGTTCCCCGGTCCGACCCGCGACTTCGACACCCACCGCCAGGCCTACGGCGACACGAGCGTCCTCGACAGCAAGGACTTCTTCTACGGCCTGCGCCCGGGCAAGGAGTACACGGTCGACCTCGAGCCGGGCGTCCGGCTGCTGATCGAACTGCAGGCGGTCGGCGAGGCGGACGAACGCGGGCTGCGCACCGTGATGTCCACCCTCAACGGCCAGCTGCGGCCCATCCAGGTCCGGGACAAGGCGGCCGCCTCCGACATCCCGGCGACCGAGAAGGCCGACCGCGCCAACCCCGGCCATGTCGCCGCCCCGTTCGCGGGCGTGGTGACCCTGGCGGTAGCCGAGGGCGACGAGGTGGCCGCCGGTGCCACGGTGGCCACCATCGAGGCGATGAAGATGGAGGCGACGATCACCGCGCCGAAGGCCGGCCGCGTCAGCAGGCTCGCCATCAACCGCATCCAGCAGGTGGAGGGCGGCGACCTGCTCGTCGAGGTCGGCTGAGCAGCCCGGTCGAACGGTCGCCGGCGGTCACTCGCCGGCGACCACGTACCGCCCGTCGCCGTCCTCGTCATCCTCGTCCGGCTCCGGCTTTCCGGACAGGTCGACCTTCACCCCGTGCGGCTCCAGGGCCTGCCGCACCCGCTCCGCCATCTCGTCCGAGAGGAAGTGGTGGTGCAGGTCGAGCTCCTCCAGGTGCAGCAGCGGCTGACCCGTCAGGAGGGCCTCCGCTCCTTCGTCGCCGAGAGTGCCGCGGCCCAGGTGCAGGGCGGTCAGCCGGGCCACCACCGGGGCGGAGGCGACGGCGGCGGCCACCTCGTCCTGGTTGTCGGCGTTCTGCAGGCCCAGCCGGCGCAGGGCGGGCAGCCGGGAGCCGTCGAGGATCGGTGCCAGGTCCTCCACCGACGTGCTGCGGCCGTAGTACTCCTCGCCCAGCCACAGGTCGAGGTGCTCCAGCGCCGGCAGGTCGGAGGCGACGAGGCCGTGGACCACCTCGGCGGGCAGGCCGCCGGTGTCGAAACGGAGCGTCTGCAGGTGCTCGTGGCGCAGTGGCGTGAACCGCAGCCCCGGCTCGCCGTCGAAGCCGCCGCCGGAACCGCGGACACCGAGTTCCCGCAGCCGCGGGTAGGCCTCGAGGATCGGGCTGACATCGCCCTGGACGATCCAGGAGAGCTCGCACTCCTCGAACGTGAGATCGGCGAGATACAAGGCCTGCAGACCGGTCAGCCGGTCGGCGGCCGCGACGAGCCACTCGGTCGTGGTCCCGGGATCGCCGACGTCCAGCTCGCTGCCGTAGGCACCCTCCCCGAGGACCAGGGCCCGCACCCGCGCCGGGTCCACGGTGTCCAGGAAACGGTCCCAGCACTCGTCGAAGTCCTCCGGGTCGCTCTCCCGCCGGACGAGTTTCCAGGCGACGGACTCCGGCTCCGGCAACTCCGGGACGTCCTCCCCGGGCAGGGGGAACACGAACACCGGCAGACCGTGCAGTTCCTTGATGTGCGGGAAGGCCATGGGCGGGTACCTCCGTGAGCAGACGGCGGCCGGTACTGTGCGCCCGGCCCGTGCGGCGTACTTTCTACCAACCCCCACCGACGGCCCCGGCGCGGTCGTTGCCCGCGGGGGCAGCAGGTCTGCCCTCGCGTCCGGTGACGTGCCGCGGGCCACCCGCTATCGTCCGCACGTGAACAACTGCACTTTTCGGCAGCGGTCGATGACGGACCGTCAGGACTCTGCCGCGTGAGCGACGAGCAAGCCGTCGAGACACCTCCGCAAGTGCCTGCAAGCACTTCCCGACCGCCCGCTCAACGGCCCCGTCGGCGCGGCCCGGGCCCCTTCACCCTCCTGGTCCTGCCCGGCGTGCTCACCCTCACCGCCGTGGCCGGGGGCATCGCCCTGACCGGCGGACTTCCGGACGGCTGGACCGCAGGGGGGAACACCGAACAGGACGCCGCCGGGGGAGTCAACGCGACCTACGGCCCCTGGCTGCGCAAGTCCGCGCAGGCCTGCACCGTCGTCACCCCGTCCGTCCTCGCCGCCCAGATCGACCAGCTCACCGGCTTCAGCGACGACAGCGCCACGACCTCCGGCGAGCAGGGCATCGCCGCCTTCACCGACGCCGGCTGGCGGACCTGGGGCAAGGACGACGACGGCAACGGGCGCTCCTCGCCGCACGATCCGGCCGACGCCATCATGGCGCTGGGCCGCCAGGACTGCTCCCTGGCCCGGAAGGTCACCGATCTCAGAACCGACGGGACCGTCAACGGGGACCTGGTGGACCTCACCCTCGCCGCCTACGCGGTCGGCACGGAGGCGGTGGCGAAGGCGGGCAAGGTGCCCGCCGACGCGAAGACGTACCTCAGCGAGGTGAAGTCCCGGTTCGCGACGTACGCGGACTTCGACAAGGAGGACCCGAGCGGCGGCACCGCCCAGGCCGACGCGATCCTGGCCCCGCCCACCACCGTCCTCACCGTCACGTCGCCCTACGGCTCCCGCAAGCACCCGCTGACCGGCGTCACCAAGCTCCACACCGGGGTGGACTTCGGCGCACCACAGGGGGCGCAGGTCTCCGCGGCGCGCGCGGGCACGGTCGTCTTCGCCGCCATGACCAAGGCCTACGGCAACCGGGTCGTCATCGACCACGGCACCATCGAGGGCAAGCGGCTGCAGACGACGTACAGCCACCTGTCCGCCATCGAGGTCACCGTCGGACAGAGCGTGCAGACCGGCGCCCCGGTCGGAAAGGTCGGCTCCACCGGCCTGTCCACCGGCCCCCACCTGCACTTCGAGGTGATCTACGACGGTTACTACGCGGACCCGATGCCCTGGCTGTCATCGAGCGGCTGACGGGCCGCCATGCGGCCGTCCACCGGCTCGGCCGGTGAACCGGCTGCATGATGCCGCCGGTCGTGCCCGCGCGGCCGCGAGGCACCGGCCTCCTGCGCGGTCACCGCAGGACGGCCTCCCAGGTGTCCACCGCGTAGTGCAGGGTCATCCCGTGGCGCGCGTACAGCGCGGGCGCGCCGGTGTCGTTGGAGGTGTCCACGCCGAGCCCCACGGTGTCCCGCCCCCGGGCGGCGAAGGCCGCGAAGGCGTGCCGCAGCAGGAGCCCGGCGACTCCGCGTCCCCGGGCCTCGCGCAGCACACCGATGCTGCGGATCCAGCCCATCGCCTCCCGGTCGTCCCGGGCCATCAGGAACCCGACGTCCCCGGACTCCTCCGTGGCGGCGATCCACACCAGCGACCAGTCCAGCCGTTCGGCGTCCACGTCGTGCAGCCACAGCTCGTAGCCGCGGGGCTGGAAGTCGAAGTGCTCGGCGAACGAGGCCTGGTACAGCTCGTGGACCCGGATCCGGTCCGCCTCGGTCGTGCAGGAGCGCAGCCGCACGCCCGGCGGCCACGGCGGCACCTGGTCCCGCGCCCGGTCCAGGGCGCGGTGCAGGACGTGGTAGCGCCGGACCACGGACCAGCCGCGGGCCCGGATCAGCGAGGTGTCGAGGGTGGGCCGCACGTTGAGATGAAGATGCACCACGGCTCGCCCGGCGCCGTTCTCCCGCGCCTTCTCCAGCGCCCGCGCCTCCATCGCCGCCAGGACCAGCTGTCCCGCGTCCTGCCGGTCGGGCAGGACGTAGTGGTCGATGTCGACGCGCTCACCGCCGGAGTCCTCCCACAGCAGTCCGTACGCCACCAGCCGGTCGCCCTCGAAGGCCAGCCAGGAGTCCCGGTCCAGGTCCGCGCCGGGATGCTTCAGATCGCTCTCCACGGTGTGCAGATCCGTCTCGGGCCGGCCGATCTCGATGGCGTCGATCTCGTTGAGCAGAGCCGTGACGGCCGCAGCGTCGGCGAGGGCGGCGGGCCGCACGAGGATGGACATGCGCCAAGGGTCCTGTGGAGCCGGACCGGCCGCAACGCAATTTCACCTTGCGCGATGCAGCCATGAGCCCTGTATGCGCCCCCGTGTGCCTGGGCAGAATCCGTTCTGCCATTGATCATGCGGGTGAGTGCCACGGTCTGCCACGGTCCTCCCCGCGAACTACCCGGGAAGGCAGGTCGGTTGTCGTGCAGTTGCGTCTTCCCTCCTCCATGTCCGAAGCACAGCGGTGCCTGGCCGAGGGAGCGGTACCGATCGGCGGAGCCACGCTGGTGTGGGCCGGGTGGCTGCGCGACGGCTTCCCCGAACAGGCCGTGTCACTGCGCAATCTGCCGGAGGCCAACACGGTCGCCCCCGAGGAGCTCGGCGGGGCCGTGCTCCTGCACCGCGTCGACACCACCGTGCCCGAGGTGCTGCACCGGGCCGCCTCCGGAGTGGGCACGGGCGCCGTGCGCCGGGCGGCGACCGTCGGCGGCAACATCGTCGGCAGCACTCTGCGCTGTCTGCTCCCGGCGGCCCTCGTCCTCGGCGCCCGGCCCACCGTCCTGGACGCCGACGGCGTCCGCGACACCGACCTGGCCGAACTGCTGGCGAAGCGCCTGGTACTGCTGACCCTGCGCTGGCGCACCCCCCTGGCCAGCGGCTACCGCAAACTGGACGGCGAGGCCGGCGGGCCGCCGCCCCTCGTGGTCGCCGCCGCGGTGCACACCGACGGCGACGGCCCCGGCCGGGTGCGGGTCGCCGTGCGCGACGGGTACGAGGTGCTCAGCGAGAGCACGCCGTACGACCCGGACACCGGACAGGTGCTGCACGCCCTGGAGGGCACCGACCTGGGCAGCCTGCCCGCCGCGGGCCGGGACGCCGTCCGCGCACAGGTCACCGACGTACTGGCCCGCGCCGCCCGCGCCTGAGAGCCGTCGGGAGCCCGTCCTCACGTCTCCCGAACGGGCGCGTACACCTCGGCGCCCAGGCCGAAGGTCCACGCGACGCCCTCCCGCGCCGTACGCGTCGACGGCGGCACGCGCAGCCAGTAGGTGCGCCGCGTCCCGTCCGGCTCCGGGGTGGAGTTGAGGACTTCCACCATCAGGACGGCCTCGTCGTCGGCCAGGTCGATCCGCCACAGCGTGCCCGTCTCGTCCCGGTGGACGGGGTGGGCCCCGGAGTCCGCCAGATAGCGGTCGTAGCCGTAGTACTCCAGCATGACCCGGCGCAGTTCGGCGTTCTCCTCGGCACGGATCCGCTCCGGGGCGAGCGTCGGCAGCTCGGCCAGGAAGCCGGCCGGTACCGGCATCCCGCGCCACGCGTGGAGGGCGAAGCCGTCCGGATAGGCGAGCGCCGGGCCGTCGCCGCGGTCCAGCCGGCCCGCCTCGTCGCGGTGCAGGGCGACGGGACGCTCGCACACCACCGCCACACGCGTGAACGGCCACCACCAGCCGGCGCTGCGGCACACCGCCGCCAGCCCTTCGAGCGGTCCGCCGTCCGTGGGGAACGCCGCGAGCCACGGTGCGTCGTGCTGCCCCAGCACGGCGTCCAGAAGGGTCAGCCGGACCGCCGTGGCCGCCTGGCCGGTGTCCTCGCCGACCAGGTCCTCCACCACGCCGGTGCGGATCCGGTTCACCAGGGCCTGCGTCGACTCCCACAGACGGCCCCCGGTCGCCGCCCAGTGCGCCGCCCAGCCCGCCGCGCCCAACTCCTCGTGCATTCGCCGCCGTTCGCGGGCCCACGGGGCGCTGCGGACCGCCTCACGCACACTGGGACCCGGGTCCTCGAGCCCCTTGATCAGCTTCACCGCCTCGCGCGGCGAACCGGCCCACACCACCACCTCCGGCTCCGCCAGCCCGGCCTGCCGGTAGGCCAGCCGCACACCCGCCTCCGCGGCGGCCCGGTCGGCCGCCACGGCCGCCGCGGCCCACCCGCGCCAGGCCTGGACACCGGTGTCGTGAGAAACCCCGCCCGCCTGCGTCCGCGTCGTCGTCATCGTCGTCATCTCCCCGTCCCTCACACTCTGTTCAGTCCGCCACGATTCGCACGGACCCCGGCACGTACTCCCGCTGCCGGATCACCCGGTACCAGCCCTTCGGCAGCGAGATCGCCGCGTGCTCCTCGTGGACCACCCGGCCGCCCTGCGGCAGATGCAGCAGCAGCGGGCCGAACGGACCCGGCTCGCGCACCAGCTCACCCGGTCCGACGACCGCGTGGGCATGCCCGGTGACCTCGCCCGACGCCAGCACCAGCCGCCCCCGCCCGTCCCGCGCCTCCCGCGGCGCCTGCCCCACATGGGCCGGCACCGCCTCTTCCGCCACGGACACGATCAGCACATCTCCCTGCCGGTACATGACTCTCCCCTCACCGCCGGGTGCACCTCGCACCGGCCTCACACCCACGACCGTACGGCCCGCCACCGACAACGGTCCCGAACGCGGCCCCCGCCGACGGGCGTTGTCAGTGCCGGTTGGTAGAACTGCGACAGTCACAGACCCCGCACCTTTTCTCCGCAGGAGCAGCCGTATGAGCCGCCAAATCCGAGACCACCTGCACACCCTGTACCGGCTGCCCGCCTACGACTTCCCCGGCCCCGACGAGGACACGACCGACCTGCCCGACCCGGAGGCCCACGCCTGGCGGCTCACCAGCGACACGTACGACGCCGACGAGGAGTGGACCGAGGCGTTCGCCCGCTTCTGCGCAGCCGTCGACACCACCCGCGTCAGGGCCCTGATCGTCGGCGCCTGGAAGGACTCGTACGAGGAGGACCCGACCCCGATCATCGAGGCCCTGCTGGCCGCCCGGGACCGCTTCCCCGCCCTGCGCGCCCTGTTCCTGGGCGACATGGTGGGGGAGGAGTGCGAGATCTCCTGGATCACCCAGACCGACGTCACCCCGCTCCTCACCGGCTTCCCGCACCTCGAGGAGTTCGGCGTGCGCGGTGGAACGGGCCTGGAACTCGAGGCGGTCAGCCACACCGCGCTGCGCAGGCTCGTCGTCGAGACCGGCGGTCTGGGCGCCGAGGTGGTGCGCGGGATCGCCGCCAGCGACCTGCCCGCCCTGGAGCACCTCGATCTGTGGCTCGGCATCTCCGAGTACGGCGGCGACAGCGAGATCGCCGACCTGGAGCCGATCCTGTCCGGCGCCCGCCTGCCGAGCCTGCGCCATCTCGGCCTGCGCGACAGCGAGACGCAGGACGCCGTCGCGGCGGCCGTCGCCGCCGCCCCCGTCGTCGCCCGCCTGGAGGTGCTGGACCTCTCCATGGGCATCCTCACCGACGAGGGCGCCACCGCCCTGCTGGGCGGCCAGCCGCTGACCCACCTGAAGAAGCTCGACCTGCACCACCACTACCTCACCGAGCCCCTCCAGGACCGCATCCGCAAGACCCTGGAGACCGAGGGCGTCGAGGTGGACCTCGACCGGGGCGACGCCGAGGAGGACACCGACGAGGACGACGGCACGGTGTGGCGCTTCGTCGCCGTGGGCGAATGAGCTCTCCGCCCATGGCAGGCCCCCGCTTCGCCGTGGTCGGCAACCCCGAGAACCGCAGGGTCGCCCTGTTCCGCGACGCGGTGCGCGCGGCCGGCCTGCCCGGCCCGCGCGTCGTCGCCTGGCGGGACGTCCTGCGCACCGGGGGAGCCGACTTCGCCGCCGACGAGATCGTCCGCGTCGACTCCCCCGGTGAGAACCCGGAGGTCGACCGGCTGCTGCGGGACGCCGAGGACCCCACCCGGGTCGAGGGCTCGGCCCGCTGGTACACCCGCTTCACGGCCGCCCTGCGCGGCCTGCGCGGCGGCGTCCGCCTCGACGACCCGGACGACCTCGGGGTGCTGTTCGACAAGCGGCTCTGCCACGGCGTCCTCGACGCCGCCGGGGTCCCCGTGCCGGTTTCGCCGACGTCGGGGCCGCGGGGCGCGCCGGTGACCGGCTGGGACGACGTCCGCGCGCTGATGCGCGAGCACCGGATGCCCCGGCTGTTCGTGAAACCCGCGCACGGCTCGTCCGCCTCGGGCGTCCTGGCCGTCGAGTCGGGCGGCGGTGGCCGGATCAGGGCCGCCACCTCCGTCGAACTGGCCCCGGACGGCCGCCTGTACAACTCGCTCCGAGTGCGCCGCCACGACCGCGAACACGAGATCGCGGCCATCGTCGACACCCTCGCCCCGGACGGCCTGCACCTCGAACGCTGGCTGCCCAAGGCCTCCCAGGGGAACCGCGCCGCCGACCTCAGGGTCGTGGTGGTGGCCGGCCGTGCCACCCACGCCGTCGTGCGCACCAGCCGCTCGCCCATGACCAACCTCCACCTCGGCGGCAGCCGCGGCGACCTCGACGCGGCGCGGGACGCCGTCGAGGCGGCGGGAGCCCGCTGGGCCGACCTGCTGGGTGTGTGCGAGCGGGCCGCGGCCTGCTTCCCGCGCACCCTCTGCGTCGGCGTCGACCTGCTGCCGGCCGTCGGCTGGCGCCGCGCCGCCGTCGGAGAGGTCAACGCCTTCGGTGACCTGCTGCCCCGACTCACCGGACTGCCCGGCAGCGGCGCCGAGGGCATGGACACCTACGCCGCCCAGGTGGACGCCGTACTGAACGACCGCCACAGAACAGGAACTCCTCATGCCTGAGCCCGACATGCCCCACATGGCGGATGTCGTCGGCAGTCACGACATCCTCCTGGTCACCCTCGACACCCTGCGCTACGACGTGGCCGTCGAACTCGCGGAGACGGGCCGCATCCCCCACCTGGCCCGCCACCTGCCCGGCGGACGGTGGGAGCGGCGGCACGCCCCGGGCAGCTTCACCTACGCCTCCCACCAGGCGATCTTCGCCGGATTCCTGCCGACCCCGGCCACGCCCGGCCCGCATCCGCGCCTGTTCGCGGCGAGCTTCGCCGGCAGCGAGACCACCGCCGACGGCACCTTCGTCTACGACACGCCCGATCTGGTCTCCGGCCTCGCCAAGCAGGGCTACCACACCGCCTGTGTCGGGGGAGTGGGCTTCTTCAACAAGCAGGGCCCGCTGGGCTCGGTGCTGCCCGGCCTCTTCCACGAGTCCCACTGGACACCGGAGTTCGGCGTCACCTCACCCCACTCCTTCGAGAACCAGGTCGACAGGGCCGAGCGGATCATCGAGGAACTCCCCGCCGAACAGCGACTGTTCCTCTTCGTGAACGTCTCCGCCCTGCACCAGCCCAACTGGTTCCACCTGCCCGGCGCGACCCGGGAGGCCGGCGACAGCCGTGCGACGCACGCCGCCGCCCTGGAGTACGTCGACCGGCACATCGGCCGCCTCTTCACGGCCGCGAGCAGCAGACGCCGCTGCTTCGCGATCGTCTGCTCCGACCACGGCACCGCCTACGGCGAGGACGGCTACACCGGCCACCGCCTCGGCCACGAGTCCGTGTGGACCGTGCCGTACGCCCACTTCCTCCTCGACCCCGCCGAGGCCGCCCGATGACCACAGCCCAGCTCACCAGCCCCTACCAGCACTACGTCTACGCCTACCCCCACAAGACCGCCTACCGCGTCCTCGAGGACCGCCCGCCGCTGAGGGACCTGTGGGCGGCCGAACCGAAGGACGCGCTCTCCCTCTATCTGCACATACCGTTCTGCGAGGTCCGCTGCGGCTTCTGCAACCTCTTCACCCGCATCGGCGCCCCCGACGGCCTGACCGGCGCCTACCTGGACGCCCTGGAACGCCAGGCGGCCGCCGTACGCGACGCGCTCGGGGACGGGATCCGCTTCGCCACGGCCGCCTTCGGCGGTGGCACCCCCACCTTCCTCACCGCCGCCGAGCTGGAGCGCCTCTGCGACATCGCCGAGCACCGCATGGGCGCCGGCCTGCGCGCGGTCCCGCTCTCCGTCGAGGCCTCGCCCGCCACGGCCACCGCCGACCGGCTCGCCGTCCTCGCCGACCGCGGCACCACCCGGCTCAGCCTGGGCGTCCAGAGCTTCGTCGGCTCCGAGGCGCGGGCCGCCGTACGCCCACAGCGCCGCGCCGACGTCGAGGCCGCCCTCGGCCGCATCCGTGACACGGCCATCCCCGTTCTGAACATCGACCTGATCTACGGCATCGACGGCCAGACCGAACAGAGCTGGCTCCAGTCCCTGGACGCGGCCCTCGCCTGGCACCCCGAGGAGCTCTACCTCTACCCCCTGTACGTGCGCCCCCTCACCGGACTCGACCGGCGCAGCCAGGCGCCGGGTCCCGACCCCGCCTGGGACGGGCAGCGGCTGCGGCTGTACCGGGCCGGCCGCGACCACCTGCTCGCGCACGGCTACACCCAGCAGTCCATGCGCATGTTCCGACGCCCCGACGCGCCGCCCCAGGGCGCCGACGACCACGCCTGCCAGACCGACGGCATGATCGGCCTCGGCTGCGGCGCCCGCTCCTACACGGCCGGCCTGCACTACTCCTTCGACTACGCCGTCGACATGCACCAGATCCGCGGCATCATCGACGACTACGTCACCACGGAGGACTTCGCCCGTGCGGAGGTCGGATTCCGCATGGACGCCCGCGAGGCGCGCCGCCGCCACCTCCTGCAGTCGCTCCTGCAGGCCGCGGGCCTCCCCGTCGACGACTACCGGGGCCGCTTCGGCAGCACGCCGGCCGACGACTTCGGCCCCGAACTGGAACGCTTCGCCGACCGCGGCTGGCTGGCCGACGACCCCTCGACGCTCCGGCTCACCCCCGAGGGTCTCGCCCACTCCGACGCCCTCGGCCCCGAGTTGTTCTCCCCGGCCGTGCGCGCCGCCATGGCCGCCTACGAGCGGAAGTGACCGGACCGTCATGGACCTGACCCTCCTCTACCGGGGCCCGCTCGCCTCCTGCGACTACGACTGCCCCTACTGCCCGTTCGCCAAGCGACGCGACTCCACCGCCCAGCTCCGCGCCGACCGCGCCGCGCTGGAACGCTTCGCACAGTGGGCCACGGCCCAGCGCGACGACCGGCTCTCGATCCTCTTCACGCCGTGGGGCGAGGGCCTGGTCCGCTCCTGGTACCGGCGCACGCTCGCCGAGCTCTCCCACCTCCCGCACATCCGCCGGGTCGCCATCCAGACCAACCTCAGCTGCCGCACCGACTGGCTCGCCGGCGCCGACCCCGGCACCCTCGCCCTGTGGTGCACCTACCACCCGGGCCAGACCCCCTACGACCGCTTCCTCACCAAGTGCCGTGACCTGGCCGACCGGGGCATCCGCTTCAGCGTGGGCGTCGTCGGCCTGCCCGAGCACCGGGAAGCCGCCCGCCGGCTGCGCGCCGACCTGCCGGAACACGTCTACCTGTGGGTCAACGCGGCCGAGGGACACACCTACACGGACGCCGAGGCGGACGACTGGACCGCCCTCGACCCGCTGTTCCCCTACAGCCGCCACCCGCACACCAGCGCCGGACTGCCCTGCCGGACCGGCGAGTCCGTGATCTCGGTCGACGGCGAGGGCACGGTCCGCCGCTGCCACTTCGTGCGCGCCGAACTCGGCAACCTCTACGACGGCTCCTACCGCGCCGCACTGCGCCCCCGCGCCTGCCCGCTCGCCGTCTGCGACTGCCACATCGGTTACGTCCATCTCGAGACGCTGCCGCTGTACGACGTGTTCGCGGGCGGCGTCCTGGAGCGCGTCCCCGCGACCGTCCCCGCACGGCACTCCGCCCGCGTCACGACGATCGCGACGCGGGCGGAGCTCACCGGGTAACCGCTGACGGCCCCAGGAGTCGTCCCCGCCTTCCGAAGCGGCCGCTCATACCGCGGCGAGCCGACGCCGGATGTGGTCGACGAGGGCTCCTTCGACCCGCAGGCGTGGGGCGCCGGCGAGGTCCTTGTAGCCGGCCAGGACGGTCATCCACTCGTTGAACACGGGACGGTCCCCGGCCAGCAGCCAGTCCACGCACAGGTAGTCCGCATCGAGGCTGCGGGCCAGCAGTTCGCTGAGCGCGGCGGTCTCCTCCGGCGGCTCGTACGCGGACCCGCTGCCGCCCTGACTGATGTTGGCCAGATACGCCTGTTCCCCGGGGCGCCGCAGCTGCGCCGCGACGGCCTTCCCCTCGTGGACGTAGACCCGCAGGTCGCCGGTGTTGGGCAGGTGGGGCTGGACCAGGCAGCCCAGGCCCGCGGGTGCCAGCAGGTCGACCGTGGCGGCGAGGTGCTGGGGCGTCTCGGCCTTGAGTACGCCGAAGCCCATGGCCATCGAACGCGGCTTCACCACATAGGCACCTTCCGGCAGTTCGGAGCGGACGGCGTCGAGGGCCCGGCGTGCGTAGCGTCCGAAGGGAACGCTGACCGTGGGCAGGACCGTCGCACCGAGCGAGGCCGCGTGGTGGTACATGGCCAGTTTGTCGGTCCCGAGGCCGTCGGGATCGATGGTCCCGTCCGTCAGGAGGACACTGTCCGAGGCGCGGACGGTCCGGACGACGGCCTCGAGGTGGCGGGCGATGCCCGGATCCCATGTCCAGGACGTGACGATGAATCCGGCGCGCTCCGCGAGGAGGTCACCACTGCCGTGCAGGAGCCGCGGGCGGCCGTTCCAGGCGGGGACGAGGTCGCACGAGTGGACGACGCGCACGTCGAAGCCGGCCGCGCGCAGCAGGTCCACGCGCTCCGCCCCTTCGCGTTTCAGCTGCTCCTGAACGTGCGGGTCGTAGTTGTCGGGTGTGGTGATCCAGATCAGGGGCGTCGGGGCCGGTTCGGCGCCGTCCACGGGGTCTCCTTCGACGAGCGGTGACGGTGAGCGGTGATGGCTGAGCGGTGATGGCTGAGCGGTGGCCGGCGGCGGACGGGACGCCTGGTCGGCGGCCTCAGGGGACGCCCGGTTCCGGCACCGCGTCCGGTCCGGGCAGTACGCGCAGGGACCGCAGTGGGGAGCACAGCAGCCACACGCCCGAGAGGGCGGTGCCGGCCGCTCCGGCCCAGACGGCCGTCCGGGTCCCGAAGGACTCCGCGAGGACGCCCCCGGTGATGACGCCGAGCGGTCTGGCGCCCCAGGCGAAGAAGCGCACCGTCGCGTTGACCCGGCCCAGCAGTTGTGGCGGTACGGAACGTTGGCGGTAACTGACCTGGGCGACGTTGTAGACGACCACTCCCGCCGCGAAGGCGAACTGGCCGCACGCCACCAGCGCCAGCCCCGGTCCGGGGGTGGCGAGCGCCGAGAGCAGTGTGCAGGGGCCGCCCAGTGCCACGCTCAGTACGACGGCGCGTCCGTCGCCGAGCCGTTCGATCAGGCGGCGTACGACGGCGGTGGCGAGGAGTCCGCCCGCCCCGCCTGCGGTGAACAGCAGTCCGATGGTGGCGGCGGGCACCGCCAGGTCCTGGGCGAGCAGCACCACGAGCATGGCGTACCCCATGCTCCAGCAGAAGGTCATCGTCGTGGAGCAGGCCACGAGAGGGCGGATCAGCGGATGCCGCCACACATGGCGGACGCCCTCGGCCACCGCGCGGTGCAGGGGCTCGCCGCTCTTCGTCCCGGTCGGCTCGCCGCGGTCCGCGATGCGGCCCAGGCAGATCGCCGAGCCCAGGTACGAGACGGCGGTGACTGCGATGGCCAGCGGCGCGGTGACCGCCTGCACGACGAGTCCGGCGGTCCCGGGGCCGGCGACCGCCGCCGTCTGCTCCACGGTGACCAGTCGCGCGTTGGCGGTGACGAGCCGGTCGGATCCCACCAGGTGCGGAAGGTAGCTCTGTTCGGCGACGTCGAAGAAGGCCGTGGCGGTGCCCACCGCGAGCGCGACCGCGCACAGTGCGGTGACCGTGAGGGCGTCCAGCGCCCACAGGGTCGGGACCAGTGCGAGTGCCGCGGCCCGCACGAGATCGGCCGTGATCATGATCCGCCGCTTGCGCATCCGGTCGACCCAGACCCCGACGGGCAGCCCGATCAGGAGGAAGGCGGTCGTCTGGCACGCGGAGACCAGGCCCACACCGAATGGGGACGCGCGCAGGGAGGTCGCCGCGATGAGCGGCATGGCGAGGTTCATGACGACGAACCCCGCCTGGCTCAGTGACTGCGCGAGCAGCAACCGGCGAAGTCCGGTGGGCAGTCGGTCTCGGCCCACGCCGCGGGCGGTGCCGTTCCGGAGCGTGCTGATCTGCATATGACCGCCGCGGGAACTGCCCGGCGCCGTGAGCACCGGGACGTGGACACGTCAGAACGCGGCGAACCTAAGCGCCTTCGTGCCGTGCCCGCAACAGCCGGCGGGGCGGCGTTCCGCCGCTGTCCCGAGCGTTCCGCGGTTCACCGGCGGCGTCGGGGGTCGCGCGCCGTGCCGGGGCGGAGAGCCGGTGGAGAGCCCGGTGAGAGGAGAGCCCGCGGCGGGGGAGCGGACGCTCATGCCGACGTGCACGCCGCAGGGTGACCGGGCTGATCACCCACGTTCGGGTGCCGCCGGCCTCGTGCGGGGCCGAAACCGCCGACGACCGGGCAGGTGGCGTCCGCAGCCCCCGCCGCGGACCGGGCGAGTGGGGTGACCATTCCGGCGTGGCGGCTCGGCAGGACGACCGGCGGATCGCCGAGCACCTCCAGCAGCGGCTCCGGACGGCCGCGTCCGGCCGTGGGCCGGCAGTGGCGGGACGTCCGGGAGGTGGCCGAAGTGCCCGTGGGTGACCGGGATGAGGTCGGGGGCGCCGGACAGTCTCTGGCGCGCGACCAGCTCGGCGGTGTCGGGAGGCGGCCAGGTGACGCGGACGTGGCGCCGGGGGCGGGCCAGGGCATGCACTCGTACGCGGATCGGGGGAAGCCCTGTGCCCTTCGCGGCACAATTGACATCCCCTCCGCGTATCCGTCTACTGCCTACGCAAGGGTCCGTGAATCCACGAATCTACGCGTGTCGGGTATTGAGGGGGATGACCATGAGAGTGCAGGTGGGCGACGGTTCGTCCAGACCGGTTCAGGTCGGGATACTCGGTCCTCTGGAACTGCGCGTCGGCAGGGCGCCGGTGACGGTTCCGGGCCGCAGGCAGCGCGGGCTCCTGGCCGCGCTGGCGCTGCAGCCAGGGCGGATCGTGGCCACGGACCATCTGATCAGGGCCGTATGGGACGACAGGCCGCCGCGGACCGCAACAGGCCAGGTGCAGACGGGCATATGGATGCTGCGCAGTACCCTGACCGGCGCGGGGAGTCCTACCGGGGCCCTGCAGTCCTGCAGCACCGGATATCGGCTGAGCGGGGAGTTATGCACGGTCGACATCTCGACCTACCGCGCCAGGGTCGCCGCCGCCAGGGACATGGACCGGTGGCACCGGCCCGACGAGGCGGTCCGGCTGCTGAGGTCGGCGCACGAGCTGTGGCGCGGTCCGGCGCTGCTGGACATCACCTATCAGGGGTTGCACAATGCCCTGATCCGACTCGAGGAAGAGCACATCGCCGCGGTGCACTTCCGGGTCACTCTGGAACTGCGACTCGGGCGGCACGACGAGGTCATCCCGGAACTGTACGAACTCGTCGAGCAGTTCCCGCTGCGTGAGAGTCTGCACCGCGACTTGATGCTCGCCCTGTACCGGTCGGGGCGCCAGGCGGACGCGCTCGGTGTCTTCCGCCGCGTGCGGCGGATCCTCGCCGAGGAACTCGGCATCGACCCGGGGCCCAGCCTGCGCAAGCTGGCCCAGGCGATTCTGCGGCAGGACAGCGCTCTGATGCCCACCTGAGCCCGGCCGGGGCGCCGTAGTTTCCTGTTCTGACATGGTCATGGCGATATTTCGCCGGTCGACGAGGAGGGGGACCGTCATGAACGTTCCGGAGGAGTCCGGTGGTGCGACGAGTGAGAGTTCACCGCGGGAGACGAAGGCGCCCCGGGCGGCCACACTGCCCCGGGGCGCGGGGGTCGGCTGGTTCGGGCTCGCGGCCCTGGTGAACGCGGTGGGAACCGGCTTCTTCTACCCCTACCAGTTACTGTTCTTCCTGGCGGTGACCGGCTTCTCGCTCACCACGGTCGGCACCGGCCTCACGGTGGCGACGCTGCTGGCGCTGCCCGCCGTCCAGTGGGTGGGGCGGTGCGTCGACAGTTGGGGCACCAGGCGCGTGCTGGTCGCCGCCGCACTGACGCGGACGGTGGCGTTCGTCGCCTACCCGTTCGTCCACAACAGCGTCTCCTTCGTCGTCCTCGCCGTCCTGGCTGCGGTGGCCCAGCGGGCGGAGCAGGTGTCCGTTCCGGTGCTGGCGGCCGGGATCGCGCCCGAGGGAGAGGTCGGGCGGTGGCTGGCGCTGGCGAAGGTGGCCTTCAACGCGGGGATGGGTTTCGGCGGCCTGTTGGCCGGACTGGCGCTGATCGCCACCGGCGACCGCTCCGGGTTCGTCCTGGTCGGCCTGCTCAACGCCGCCAGTTTCGCGCTGGCGGCACTTCTCTACCTGCCCCTGCCGACCGTGCGCCCCGCCCGGAAGGAGGCCGGTGGTTCCAATGGTTCCGGTGGTCCGTGGCGCGATCCGCTGTTCCTGCGGATCGCCGTCGCCAACTTCCTCCTCATCACGGTCATCGTCGCCACCGAGGCGGGGCTGCCGGTGTACCTCGTCGACCACCGGCGAACGCCGGCCTGGATCGTGGGGTTCCTGTTCGCGGTGAACACCGTGATCATGGTGCTGTTCCAACTGCCGATCAGCAGCCGCCTGCGAAACCGGGCGCCGTTGCGGGTCATCGCGGCGGGCAGCGTCCTGCACGCCGGCCTGCTGGGGGTACTGGGCTTCGCGGGCTGGCTGCCGCTCCGCGCCCTGCTGCCCCTGCTGGTGCTCGGCATGGCCGTCTACACGTTCGGTGAGATCGTCTCCACCCAGATGCTGTCCGTGTTGCTGGTCACCCTGGCGCCGCGGCGGCAACTGGGGGCGTACCAGGCGTTCAACCAGGTCCTGGTGGGTCTGTCGCTCGCCATTGTCCCCGTGCTGGTGGCCTTCTTCCTGACGCACGCACCGGCCGGCCTGTGGTGGACGCTCGCGGCGACGACTGCGGTCATCTGCCTCGGAATGCTGATCCTGCACCGAGGACCGGCCGCCGCAGCCGCCCAGCGGGCGGCCGCCGGTTAGGGTCGGTCCGGCGGATCATGCCGCGGACGGCACCGGACACGCCTTTGCTCATGAGGCGCCGTCGCTTTCCTGCGACCTGATCCCCCGGGCAGGCCCCGGCGTCCCGAGCCGGAGCACACCGGCGCCCCGCAGCTCCCGCCCACCTGGGCGCGGGAGCTGCGGGGCGTCAGGGGGCGGTCACCGGCGCGGAGTGAAGGTGACCACGTCGCCGGCGCGTTCACCACCCGTCGGGAGCTGCCCGTAGGAGTTGGTGCGGATGTAGACGCGGTGCAGCCAGCGGTCCTTGCCGTCCCAGCGGGGCGAGAAGGGCGTACGGGCATGCGTGGTGCGGAAGTTGTCGACGATCAGTAGATCGCCCGGTTCCAGGGCGACGCTCTCGGTGACCTCGTCCAAGGACGCGGACAGCTTCGCCACGGCCTCGGCGTCGGTCCCCTCGTGCGGCTTGAGCAGTTCGCGGTCGTAGCCGAGCAAGGGGTCGTCCTTCGGGCCGTAGAGCGGCTTGACGTTGGCTATCGCGCCGGGGTCCTCTACGCCGCCGCGGAACGCCACATCCACCTCGCACGGCTGCTTGACGTCGTAGAGCCGGTCGATCGTCTCCTCGTCCAGCAGACGGATCGCCTTGCGCACCGAGGCGACGAGGGTGTGTGCCCGGCGCTCGTGGTCGGCCCTGGAACAGGCCAGCAGGACGTAGTTGGGCTGGAGCGTGTGGTAGGCCATCTCGGTGTGGAACTCCAGCAGCGTCTCGCTGGTCTCCGAGGACAGATGGTGCGCGCCCGGCGACGGGTACACGTCGTGGTAGACGCTGCCCGACCGCAGCTCCGCGTAGCCCGTGTGCAGTCCGAGCCGACGGCCGACGACCGCGAGGAACGCCTCCATGTTCAGCCGCTCGCGGTCGACGGGGGCCGGCGTGGCGGACGGTGTGGCGGGCAGGTCCTCGTCCGCTTCGACCGGGAGCCCGCGCAACAGCAGGTGACCGTCCTCGTTGCCGCCCTGGTTGAAGGCGTCCAGCGTGTCGCTGATCTCGTACGGGAGTTGCTGGGACAGCTTGTGCGCATCTTCCAAGAACCCGTAGAGGTCCCGGCGGGGCACCGCGGGCAGCTGCGCCGCGAGCGGCAGCAGATCCTTCCGGTGCCGGGTGACGTCCAAAGTCGCCACTACTCCTCCTCCTTCTTCCGGTGTGCGCGGGCGTACTGGTACAGCAGCTCCGCGCCGATCTCGGTGGCCAGGACGCAGGTGATCCCGGCGTGGTCGTACAGCGGGGAGACCTCCATGACGTCGAATCCGACGGGGGCGAGGTCGCCGACCGTGCGCAGCAGCGCGAGCACCTCCCGGCTGGTGAGCCCGCCCGGGGCGGGTGTCCCGGTGCCGGGGGCGAAGGCGGGGTCGACGACGTCGATGTCCACGGAGACGTAGACCGGTCGGTCCCCGATCCTCGCCCGGATCAGGTCCGCCGCCCGCGCGGTGCCCAGCTCGGCGAACTCGTCCGCGGTGACCACGCGCACCCCGTGTCCGCGTGCGTAGTCCAGGCTGTCGGGTTTCGGGTTGTGGCCGCGGATGCCGAGCTGGACCATGGCGTCGGCCTGGACGAGGCCCTCGTCGATGGCGTGCCGGAACGGCGTCCCGTGGTGGAACTCGCCTCCGATCATGGCCGGGTTGGTGTCCGAGTGGGCGTCCAGGTGCAGCACCGCCACCGGACCGTGCTTGGTGTGGACGGCCCGCAGCGCGGAGAGCGTGAGCGAGTGGTCCCCGCCGAGCATGAGGAAGGCGCCGTTGTCGGCCAGCAGGCGCGAGAGGCGGTCCTGCGCGGTGGCGATGGCGATGTGCTGGTTGAAGGGCGTCAGATCGATGTCCCCGCCGTCGACCACGGAGATGAGGTCGAAGACCCCGGGGCCGCGGTCGATGCCGACCCCGTGGATCAGGCCGGACTCGCACCGGATCTGCCGTGGCCCGAAGCGGGCCCCGGGGCGGTAGCTGGTCCCGCCGTCGTAGGGGGCGCCGATGACCACGACGTCCTTCCCGACCGGAGCCGGGTCGTGGGACAGCCGCATGAACGTGGGAATCTGCGCGTAGCGCGGAGAGATGTGCGAGTCGACCTGATCGCTCACGGCGCCTCCTGCCGGGTGTGGATGCGGATGCGGCCCGCCGCCCGGCGGGCCTCGTCGAGGGCCGCCTCGGCGGAGTGCGCCCGCGCGTACACGAAGCCGACGGAGGCGGAGTTGTCCAGCCGGGTGGCGACCAGGTCCCCCGGCTCGTGGTGCAGGTGTACCGACACCCCGTGGTCCGGTTCTCCGCCGGCGCCGCCGGTCCCGTCGGTCCCCCGGATTCCGTCGATGCCCGTGAACTCGCCCGGCTCGTCGGGGAAGAGCACGACCACCGCGGCGCCGCCCACGGCCCCGTCACCGGGCCCGCGGTGCGGCACGTGCCCGGCCCCGAGGGCGAGCAGCTTGGCGTCCAGGTGCGGATCCGTGCCGCACACGTCGGTCACCATGGTCGAGATCATGTGGGCGGGCAGCCGCGGGTTGACCTCGATGATGCGCGGACCGTCCTCGGTGACCATCACCTCGGTGTGCGCCGGGCCCTGACGGTACGAGATCGCACGCAGCGCACGGTCCACGCACGCGCGCACCTCGTCCCAGACGTCGGCGTCCAGGGCGAGCGGGAAGGAGTGGGCCTCCTCCAGCATCGTGTCCTTGTGCAGGGTCTTGGAGGTGGCGCCGAAGAAGTGCGTCACCCCGTCGGCCGTCATCGACTCCACACTGACCTCGGTGCCCAGCACGTACTCCTCCAGGAGCACGTGCCCGGGACGTGGCTGGCCGCGCAGCGAGGCCCGGACCGCGGACAGCTCCCGCCACGCGTCGAGGGCCTGGTCCCGGGTGGTGCACCTGCGGACGCCGAAGGAGATCGCCTCCGAGGGCGGTTTGGCGATCAGCGGCAGCCCCACGTGGTCGATGGCGGCGTCCAGTTCCTGTCGGCGGGTCACCAGCCGCCACCTCACGTTCGACGGATCGTCCCCCAGGGCTTCCCGCAGCAGGTGCTTGTGGTTGGCGGCACGCACCGCCGCCAGTCCCTGCGTCGGCAGGCCCAGGCTCTCCGCGACCCGCGCGGTGACCTCGGTGTGGTAGTCGGAGAACGACAGGACGCCGTCCACCACCGGCTTGCCGTCCGCGTCGGTGAGGGCGTCGGCCACCGCGCGCCAGTCGTGGGTGTCCACCTGGAGGACCCGGTCGACCCTGCCCAGCGGGTGCTCGGACAGCGGGCGCCCTCCGGTGTACCACTCCTCTCCCCGCACCAGCAGCCACACCTCGCAGCCGAAGTGCCGGGCGCGGTGGATGCCGTTGTAGAAGGCGTCGTGCAGCATGGACTCGACCAGGGCGAGCCGCTTGCCCCGGAACTGCTCGTATCCGCTCATGCCGCCACCCCCGCCGCGGCACTCTCGACGACCTCGTCCACCGCGATGTCGTCCGGGTGCACGCCGCCGGCCACGGTCCGGTCGAACAGCTCCTGAACCACCCGGGCCTTCACGGCGGGCACGTCCGGCTCCGCGACCCCGGAGCGCAGGAGCAGTGCGGAGAAGCCGGACGACGTCCCCGAGCCCTCGTGGACACCGAGCTTGGGCCGGTTCACGGTCTCGGCGGGCAGCAGGTCGGCCATCGCGGTGCGCAGCACCCACTTGTCCCGCCCGCGGCGGCGCTTGAGCCCTGCCTCCAGCGAGGTCAGCAGGTCCAGCACCTCCCGGTCCCAGTAAGGGTGCGTGGACCAATGGCCGTTCATGGCCGAGAGCACCGGGCTCATCTCGTTGAGCCCGTCGAAGGTGTCCATGTCCAGCACCACCGCGGCGTCCAGCTCGGGCAGGCGATCCTCCCGGTGCATTCCGCCCAGCGGGATGTCCGCGCCGTACCCGGTGAGGACCCTGCGCCCCGGTCCGTCCAGCCGCCGGTACAGCGCGGTCAGCGGCAGCAGGTACTCGATGATCTCCGGGTCCGTGGTCTCCGCCGCATGGACGGTGTGCGGCAGTTGCGCCAGCAGTTCGCCGACGGGAATCGTGATCTCCCGGTGCGCGGAGCGCAGGTGCCCGGCCACCAGCCGGGCCTGCGGGAACTCGTCCGACGCGGTGGTCCCCATCGACAGCGTGTCGATCCCTTGCGGGGCCGCGCTGTTCGACAGGGCCGCGACACCGGACGAGTCGATGCCTCCCGAGAGCACCACCAGCGGCCGGCCGACGGGGGGAAGGCGCCTGACCACGGCCCGCTCCAGTGCCGTACGCACCAGGTTCACGGCCTCGTCCTCGCTGACCAGGAGCCGGTGGACGGGCGGCATCCAGGTGCGGTGGACGCCCACCGCCCCGGTGTCGGTGCGGATGTCCAGCACCGCACCGGCCGGCACCTGGTGGAGCCCCGGGAGCCGGCGTACCCCGTCGAGCGGGGCGCCGCGCCCCGCGGAGGTGTGCGCAGCGAGCACCTTGGCCTCGGTCGCGGCCAGCACGTTCCCCGGGACCGCCCGCACGTACAGCGGCACCGAACCGGCGTGGTCGGTGACGGCCAGCACTCGGTCGCCCGCCGCGAGCAGCGCCGCGTACCGGCCGTTGAGCAGCCGGAACGCATGCACCCCGTACTTCTCGAACAGGCCGAGCAGCAGCTCGGCGTCCGACACTTCGGCGCGCGTGCCGAGGGTGGCGTGGATCTCGTCGCGGTTGTAGATCTCTCCGGCGATCAGCGCGAACACGTCCGCGCCGCGGGAGTGCGCCCGGGAGGCGTCGGCGCCCGGGTGGACGAGTGTGGCGTCCACGCTCTGCAGGCGCAGCCGTTCCCCGACCAGGGTGTGCCGGCCGCGCGTCGCGAAGGCCGCCGAAGGGGCCGCCCGCCCTCTGCCGGTGTGGGCAGAGGCCAGGAAGCCGAAGGCGGCGGGGAGGTCGGTGTCGGTCATGTCAGATCTTCAGCGCCCCGAAGCCGCCGGCGGTGAAGTCGTAGGCGACGGGGACCTCGATCAGGTACGGGCGGCCCAGTTCGATGCCTTTGCGCAGCGCCGCGAGCAGCTCGTCGCGGGTCGTCGCCTTGGTCCCGTCGACGCCGTTGGCCTGCGCGAGCTGGACGAAGTCGACGCCGGTGAACTTGATCGCGGGGGCGTGGCTGCGCTGGTGCCCGATGTTCTGGTAGAGCTCGATCAGGCCGTTGGTGTCGTTGTTCACCACGACCATGACGATCGGCAGGCCGAGACGGGCGACGGTCTCCAGGTCGGCGCTGTTGGAGTGGAAGCCGCCGTCGCCGGCGATCAGGAAGGTGGGCTGGCCGGGCCGGGCCAGCTGCGCGCCGATCGCGGCGGCGATGCCGTAACCGAAGCTGGAGCAGCCGGCGGAGGTGAGGAACCCGTACGGTTGGTCGGCGCGGGCGAACAGCACGCCGTAGTGGCGGAAGAAGCCGATGTCCGAGACGATCGTTCCCTCGCCCGGGGCGGCGATGTCGGCCAGGACGGTGTTCATGGAGTCGATGACCTGGTGCACGCGCATGCCGTCGGTGTACTGCTCCGGGTCGGACAGGAACTCGGCGATCCGCTCCCGCAGCGGTGCGATGTCGTGGCGGTCCTTCGCCTGGAGGCCGCCGGTGCCGGCGTCCAGGTGCTCGACGAACGCCAGGACGTCCGTGACCACGTCCACCGTCGGGCGGTAGATCCGCGGAACGGGGTTGGCGGTCGGGGAGACGCGGACGGTCTTCTTGGCCGGGCCCCGCTCCCACATCGACGGCCTGAGGTCCTCGGCGTAGTCGTAGCCCAGGGTCAGCACGAGATCGGCCGGCCCGAACAGTGTCTCCAGCGCGGGGAACGACAGGATTCCGTCCATGTACCCGGTGACGGCGCCGTAGTTCAGTTCGTGTCCCTGCGGCAGGACGCCCTTGGCGATGTACGTGGTGATCACGGGAATGTTCAGCCGCTCCGCGAGGGCACGGACGGCGGGGACGGCACCGGAGCGGATGGCGGACGCGCCGACGACGAACACCGGGCGGGCGGCCTCGCGCACCAGGGCCACCGCCTCGTCCGCCCTGCGCTCCCAGCCCGGCTGGACCGCCGTGATCGGCTTGGCCGGCGTGCCGGCCGGGCCGTGGTCGGCCGCGAGGTCGATCCCCTCGGAGGAGCCGAGCAGGTCCACCGGGAGACTGAGGAAGGAGGGGCCCACCGGTTCGGTCATCGCCGAGACCACCGCCGAGTCGACCAGGTCGGTGATCTCCCGGGGGCGCTGCAGCTCGGCCGCGTACTTCGAGATCGGCTCGGCGATCTTGACCAGGTCAAGGCACTGGTGGGTGTCGTTCGGGAAGATGTCGTGCGACTCGGACTGGGCCGCCATCGCGATGACGGGGGAGCGGTCCAGGGCACTGGTCGCCATGCCCGTGGTCAGATTGGTCATGCCGGGGCCCAGCGTCGCCCAGCACGCCTGCGGCCGGCCGCTGATGCGGGCCAGCACGTCGGCCGCGACGCCGGCGGTGAACTCGTGCCGGGTCAGCACGAACTCGATGCCGTCCTGCTCGTCGAACAATATCGAGGCCGCCTCGCGGCCGACGACGCCGAACACCTTTTCGATGCCGTGTTCTGTCAGTCTCTTGAGGAGGGCATGCGCGGTCGTGGGCTGCGCGCTCGGACCAGTGGATACACGGGACATGGCTGCTGGGATCTCCTGTTCGCACGGCGACGGGGAATCTGTGCACACCCTGGGGCGGTGTCCTCTCATGGATCTCTCGGGCGGGTATCGCCGGTGGCGGGGACCACTTCGAGAGCGGTCGGAGACCGCGGCGGGCGACACTCCCGACGTGACCGATGGGATGGTGATCGACCAGTGGCGGACGCCCGAGGAGGCGCGCGCGGCCGGCTGGGCCGCGCTCGTCGGCGGCGAGGACTTCTTCCTCACGCCCGACTGGATGCGCGTCCTGCAGGACTCCGCGGGAGCGTGGATGGGCTACCTGACCGCGACCGAGGATGCGCGCCTCGTGGCGGCCCTGGCGATGGTGCTGGCCGACCGTGGGTCGCCCTGGGCGCTGGGCCGCACCGACCTGCTGATCCGGCACTGCGCGCGGGAGGGCATGACCGGCGCCGGCGACGTCCTCGCGGGCTTCGGCGACCCGGACCGCCTCATGCCCTCGATGATGTGCGGCGGCCGCCACCTCGGCCGGACCCGGCTGTTGCTCCACCCGGACGCGACCGCGCAGAGCGCACACCGCCTCGTGGAGCAGGCCGAGCGGACCGCCGCGCTGCACGGGTGCCGCTCGGTCTGCTTCCCGTACGTCGACGCCTCCGACCGGCTCCAGCGGGAGGTCCTGCGCGAGCGCGGCTACACCTCCCACGTGTCCGGCGAGTTCGCCACCCTCACCCTGCCCGGTGAGGGGTTCATGGACTACGCGATGGCGCTTCCCTCGAGGCGCTCCCGAAGAGTCCGCGCGGAACGCCGGCGTATCGAGGCGTCGGACGCCGTCATCGGCCTGGAGCCCCTGGACCCCGCGGAGGTCCCGCGCCTGGCGGCCCTGGAGACGCAGCTCTTCGCCAAGTACGGCATGACCGGCTGGGATCCCCGGCGCTCCGAGGCCGTGCTGTACGCCGCCGCCGAGCGGCTGGGCGACCGGGCGCTGGTGTCCAAGGCCGTCCTGGACGGACGGATCGTCGGCTTCGGGCTGGTCCTCGCACACGGCGGCGACTGGTTCGCGCACCGGGCCGGCTTCGACTACGCCGCGCAGGGCGCGCTCCCGCTCTACTACGAGCTGCTGTACTACACGCTCGCCGACCACGCCGGCCGGCACGGAGTGAAGACCGTCCACTACGGCATCGGTTCGACGGACGCCAAGGTCTCCCGCGGGTGCGCCCTGTCGACGCAGTACCTGTACGTCAAGGAGCTCGGCTGATGCCCGGCTGGAACGCCGCCGTCGGTGCTGTGGCCGATCCCTCCGACCGGCGCGGCGGAACGCTGGCCATGGTGGCCTCGGCGGACGTGGACTCGCTCGACCCGGCCCGCACGTACTACGTGTGGTCGTGGCTGCTCCAGCGGACCATGCACCGCACGCTCATGGCCTTCGGTACCGACCCCCGCACTCCCGCCGTCGTACCCGACCTGGCGTGCGAGCCGGGCGAGGTCTCGGACGGCGGGCTCACCTGGACGTACCGGATCCGCGGTGGTGTGAGGTTCGAGACCGGGGAGGAGGTGGGTGCCCGGGACATCGCCCACGCCGTCGAGCGGGTGTTCGCCCAGGACCTGCTGCCCGGCGGGCCCACCTACCTCATCGACCTGCTCGACCACGGCGGTTACCCCGGCCCCTACAAGGGCGGGCGGTGCAGGGCCGTCGAGTGCCCCGACGACCGCACCCTCCGCTTTCGGCTGAAGCGGCCGTTCGCCGACTTCGACTACCTGATGGCGCAGCCCAACACCGCACCCGTACCCGCGCACCGGGACTCCGGTGCGGCGTACGGCGGCGCACCGGTCTGCTCCGGCCCCTACCGCATTCGGCGGTACGTGCCCGGCCGCTCCCTCCACCTCGTCCGCAACGCCGAATGGGACGGGGCGACGGACCCGGTGCGGCGCGCCCTGCCGGACGCCCTCACCGCGGCCTTCGGAGTCGAGGTCGACGAACTGGACCGGCGCCTGCTGGCCGGGGATTTCCACGTGGACGTCGAGGGCAGGGGCATCCAGCATGCGGCGCGCGACGTGATCCTCGCCGATCCCGTGCTGCGGTCCCGGTCCGACAACCCCGCCACCGGTTTCCTGCAGTACGTCACCGTACAGACCAGCGTGCCGCCACTGGACGACCTGCACGCCCGGCGCGCCGTGTTCTACGCCGCGGACAAGGCGGCGCTGCTGGAGGCCCGCGGCGGGGACGGGGTCGGCGGTTCGCTCGCCACCGGCCTGATCCCGCCGAACCTGCCCTCCCACAGCGGCGGCGACCGCTACCCCTCCGGGGCGGACCTGACGGGCGACCTGGCCGCCGCCCGCGCGGAACTGGCCGCCGCGGGAATCCCGGACGGCTTCGAGACCGCCATCGCCACGCAACCGGGCAAGTTCGAACTCGTCGCCCGCACCCTCGCCATGGGACTGGCCCGGGTCGGCATCCGCGCCCGAGTGGAGGTGCTGGACACCGCCTCGTACTACCGCAGCGGCCTCGGCCACCCCGGCACGGTGCGTCGGCTGGGCCTCGGCCTCGGCATCACCGACTGGGGCGCGGACTACCCCACCGAATACGGCTTTCTCGCCCCGCTGGTCGACGGAAGACAGATCAGGCACGGCGGCGGCAACTTCAACTTCGCCGAGCTCGACGATCCGGCGGTCGAGCGGCTCATCGACGAGGCGCAGTCGTGTCCCGATGCCGCCGAGCGGCGGCGGATCTGGCGACGGGTCGAGGCGACGGTGATGGACCGGGCCGTCATCCTCCCCATGGCGCACGACCGCACTCTGCACCACCGCCATCCCGACCTCACCAACGTGTATGTGCACCCGGCCTTCGGGCTGTACGACGTCCAGGCGATGGGACTGGCGCGATGACGCCCGCCTTCACCCGCGTCGACGGCGCCGCAGGACGCGTGATCGAGGACGTGCACGCGCTCCGCGTCGCGGCGCACGCGGCCGACACGCCCCACCTGCCCCGCCCCTGTTTCGCGGACTTCGAGGGCTCGCTCGCGGTCCGCCCGCCAGCCACCGAGGTGGAGGAGTGGGCGGTCTACGACGGCGGGGAATGCGTGGCCTGCGCGCGCCTGGAGTTCCCGCAGGAGGAGAACACCGGCACCGCGACCGCCGCCGTCTTCCTGGTCCACCCCGCCGGGCGCGGGCGCGGATGGGGCGGGCGGCTCGCCGCGTTCGCCCGCCGCCGGGCCGAGGCCCACGACTGCTTCCGGGTGCTGCTCGTCGCCGACGCCGCCGATGCCGCCCACGCCTCCGGCGAGCAGACCGCCGCCTCCGCGCAACGGTTCGCGGACCGGATCGGCGCCCGCCTGGTGTCGGTCCAGCACCACCTGCGGCTGGACGTCGGGCAGGCGCCCCGCCCGGAGCCGGTCCGCGGGCCGCTACGGCTCCGCTTCTGGGCGTCGACCGTCCCCGGCGACCTCGTGGCGGATGCCGCGCGGCTGGAGGCCGCGCTGTCCGCGGACGCCCCCACCGGCGGGCTCGACCGGGAACCACAACCTGCGGCGGTCTCCCGCATCCGGGACTTCGAGCGCATGCGCGCGGCCCGCCGCCGCCGCGCCTACCAATGCGGCGTCGTCGACGACGGCACCGGGCGCATGGTGGCCTGGACGGGGCTGTCCATGACCCGGACCAATCCCGACAACGCGCTTCAGGCCGTCACCGTCGTCGACCGCGCCTACCGCGGCCGCGGCCTCGGGCGCCTGGTGAAGGCGCACAACCTGGCCGTGTGCCGGGCCGGTGAGCCGCGGCTGACGCACGTGGACACCTGGAACGCGGAGGAGAACGTGCACATGCTGCGCATCAACTCCGAGTTCGGCTACCGGCGCATCGGAGCGCGCCTGATGTGGGTGATCGGCGCCACGGTGCCCGCCGGGCGCGGATGACCCGCCGCCCGCCGTGCAGACCGGGGCGCATGCCACGGGGCCTTTGCCGGCCCGGAGGCCTGTCCCGGATCCCTAGCGAGACCCGTCCGACGAGAGAGGCGCTGGCATCCCCGTGGTCTTCGACGCCGCATCACGCGCAATCGTGAACCCCTCCGCCCGCAGGGGCGGAACGCTCAGGTTCGTCCGCACGGACGACTTCGACTCCCTCGATCCCGCCGACACCTACTACGCCTACACCTGGAACTTCATCCGCCTTTTCGGCCGTCCGCTGGTCGGCTGCACCACCGGCGAGGACGGCGGCCCCCGGCTCGTCCCCGACCTCGCGGAGGCGCTCGGCGAGGTCCGCGACGGCGGCCGTACCTGGACCTACCGCATCCGCGAGGGCGTGCGGTTCGAGGACGGCACCCCCGTCACCGCTCACGACGTGCGCTACGCCGTTCTGCGCGCCGCCTTTCCCGAGCACGTCTACGGCAGACCCGCCGCCCGGGGCGGACCCGCCTACTTCCGGCAGTACCTGGCCGGCCCGGCGGGCGTGCAGGCGCCGGACGACCGCACGGTCGTCTTCCGGCTGAACGAGCCCTTCGCCGCCTTCGACCGCATCGCCTCGCTGCCCGCGACCATCGCGGTGCCGCGGGGGTGCGACACCTTCCCCGACTACCGGCTGCACCCCGTCTCCTCCGGCCCGTACCGCATCGCGCTCTACGCACCGGGCGAGGCTCTGGAACTGGAGCGCAACGAGTACTGGCGGGCCGACACCGACCCCGTCCGCACCGCCCTGCCGGACCGGATCACGGTGCGGCTCGGGGTGAGCGGACCGGAGGTGGACCGCCTGCTGCTCGACGGCCTCGCGGACATCGACCTCGCCGGAGTCGGCGTGCAGCCCGAGACGCAGGCGCGGCTGCTGGCCGATCCGGGGCTGAGGAGCGGCGTGGACAACCCCCGCACCGGATTCGTGTGGCTGTACTGCATCAATCAGCACATCGGACCGCTCGCGAACGTCCACGCCCGCCGCGCCGTGCAGCTGGCGACCGACAAGGCCGCGATGCTCGCCGCCTACGGCGGCGAGCACGCCGGCGAGATCGCCACCTCGCTGCTGCCGCCGTCCATGGCGGGCCATGTGCCCTTCGACCGCTACCCGGTCGGCCCGGACGGCACCGGCGACGTGGCAGCGGCTCGCCGCGAGCTGGAACTCGCGGGCCTCCCCGAGGGTTTCGCCACCCGGATCGCCGCCCGTACGGACCGCCGCAAGGAGTGGAACGCCGCGGTGGCCCTCGCCGAGGGCCTCGCCCGCGTGGGCATCCGCGCCGACCTGGTTCCGTTCGGCTCCGGCGACTACTTCACCAAGGCGGTGGGGGTCCCGGCGTACGTCCGCGAGCATGGCATCGGGATCGTGATGTTCGGGTGGGCCGCGGACTTCCCGGACGGCTACGGCTTCCTGCAACAGATCGCGGACTCCCGGGCGATCAAGGAGACGGGCAACCAGAACCTCGGCGAACTGGCCTGTGAGTCCATCGACGCGCTCCTCGACACCGGGGCGCGGACGCTCGACGAGAAGGAGCGTGCGGACATCTGGACGGCGGTGGACCGCGCCGCCATGGACGAGGCCGTCATGTGCCCCTACATGTTCGTGAAGTCCGTGCTGTTCAGGGGGAAGAGGGCGGCCAATGTCACGATGTCCCCGGTCTACGGCATGTACGACTACGCCGTGCTGTCGGTCGTGGAGGAGGAGGCGGCCGGCTGACCGGTCCCGTGGCGCGCGGTTCCGCCGACTGGTTCTGCGGCGCGGGGTGCTCCTCGTCTGGTACGAAAGGGCGTGATGGCCGGGGCGGTCGCTCCGGCCTCTCGTTCGGATATGCTGCATATTCATTCTGGAGGTTGTAACTTCATGCAGGGACAGGTTCCCCGGGGGTACATCGTTCACACCGCGCCCGTCGGCATGCTGGGCGACGGGCGCGACGACCTGTGCATCATCGCCTCGCAGGTTCCCGCCCGGACGGCGGCGGTGTTCACCCGGTCCCGGTTCGCCGGCCCGTCCGTCCACCTCTCGCGCGCGGCCGCGGCCGACGGCACGGCGCGCGGCGTGGTCGTCATCGCACGCAACGCCAACGTCGCGACCGGCGACGAGGGGGAGCGCAACGCCGCCGAGGTCCGGGACCGCGCGGCCCATGCCTTGGGCATCGCACCCGAGGAACTGCTGATCGCATCCACCGGGGTGATCGGCCGCCAGTACCCCATGAAGCAGATCACCACCCACCTCGACAACCTCGCCTGGCCCCCGCCGGGAGAGGCGGATCTGGGGACGGCCGCGCGGGCGATCATGACCACGGACACTCGCCCCAAGTGCCTCACCGCCCGGATCGGCGAGGCCACCCTCACCGGAATCGCCAAGGGCGTCGGCATGCTCGAGCCGGACATGGCGACGCTGCTGACGTTCTTCGCCACCGACGCCCTCCTGGACGGGGAGACGCTGGACGCGGTGTTCCGGCGGGTCATGGACACCACCTTCAACGCCGTCTCCATCGACACCGACACCTCGACCTCCGACACCGCCGCGATCTTCGCGAACGGCCTCGCCGGCCCCGTCGGAGTCGAGGAGTTCGAGCAGGCGCTGCACAGCGTCGCCCTCGGCCTGGTGAAGATGATCGCCTCCGACGGCGAAGGGGCCTCGAAGCTGATCCAGGTCGAGGTGGCCGGTGCGCGCGACGTGGCCCAGGCGAAGCGGGTCGGCAAGACCGTGGTCAACTCGCCCCTGGTCAAGACCGCCGTGCACGGCGCCGACCCGAACTGGGGCCGGGTCGTGATGGCCGTCGGCAAGTGCCAGGACGACCTGGACATCCTCCCGGAGAACGTCGCCGTCCGCTTCGGCGGCATCGGCGTCTACCCGCCCGGACCCGACGAGGACGATCGCCGAGCGTCCGTCGCCACCTACCTCAAGGAGAACGACGAGGTCGTCATCGGCATCGACCTGGGCATCGCAGACGGAGAGTTCACCGTGTACGGCTGCGACCTCACCGAGGGGTACGTGCGGCTCAACTCCGAGTACACCACCTGACCGCCGCCTCCCAGGCGCGTTCCGCCCCGGCACCGCCGCGCCCCTCTGCGCGGCGGCTCCGCCCGGCTTCGGAGGCCGCATCGTCTGTCACCGCGCGGGCCCGCGCCCGAGGCGCGGGGCAGGTCGTGCAGGCAGCCCGGTTCGGCCCCATGGAGAGTGGCGCGAGAGAGCGCGCCTCTAAGGTCGCCCCAGGCCAGAGGCCGGCTCCGATCCGGCCTGTCTCCCCACGACGTGAAGGCTGGACGATGGCGGACGCGAAGGTTCTGGAAGCCCAGCAGTGGGTCAACGCCACCTATGGAAGTGTCACCGGCTATCAACCCTGCCCCGAGGACGGCCGTACCGGCTGGTCCACCATGTACTCCCTGATCATGGGACTCCAGCACGAACTGGGTATCTCTCCCGTGGTGGCCAGTTTCGGGCCGACCACCATGTCCCGGTTCGCCGCTCTCGGTGAGATCGGCTTCGGATGGGACGTGAACCGCAACATCGTCGCGATCCTCGAGCACGGCCTGTTCTGCAAGGGCTACTGGGGAGTCGAGCCCGACAGCTACGGCTGGTTCACCGGTGTCACCCGGGAGGCGGTCAAGGACCTGCGCGCCAACATGGGGATACCCGAGGGCGACGGCACGATCAACGCCACGATCGCCAAGTGCATCCTCAACATGGACGCTTACGTCGTCGTGGCCGGAGGCACCGACAAGATCCGCGTCATCCAGCAGTGGCTCAACGGCCGGTACTGGCAGCGCAGCGCGTACAGCATCGGCCCGGCCGACGGCATCTACTCCCGGGACGTGCAGAAGTCCTTGATGATCGGCTTGCAGTACGAGCTCGGGCTGGAGCCCAACGGGAACTTCGGGCCCGGCACCCAGGCCGGTCTGCGGCAGCACACCGTGCGGCAGGGTGACTCCGGCATCTTCGTCGAACTCTTCACGGCCGCCTGCGTGTTCAACGAGCCGGTGATCCTGCGCGGCCTGGACGACTCGGAGGTCCGGACCACCTTCAAGAGCACCTTCGACGACAAGACCCGCGAGTTCGTCGAGATCTTCCAGGAATTCTCGCAGCTGTACAGCCAAGGTGACGCGTCCTACGGGGTGGGCGAGTACGACACCTGGGCGCAGCTGCTGGTGTCGATGGGCAACGCCGACCGGACGGCCACCGGTTCGGACACCCGCTTCGAGATCACCGCCTCCAGGGCCCGCTGGATGTACGACAACGGCTACCGCGTCGTCGGCCGCTACCTGTACGACCCGCCGGGCTCCGACCTGGACAAGGAGATCAAACCGGGCGAGCTGCAGACCATCTTCGACGCGGGACTGCGGGTCTTCCCCATCTACCAGGACAATGCCCGCCAGTTGTCCGACTTCACCTACGGCCAGGGCTACCAGCACGCCCTCAACGCCCACGACCTGGCGTCCGGATACGGCTTCGACCGGGGCACCACGATCTATTTCGCGGTGGACTACGACGCCCAGCAGTGGGAGATCGACGGGCAGCCCGTGGGCGTCATCGCCTACTTCAACGGAGTGGTGGCCGGTCTGGCGAGCCGCGGCAAGAAGTACTTCCACGGTGTCTACGGTTCCCGCAACGTCTGCGCCAACGTCACCAAGAGGACCGGAGCACGGTTCTCCTTCGTCTCCGGCATGTCCTGGGGCTTCTCCGGGAACCTCGGCTACCCGCTGCCGTCGAACTGGGCGATGAACCAGATCAAGGAGTTCCAGGTCGTCAACGGCTCCGACACCTTCGACCTGGACCGGGACGTGTGGCGCCGCGGCACGTACGCCGAACCCGCGGTGGGGTCGGTGAACAGCTCGGCCGGCCCCGCGGACTCCTTCATCGCCTACGTGCAGCGCGTCTACGACCTCGCCGTCGCCTACAAGGCCGCGAACGACGTCGGAACCGACGCGAGCCGGCTGGTGATGGAGCACATCCGCCACCGCAAGTACCAGGGCCTGACCTGGTGGTGGCTGGCCGGGGCGTACGACGGCGACTTCGTCGAGTACTGCGACAGCCGCGGCGCGGGCGTTCCGGACTCCTACTCGTTCACGGACCCCGTCACCGGCTACAACCTGGACGCCGCCCACCTGATGGCCACCGCCAACGGCTTCCTGGTCGCCTCCGACCCGGACGACAAGGGTGACGCGACCGGTGGCGACGTCGCCGGCTGGGGCGGCGACATCATGACCTTCTGGGCGGACTGGCGGAACTCCGAAGAGCAGTACGCCTCGCCGGGCGCCTTCTGCCAGGCCAAGCTGGCCGTCCCGGGCACGGTCTCCAGCTTCTCCTTCACCGACATGATCGAGGACGTCGACGGCTACCTGCTGGCCAAGCACGTGGCGGCGGGCGGCGACATCGTGGACTGGGTGACCTCCCAGTACAACGACGGAGGCGGGCTGACCCGCTTCCGTGCCCACTTCGACCGGCGCTGGCAGACGGCCGGCAACAGCACGTCGTCCTGCGGCCGCCTGCTCTTCGGCGCTGCCGACTCCAAGATCAGCCCGGCTCGGTTCGCGCTGATCACGGCAGCCGGCGCGGTCCTGCCGGGCGACTACGTCCTGCTGCCGGGCGGCCAGGCCAAGTTCGACGAGTTCTGCCAGGGCTTCACCGACCGGCAGCTCGCCCTGATCGGTCTGGAGAACAGCCGGGCCGCGCAGTACCGCCGGAACCTGGAGGCCTACCAGGAGCAGGCCGCGAAGCGGGCTGCGGCACGGGCCACCGGGAAGAGCGTGCACAGTTAGCAGATGGGTTTGTTCAGCGTGCTGCTGTCACTCGTGCTGTTGGGCGGATCCGGCCTGTGGGTGTGGGGCCGGGCGCGCGTCACCGGACGGTGGTGGCCCGGTGCCGGCTGGTTCCTCGGCGCCGCACTGCTGCTCATGGCGGCAACGGGCGTCACGTACCTTGCCGGCTCTGTGGCCGCAGGGGGCTTCGACCCGGAGGAGGCGTGTCACAGGGCCGGTCAGGTCTACGACGACGCCTACCGCAGGACGCACTTCGACGAGTACACGCAGTGGTTCCCGCTCCACGACAGGTGCCACGCCGGCTACGACCTGGTGCCGGGCTGGGTGAACCCCGCCCTGGTCGTCCTGCCCGTTCTGGCCGTGGTCTGCCTGGCGTTCTCCGTATGGCTCGCCGTCCTCCACCGACGCACCAAGAGAGGCACACCGTGAACGAGCTGACCAGGCGTCACCTGCTGGGCGCCACCACCGCACTGACCGGGGCCGCCGGCCTGGGGATGCTGGGCGCGACGCCCGCCGCCGCGGTCCCGGCGAATGCGCCGGGCGGGGCGGCCGCCTGGCGCGGCAGCCGCTCGGCCAACGGCTGGCGGGTCCTCACCTCGGCCGAGGCGCAGTCCCACGTGATCGAGGGCAGCGGCCGGCCGGTGCGCCTGGCCGGCGGTGCCCCGGCGATCATCCTGCTGCACGTCGCCCGGCGTTTCCACTACGAGATCGACCAGCTTCGGCCTGGTGACGTCCTCGGGCACCGGGCCTCGCACCGCGTGCGGGAGGCGTTCGAGTCGAACTACCTGTCCGGCACGGCGCTGGAGATCAGGCCCCTGGCCTACCCGCTGAACGCCCGGGGCGGCTTCTACCCGCACGAGCTGACCGTGATCCGCGACGTCCTGGCCGAACTGGACGGTGTGGTGGCCTGGGGCGGCGACTTCACGGTGCCCAAGGAGTCCCACCTGGAGATCGCCCTCGCACCGGGCCACCCCAAGGTGAAGGGCGTGGCCCGGAAGATCCAGGAATGGAACGCCGGGCTCGGCGGCGCCCAGGGCGCCGGGGCCACCGACGCGTTCGACCCCGCCCGCCTGGCCCGCGCCCGCTCCTTCGCCCGGCGCACGGCAGCCTGACGGCGCCTGGTCTCCGCCGCCCCGCCGCAGGTCGGCGGAGCGGCGCGCCTCGGGCAGGGTCCGTCGGCGGGACAGGCGGACGGCCTCTCACGGGGTCACGTCGGTGACCCTCCAGCGCTGGTTGGAACCGGAGTTGGCGGTCCAGGTCGTCACGGCCGCGCCCTCGTTGGTGGCCTGGCCGCCGACTTCGAGGAGGCGTCCGGTCGCCACGTTGACGAGCGTCCAGGTGCCGTCACCGGTGGTCGACATGATCCACTCGGTGGCGGGGTCCCGCTCCCCGGTGTCCGGCTCGACGACCGGCACGTTGTCGCGGACGGCGAGTCGCTTGCCCTCGGCCGGGTTGGCGAACACGTACCGCTGACGGTTGCCGGTCTTGCCGTGGCGGGCGTCGAGCTGCCACTCCTGCGCGACCGTGCCGTTGGCCGAACCGATGACCAGGTTGGTCCCGTTCGCCGCGACGGTCACCGCCTTGCCGCTCTGCACACCGGTCAGCGTGTAGGAGTGCCCCTTGGTGAACAGGCCCGCGTCCTTCGCGACGCCCGAGACGCCCTGCACGGCGAAGGAGGTCACGGACTGGGCGGGCACGGTGTAAGTGGCCCTGCCGTCGACGACCTCGACCGGGGCCTGCTGCTGGAGCTTGCCGTCGGCGCTGGTCACGGTCGGGGTGACGGTCGCGTTGCCCTTGACCGTGCGGAACTTCGACAGGTCGATGGTGACCGTGCGGGCCGCGGTGGTGGAGTTCACGTGGACGAGCGAGACGCCCTTGCCGTCCTTGGTCACGGCGGCGGCGCTGGAGGTGTCGTCCACCTTGATCAGCTTGTCGCCGGGCTTGATGAAGTGCGTGAAGTTGCGCGCGGTGTCGAACTTGGTGTTCGTGTAGACCGGGCAGGACTGGAGGGTGTCCGCCTCGGTGCAGCTGAACGGGAGCTGGATGGAGCCCCAGTTGCCGCCCTTGGCGGACTCGCCGCCCGGCTTCATGTTGTCGTAGTCCTCGACCGGCTGCCAGAACACCCAGGCCGTGGGCTCCAGTTCGCGCAGATCGTTGACGATCTGCTGGGCCAGGCCGAGCCCCGGGCGCATGTCGGTGAAGCTCTGCCCGTCGCCCCAGTCGCCCTCGACCTCACTCATCCACAGCGGCTTGTCGGCCGCCTTGGCGAGGTCACGCACGGTGGTGCGCTGCCCGGTGCCGTAGGTGTGGACGTTCATCTGCCCGACGGCGTCCTTGGACGCCTGTGAATAGGAGTTCCAGTTGTTGGCGAAGATGCTCGGGTTGGTCTCGTCCATCGCCGAGATGTCCGCCTTGACCTTCGCCTTCCTCAGCGCGGACGGCAGCGCGGCGAGCACCTTCTGCTGGAGTTCGGGCCCGATGTGAGCGCCCTCCTGCCGGCCGCCGACCGGCTCGCCGTCCGAGCCCAGACGAGTGCTCCAATAGCCGGTGTTGGGCTCGTTGAACGGGTCGATCGTGTCGACCTTGATGCCCTCGGCCTTCTCGAGACGCTTCGTCGCGCCCGCGAGGTACGCGGCGAAGTCGTCGACCGAGTCGGCCTTCAGCTGATCGGTGGTGGCGTTGAACCCGCCGGAGACGTAACCGCTCTCCGTCATGAACCACGGCGGGGAGTTGCTGAACGTCTCCCAGTGGTCGATGTCGTGCCTGATGCGGTTCACCCACCACCGCTGGGTGGCGTCGGCGTCCTTGTTCCAGTCCGCCGGGTCGTCCGCGTTCCACCAGTCGGTGTCGGTACGAGTGGTGCCCGCGGGCGCCTTCCACCAGCCCTCGACCGCGCCGCCGGCGCGCAGGTAGTCCTTCACGTCGGGCGCGTTGCCGCCGCCGATGTTGTACCGGGCGATGTTCAGCGCGAGGCCGTCGTCGCCGAAGAGGAGCTTCGCGAGCTTCTCGCGGATCGCCGGCGGGTAGTCGCCGGTGGCGTTGGCGAACCAGACCAGGCTGGTGCCCCAGCCCTCGAACTTCTGCTGCTGGTACGAGGGGTCCGGCGTCACGGTGACGGCGGCGTCGGCCTGTGCCTGAGCGGGGACGCTCAGCAGGGCGGCCCCGGTGGCCAGGGCGGTCAGCGCGGCGGCTCCCAGAGACCGTCTGCTGCGGGTACGGCGTGCCATCTGTGCTCCCAACTGCGGTGGTGGTCGCTGAAGCGGGCCCCTCCCGCCACATGGGCGGGAGGGGATGGCCCCCGGCACGGGTCAGGCCGTGCCGGGGAGTCGTGGGGGTGCGGGTGTCGTGCCTTGCCAGGCGTCGCCGGGCAGGCGGGACTTTCGGAACGCGCCTAGAGGGCCCGGCGCAGTACGGCGACCTCGCGCGGTCCGAGGACCAGGCCGCCGTCCGCGAGGTTCCCGCCGGTCAGGACCTCGCCCTCCAGGCCGGTCACCGGCACGGCCTCGTCGGTGCGGTTGACCACGAAGAGGAACCGATCCGCCGCCCCGCGGCGGACGGTCAGCTCGACCTTTCCGCGGATCGCGTCGGGGAGTTCGCTGTGCACGCCGGCCGGCTCCAGCAGCCGCGGCAGCAGCGCGCGCAGCCCGTCGACGCCGAGCCGGGTGGAGACGTACGAGGCCGAACCGGCGCCGGTCGTACGGCGGGTGACCGCCGGACGGCCGCTGTGCACACCGGTGCGGTAGCGGGCCAGGACCTCGGTGTCGGACTCGTCGGTGACGGTGATCCGGTCGGTCCACAGGGTGCCCGTGGAGTCGTCGTCCAGTTCCACGCTCTCGCCGGAGAGCAGCGGGCCGAACTCCTCGATGCGCAGGCCGAGCAGCTCGCGCAGGGCGCCCGGGTAGCCGCCGAGCCACACGTGGTCGTTCTCGTCGACGACCCCGGAGAAGTAGGTGGTGACGAGGTGGCCGCCCTGCTCGGTGTAGCGCGTCAGCTCCTTGGCGAGCTCGGCGGGCACGACGTGCAGCACGGGCGCGATCAGGACCTGGTGGCGGGAGAGGTCGGCCCGGGTGGTGACGAGGTCGGCGCGGACGCCGAGGGCGAGGAGCGCCGAGTACCAGTCGAGCGCCTCCTGCCGGTAGTCGAGCAGCGAGGTGGGGTGCGAGTCCTGCTCGCTCGCCCACCACGACTCCCAGTCGTAGAGGATGCCTACGGCGGCGTTCTCGCGCTCCGAACCGGCCACCGGGGCCAGGGCCTCGAGGGTGGCGCCGAGGTCGGCCACCGCGCGGAAGACGTCACTGTCCCTGCCCGCGTGCGGGACCATCGCCGAGTGGTACTTCTCGGCGCCGGCCGCCGACTGGCGCCACTGGAAGAAGCAGACGGCGTCCGCGCCGTGCGCCACGTGCAGCAGCGAGTCACGGGCCAGGTCGCCGGGCCGCTTCGCCACGTTCACGGCCTGCCAGTTGACGGCGCTGGTCGAGTGCTCCATCAGGAACCAGGGCCGGCCGCCCGCGATGCCGCTGGTCAGGTTCGCGGAGAAGGACAGCTCGTCGCGGTCCTGCGGGCCGGGGTGGACGTAGTGGTCGTTGGAGACGAAGTCGATCTCGCTCGCCCAGTCCGGGTAGTTCATGCCCCTGGTGCCGCCCATCACCATGAAGTTGGTGGTGACCGGGATGTCGGGCGTGATCCCCTTGAGGATCTCCCGCTCGGCGATCAGGTGGTCCTTCAGCGCGTCCGAGGAGAACCGCTTGAAGTCCAGCTGCTGCGTCGGGTTCGGGTGGGAGGCGGCCAGCCGCGGGGGCAGGATCTGCTCCCAGTCGCTGTAGCGCTGCGACCAGAAGGCCGTGCCCCAGGCGTGGTTGAGGGCGTCCAGCGTGCCGTAGCGGGAGCGCAGCCAGCCGCGGAAGGCGCGTGCGGCGTCGTCGGAGTAGTCGTAGATGTTGTGGCAGCCCAGCTCGTTGGAGACATGCCAGGCGACGAGCGCCGGGTGGTCCTTGTAGCGGTCGGCGATCTCGCGGACCAGGCGCAGGGCGTGCTCGCGGAAGACCGGCGAGGTGGGCCGCCAGTGCTGGCGGGCGCCGGGCCACACCGTCTCGCCGTTCGCGGTGACCGGCAGGATCTCCGGGTGGGCCGTCGTCAGCCACGGCGGCGGGGAGGCGGTCGCGGTGGCCAGGTCGACGCCGATCCCGCCCGCGTGCAGCAGGTCCATGACCTCGTCGAGCCAGTCGAAGTCCCAGGTGTCCGGGCCCGGCTGGATCCGGGCCCAGGAGAAGATCCCCACGGAGACGACGGTGACACCGGCCTCCTGCATCAGCCGGACGTCCTCCTCCCACACGTCCCTGGGCCATTGCTCGGGGTTGTAGTCGGCGCCGTACGCCAGACGCGGAGCGGGGTCACCGTCCGCCCCGCGCAGCATGCGGGACTGGAGGGTGGAGATCATGGCGGTCCTTCCGAAGGGTGGTACACGGGGGCGGCGCGGCCCGGGTGCCGCGCCGCCCGGCGTGCTGTTGCTGCTGTTCGACGAACTACTTCTCGATGGTGAAGCCCTGCTCCTTGCCGTACTTGATCGAGGCTTCCTGCCAGGCCTTCAGGCCGTCCGCCAGCGTGGTGCCGGAGACGTAGGCCTTCCCGACCGTGTCGTTGAAGATCGAGTTGGCGTACGGCTGGAAGGGCAGGTACGACCAGTCGTCGGCGACGTTGGCCGCGGACTGGGCGAAGATCTCGTTGGCCTTCTGGCCGCCGAAGTAGTCGAACTCCTTGTTGAGGAACTCGGTGGACTGCAGCTCGGCGTTGGTCGCCGGGAAGGCGCCCTCCTTCACCCGGCTGGCCACACCGGCACCGGCGTTGGCGTACTCGACGAAGGCGTAGGCGAGTTCCTTGTTCTTGGCCAGCGCGGGCACCGCCAGGGAGCTGCCGCCGTTCTCGGCGCTGGCCTTGTCGCCCTTGGTCCAGGCCGGCAGCGCGGCCGCGCGCCAGTCACCGGAGGCGTTCGGCACACCGGTGATGAAGTTGGCGGGCATCCAGGCGCCGGTGGCCAGGGTGGCGATGGTGCCGTCGCCCAGGCCCTTGTACCAGTCGTCGGTCCAGCCGGTGACCGGGGCGAGGAGCTTCTCGTCGATCAGCTTCTGCCAGACGGTCTCGAACTTCTTGGCGCCCGCGTCGTCGAAGTTGATGCCGACCTTGGTGCCGTCGACCTTGTAGGGGCGCGAACCGGCCTGCCACAGCATGGAGGTGGTGAAGCCCGCGTCACCGGTGTCGTTGGCGATGTACGCCTTCGGGTCGGCCTTGTGCAGCTTGCGGGCCGCGTCCAGGTACTCGTCCCAGGTGGTGGGGACGGTGATCTTGTACTTGTCGAAGACCTTCTTGTTGTAGAACAGCGCCATCGGACCGGAGTCCATCGGCAGGCCGTACACCTTGTCGCCGTCGCTCACGGCGTTCCACGGGCCGGGGGTGTACTTGGAGGCGAGCTTGTCGGCTCCGTACGGCGCCAGGTCGGTCAGGCCCTTGGTGAGGGAGTACTGGCCGAGGGCGAAGTACTCGACCTGCGCGACGTCGGGGACGCCCTTGCCGGCGGAGATGGCGTTCGACAGGGCGGTGTAGTGCTTGTCGCCGGACCGCTCGCTGACCAGGTTGATCTTGACCTTGGGGTACTTCTTCTGGAAGTCGGCGGCGACCGTCTTCAGCGTGGGCTCCCAGGCCCAGACCGTGACCGAGCCGCCCTTCTTCAGGGCCGCCTGGATGTCCCCGGCGGAGACCGCCTTGGTGTCGGAGCTGTCGTCCGAGCTGCCGCAGGCGGTGGCGCCCAGGGCGACGGTGGTCAGGAGGGCGAAGCCGCGCAGCAGGCGGCTGGTCGTTCTGCGCATGAAGATGCTTCCACTTCTTCGTGGGTGGGACAGGTGAGGGTGGGGGTTGCGCACATGCAGGGCTGAACGTGGGGCTTGGGGGCGGCCGGTGGGCCGCGGGGTCACTCCTTCACGCTTCCGGCGGCGAGACCCGACTGCCAGTACTTCTGCAGGAACAGGAACGCGGCGATCAGCGGGAGGATGGTCAGCAGCGACCCGGTGATGACGAGGTTGTAGATGACGTCACCGCCGATGGTCTCCGCCTGGGAGTTCCAGACGCTCAGGCCCAGGGTCAGCGGGTACCAGTCCGCGTCCTTGAGCATGATCAGCGGCAGGAAGTAGTTGTTCCAGGTGGCGACCGTGGTGAACAGCAGGACGGTCACGATCCCGGGGGCGAGCAGCGGCAGCGCGACGGTGAAGAAGGTGCGCGCCTCGCCGGCGCCGTCGATCCGGGCGGCTTCGAGGAGTTCGGTGGGAATGGCCTCGGTGGCGAAGACCCACATCAGGTAGAGGCCGAACGGCGACACCAGCGACGGGATGATGACCGCCCACGGGGTGTCGGTCAGGCCCATCTTGCTGAACATCAGGAAGGTGGGCACCGCGAGGGCCGTGCCGGGCACCGCCACCGCGCCGATGACCGTGGCGAAGACGCCGCGCTTGCCGGGGAAGTCGAACTTCGCCAGCGCGTAGCCGCCCAGGACCGCGAGCAGCGTGGCGCCGCCGGCGCCGAGCACCACGTACAGCACGGTGTTCCCCAGCCAGCGCAGGAACTGTCCGTCGTGGTACGTGAACGTGTCGCGGACGTTGTCCCAGAGGGCGAAGTCGTGGGCGAACCACATGCCGGACGAATCGGCCAGCCCCGACTGGGTCTTGGTGGCGTTGACGGCCAGCCAGATCAGCGGGACCACCGTGTAGAGGACCACCAGCGAGGTCAGTGCGGTCAGCAGCTTGCTGCGCCGGGGCCGGCCGGGCGAGTGCTTGCGGGTGCCCCGCAGTCGCGGTGCGCCCTTGCCGGGGCCGGAGGTCTTGGCCGGGGCGGCGGGGGAGGCGGTGGTGAGAGGGCTGCTCATCGGGTCACGCTCCCTTGCGCATGCCGCGCAGCTGCACGACGTAGGCGATCACCATCGTGATCAGGCCCATGATGATGGCCACCGTCGCGGAGTAGTTGTGCTGCTGGCCGTTGAAGGACAGCGAGTACGTGTAGAAGTTCGGGGTGTAGTCCGTGGTGATGGCGTTGGGCGCCAGGGGACGCAGGATGTTCGGCTCGTTGAAGAGCTGGAAGCTGCCGATGATGGAGAAGATCGTCGCGATGACCAGCGCGCCCCGGATCGCGGGCAGCTTGATCGCGGTGATCACCCGTATCTGTCCGGCACCGTCGATCTCCGCCGCCTCGTAGAGGGAGGTGGGGATGACACGCAGCGCGGAGTAGAAGATCAGCATGTTGTAGCCGACGAACTCCCACGTCACGATGTTGCCGATGGACGCCAGCACCAGGTCGGGGGAGAGCGGGTTGGGCAGCTTGACGCCGAACGCGTCGTTGACGTCGCCCACCAGGCCGTACTGGGTGCCGTACATGAAGCCCCACATCAGGGTGGCGACCACGGCGGGCACCGCGTACGGCAGGAAGATCGTGATGCGGAAGAAGCTCTTGCCGTAGAGCCGTCCGCTGTCCAGCGCCAGGGCCACCAGCAGGGCGATGCCGAGCATGATCGGCACCTGCACCGCGAGGAAGAGTGACACCCGGCCGAGGGAGGCCCAGAACTGGTCGTCCTTCAGCGCCTGCGTGTAGTTGTCCAGGCCGACGAAGGTGTTGCCGCCGATCAGCTGGTCACGGAACAGGCTCAGGTAGATCGAGTAGCCGATCGGGGCCAGGAAGACCAGGGCGAACACGGCCACGAAGGGACCGATGAAACCCCACCCCGTCCAGGAGCGTCGGTCCCGTCTCGCCGGAGGTGGTGCCGGCCGCGGCGCGGCGGCCGCCGGCGGTTGCAGCGTCGTCATGTCGTTCCTCGCTCGTGCAGATTGGAACAGGCGGTGTGTTGCGCGGAGATTTCCGATCGCCTCACCGCCACCATGATGTTTGCGTAAACATCGGCCACGCAAGAGCCTGGGCAAGCTGTTATGTTTACGTAAACATCTGATGGCGGCATGTCTACACTGCCCTGATTACGATGGTCAAGGGTCCCCTGGTCAGACCGGGATGCCTGCGCGGAACAGAGAGGTGGGGACACCCGTGGACATGGCTGAAAGAACACCGGCGACATCGCCGAGACGCCGCCGGGCCACCGCCTCCATGGCCGACGTGGCCCGCCTGGCCGGAGTCTCCTCGCAGACCGTCTCCCGGGTCTCCAACGGTTACGCCGGGGTGAACGAGGAGACCCGGCAGCAGGTGCTCACCGCGATGAAGGAGCTCGGCTACCGGCCCAACAGCGCGGCCCGCGCCCTCAAACGCGGAGAGTTCCGCACCATCGGCGTGATCACCTTCTCGCTGTCCTCCACGGGCAACGTCCGCACCCTCGAGGCCATCGCCAACTCCGCCGCCGCCGAGGGCTACGCGGTGACCCTGCTGCCGGTCGCCGTGCCCACCCAGGACGAGGTGCGCGGGGCGTTCAGCCGGCTGGAGGAACTCGCGGTCGACGCGGTGATCGTCATCATGGAGGTGCACCTCCTGGACGCCGCGACCATCATGCTCCCGCCCTACGTCCAGGTCCTCGTCGTCGACTCCGACGCCGGGGACCACTACACGGTCGTCGACACCGACCAGGCCGGCGGCAGCCGCACCGCCGTCGAGCATCTGCTCGGCCTCGGCCACGAGACCGTGTGGCACCTGGGCGGTCCCGAGGACTCCTTCGCCGCGCAGCGCCGCACCGACGCGTGGCGCGCCGTCCTCACCGAGGCCGGCCGCACCCCGCCGCCGCTCATCCGGGGCGACTGGTCCGCCGAGTCCGGCTATCACGCCGGGCTGGAACTCGCGGCTCGCGAGGACTGCACGGCCGTCTTCGCCGCGAACGACCAGATGGCGCTGGGTCTGCTGCGGGCGCTGCACGAACAAGGGCGGCGGGTGCCGGAGGACGTGAGCGTCATCGGCTTCGACGACATCCCCGAGGCGAGTTCCTTCCTGCCCCCGCTGACCACCGTCCATCAGGATTTCGCCGAGGTCGGGCGGTTGTGCGTGCAGGCCGTGCTGCGGAAGATGCGGCAGCACGACGAGGCGGAGCGGGGGACGACCTTGGTGCCTACCCGGCTGGTGGTGCGGGACAGCACGGCTCCGCCGGGGAGCGCCGGGTAGAGATTTCGGGGTGCGGGTGTCCGGGGCCGCCGCACAGTTCCCCGCGCTCCTCGGGAGGTAGTGCTCAGCCGCGGTTTTCCAGGGCTCGTTCGCCCGCTGCCCTGACTGCCGTTCGCCATGCCGCCGTCACCGCCTGGTGGGCCGCTCTCGTGCCTCGGTCGGTCTCCACGGGCAGACGCATGGGGGACCCGAGGTGCACGTGGCAGCGGGGGCGGCGGACCGGGGCCGTCAGAGTGCCGGCGAGCTGCTTGCCGGCCGAGCCGGAGGCTATGCGGCGGGCGCCGGCATGGCCCACCGGGACCACCAGCGCGCCGGAGGCCTGCGCGAGCCGGGCCAGACCGGTGCGGAACTCCTCGGGCGGGGTGGGGGACGCCTCGCGGCGGCGGGGGAGTCCGCCCTCGCCGTAGAGCAGGACATGCCGGCCCCCGGCCAGCGCCTCGGCGGCCGCGTCCAGAGCCAGGGCCGCACGGTTCGTGCCCCGGTGCACGGGGATGTGCCCCTCGCGTGTCAGTGCCCGCCCGAGCAGCGGGATCCGCCACAACCCGGCCGTCGCCAGGACCACCGGCTGCAGTTCGAGACGGCGCAGCGCCGTCATGACGACCGCCGGGTCGGCCAGCGAGTCGTGGTTGGCCACGAAGATGCTGGGCGCGGGCAGTCGCATCCTGATCTCACTCGTGACGGTGAGCCGCCCGAAGAACGGGGTCATGGCGATGACGGTACGGCTGAACACGGACAGGCCCTCCCTGTGAGCGGTGATCCACTCCCAGTGTGACGGGCGGCACTGCGACGGCGCCTGAGTACGGATACTCAGACAGGGTGGGGTCGGCGACGGCGGAGTGGCCGGCGCCGGCCGATCACCCGACGTTCCGGGACCGGGTGCCGCCGTCCTCCGGCTCGAGGTGCCAGCTGACGATGCGACGCGGGTGGATCCGGATCACGTGGTTGCCGAAGAAGTCGGGGGCCATGGGAGGGGCGTCGAGGACCAGTACTTCGGCGTGGCCGCGGATCTCCACGCCGCGACCCCAGCCGGGCGCGATCGGATCGTCGGCCGGCGCCATGTCGTCGACCACCAGGGAGACCGCGGGGCGGGCCTCGGCGTTGCGGTACTTCTGGCTGCGGTCGAGTGCGGGCCCCCCGATGTCGATGGTGTCGTCGTCGTTCAGGACGAAGCCGACCGGGCGCACCTGCGGCCCGCCGTCCGGCCCCGTGGTCGCCAGGCGGGCCAGCCGCTGTCCGGCCAGATAGGCGCGTTCCGCCGGCCTGAGCAAGCGTGTCGTAGTCATGGCGGCGACGCTAGGACCTCAAGCGCGATTGAGGTCAAGGTGGAGCCGAGATCTGCTCGGACACCTGCGAACCGCTGGACCTGAGCGGGTGACGCGGTGGCCATGGGCGGTGCGCGGACCTCGCGCGTGATCGCCGCGGCGGGGGAAGATGGGGCCGCAAGCCAATGGGCAACCGACACGGAGGAGCGGGCACATGCAGCACGAGCGAGCGGGCGGGCCGGCCGGCCCTGAGGACCTCGTCGACGTCGCCCGGCTGGTCACCGCGTACTACGCGCTGCACCCGGATCCGGCCGACCCGGCACAGCGCGTCGCGTTCGGCACCTCGGGCCACCGCGGCTCGTCCCTGAACACCGCGTTCAACGAGGACCACATCGCCGCCACCAGCCAGGCGATCTGCGAGTACCGCGCCGCCCAGGGCACCGACGGTCCCCTCTTCCTCGGCGTCGACACCCACGCCCTGTCCGAGCCCGCCCGGGTCACGGCCCTCGAGGTGTTCGCGGCGAACGACGTGACCGTGCTCATCGACAGCGCCGACGGCTACACCCCCACCCCGGCCGTCTCGCTCGCGATCCTCACCCACAACCGCGGCCGCACCACCGGCCTCGCCGACGGCGTGGTCGTCACCCCCTCGCACAACCCGCCCGCCGACGGCGGCTTCAAGTACAACCCGCCGAGCGGCGGCCCGGCCGGCTCCGACGCCACCTCCTGGATCCAGGACCGCGCCAACGACATCATCGCGGCGGGCCTGAAGGACGTACGCCGCATCCCCTGGACGCAGGCGCTCGCCGCGCCCACCACCGGACGCCACGACTTCCTCGGCGCGTACGTCGCCGACCTCCCGAACGTCCTGGACCTGGACGCCGTCCGTGCCGCCGGGATCCGGATCGGTGCCGACCCGCTCGGCGGGGCCTCGGTCGCCTACTGGGGCCGGATCGCCGAACAGCACCGGCTCGACCTGACCGTGGTCAACCCGCTCGCGGACCCCACCTGGCGTTTCATGACGCTGGACTGGGACGGCAAGATCCGCATGGACTGCTCGTCGCCGTACGCGATGGCCTCGCTCATCGAGCAGCGGGACCGCTTCCGGATCGCCACCGGCAACGACGCCGACGCCGACCGGCACGGCATCGTCACGCCGGACGCGGGCCTGATGAACCCCAACCACTACCTGGCCGCCGCCATCGCCTACCTCTACACGCACCGCGAGCAGTGGCCCGCGGACGCGGGCGTCGGCAAGACGCTGGTGTCGTCCTCGATGATCGACCGGGTCGCCGCCGACCTGGGCCGCCGCCTCGTCGAGGTGCCCGTCGGCTTCAAGTGGTTCGTGGACGGCCTGGTCGACGGCTCGCTCGGCTTCGGCGGCGAGGAGTCGGCCGGCGCGTCCTTCCTGCGCCGCGACGGCTCCGTGTGGACCACCGACAAGGACGGCATCATCCTGGCGCTGCTCGCCTCAGAGATCACCGCGGTCACCGGGAAGACGCCGTCGCAGCACTACGCCGCCATGACGGATCGTTTCGGCGAGCCCGCGTACGCCCGGATCGACGCCCCGGCCACCCGGGAGGAGAAGGCGCTGCTCGCCAAGCTGTCGCCCGCGCAGGTCACCGCCGACTCGCTGGCGGGGGAGGCGGTCACCGGCGTGCTCACCGAGGCCCCGGGCAACGGCGCTGCGCTCGGCGGGATCAAGGTGACCACCGCCAACGCCTGGTTCGCGGCGCGTCCGTCGGGCACCGAGGACGTCTACAAGATCTACGCCGAGTCCTTCCTCGGTCCCGAGCACCTCGGCCGGGTCCAGGAAGAGGCCCAGGGTGTGGTGACGGCGGCGCTGGGAGGCTGAAACCCGCGCCACGCCGGGCCCCGCGCCGGTCGGCACGGGGCCCGAAGCATCTGCCGGCCGGTCGGTGTCTTCTCTTCCGATTCCGACGCGGGACCGGGAGAACTGAGGGAAGGGGAGTTTTGGCATGCTGACCGCGTGCAGCCGCCCGAGCCCGCGCCGGTCACGCCCGACGCCCCCGCCGCCATATCCTTTCCGCTCCTCACCCAGCAGTGGCTCGATCTGTGCTTCCTCCACTGGGCCGTCGCCCCGGACACCGTGGCGCGGCTCCTGCCGGCCGGAACCGTCCCCGACACGCACGGCGGGGTGACGTACGTCGGACTCGTCGCCTTCCGTATGCACCGGGTCGGCTGGCTGAGACTGCCGGGCGTGCCGTACCTCGGGTCGTTCCCGGAGACCAACGTCCGCCTGTACTCGGTCGACGGGCACGGGCGGCGCGGCGTCGTCTTCCGGTCGATGGACGCGGCACGGCTGATCCCGGTGGCGATGGGGCGCCTCGGGTTCCGGCTGCCGTACCTGTGGTCCCGGATGAGCGTGTGCAGGGCCGGTGACACGGTCTCGTACACCAGTTCCCGCCACTGGCCCGGACCGCGCGGCGCGTACAGCCGTATCACCGTGCGCCCCGGGGAACGCATCGAGGAGCCCACGGCCCTGGAGCACTTCCTGACCGCCCGCTGGGGCATGCACAACGCCTTCTTCGGCGGGGCCGCCTATCTGCCCAACGACCATCCGCGCTGGCCCCTGCACCGCGCCGAGCTGCTCGCCTGCGAGGAGAACCTGATCACCGCGGCCGGCCTGCCCGCCCCGCGTGAGGAGCCGGTCAGCGTCCTGTACTCGCCGGGCGTGCCGGTGCGCCTGGGCCGCCCGGCCCGCCCCGCCGGGATTCCGACCCCCTGAGCCGCGGGCGCCCGCGGCTCAGGCGGTGGGTGTCGTCCGTGGCGTCGAGGATCCGCGAAAAGCGGTGCCCGGATGTCGGATGTCCGGGATTCGGCGGCCTGTGGCTCGCTCCGACCGGCCTGCGGGGTCGAAGGTGGCGGACGTCGTCCCCATCCAGTGCCCCTCGTGGGCGCCGTCAGGAAGAGTCCTCCGTGAATGCCACGACCACGGCGAACGCGCCGCAGGAACGGCGGGCCGCCACGCTCGTCATGGCCTGCGTGGGCGTGTTCGTCGCCTATCTGCCGGTGACCACCGTCTCCGTGAGCCTGCCCGCGATCCAGCGGGCCCTGAACGCGTCGACCTCCCAGCTGTCCTGGGTCTCCGACGCGTTCGTCCTGCCGATGGCCGCCCTCATCCTCACCGCCGGCGTCTTCGGCGACGTCCACGGCCGCAAGAAGGTGTACCAGGCGGGCCTCGCCCTCAGTGGCCTCGGCGCGGTCGTCGCCCTGTGCGCGCAGAACGTCCAGACCGTCTGGGCCGGCCAGGCCGTCGCCGGACTGGGCTCGGCGGCCCTGCTGCCCACCACCCTCGCCCTGATCAGCCACGCGGTCCCCGACCCGCGCGAGCGCGGCAAGTTCATCGGTCTGTGGGCCACGTCCCTCACCGCCGCCCTGGCCCTCGGCCCGGTCATCGCCGGCACCACCCTGGAGCACTTCGACTGGCGCTGGATCTATCTCCTGCCCGTTCCCGTCTCGCTCATCGCCCTGGCCTGCGCGGCGAAGCTGCTGACGGACTCGCGCGCGCCGGGCTCCCGCCGGCTCGACTGGCCCGGCCAGATCTCCGCCGCCCTGGCGATCACCGCCCTGGTCTACGGCATCATCGAGGGCGGCGCCGGGTCCTTCACCGACCCCGAGGTATTGGTCGCCCTGGCCACCGCCGTGGTGAGCGGCGTGGCGTTCGTGATGGCGGAGCGGGCGAGCTCGAGCCCCATGCTGGACCTGACCCTGTTCCGCAGCCCCGCGTTCACCGCCACCACCCTGGTCGCCATGATCAGCTTCCTCGGTCTGATCGGTTTCTTCTTCGCCCTCAGCCTCTACTTCGGCATGGTCCAGCACCTGTCCACGCTCGACGCGGCCTGGCGGCTGCTGATGGTGTCGATGGTCCCGCTGGTGCTCGGCGCCCCCATCGGCAGGCTCGTCCACCGGGTCTCGGCGCGGCTGCTCATCCCGGGCGGCCTGCTGGTCTCCTCGGCCGCACTGCTGTCCCTCACGGACATCGACGCGGACACCTCGTTCGGTTCACTGGCCTGGCGGCTGGCCCTGCTCGGCCTCGGCATGGCCTTCATCATCACCGCGATGACCGCCACCGCCGTCAGCTCGGTCCCCTTCCACCAGGCCGGCATGGCCGCCGCCGGCAACAACGCCTTCCGTCAGGTCGGCGCCGCGCTCGGCCCCGCCGTCCTCGGTGCCCTGCTGTCCGGCAAGGCCGTCGACGCCCTGCCGGGCCACCTCGCCGACGCGGGTCTCGGCGCCCGGACCGTGGAGCAGGTCACGACGGTCGCCGACCAGGCCGGCCTGGGTGCCGTCCGCGGGCTCGACCTGGGCGCGGACACCCCTCGCGTGCTGGGCGCGCTGTCCGAGGCCTTCCTGGACGGCCTCCACCTCTGCCTCGTCGTCGCCGCCGTACTGACCCTGCTCGCCGCCGTCGTGGGAGTGCTGCTGCTGCGCCGCCCGCCGCACACGGCACGGCCCGTGGCCGTCGGCGGGCGGGCGGCGGGCCACGACGCGGCGCCCTCGCTGACGGGCACGCCCGACGTGAGGTGACCGACGGACCACCACGGTGCCCGGGACCACGGACGACGGTCCCGGGCACCACTCTTGACCCCCGCCCGACCCTCCACGATGCTGTGTTGCGGCACATGAGATGTGTGCCGCGATAAGCAACATCTGATTCGAGCAACACCCGACGCCGAGGAGTGCCATGGCTCACCAGGTCCGTGCTGTCGTCGCGCGCGCGAAGGGCGCCCCCGTCAGCCTGGAGACGATCGTCGTCCCCGACCCCGGTCCGGGGGAGGCGCTGGTGAAGGTCGAGGCCTGCGGGGTCTGCCACACCGATCTCCATTACCGCGAGGGCGGCATCAACGACGACTTCCCCTTCCTGCTGGGCCACGAGGCCGCCGGTGTCGTGGAGTCGGTGGGGGAGGGCGTCACCGACGTCGCGCCCGGTGACTTCGTGATCCTGAACTGGCGGGCCGTGTGCGGTCAGTGCCGGGCCTGTCTGCGCGGGCGCCCCTGGTACTGCTTCAACACGCACAACGCCCGGCAGAAGATGACCCTGCTCGACGGCACCGAGCTCTCCCCGGCCCTCGGCATCGGCGCGTTCGCCGAGAAGACGCTGGTCGCCGCCGGTCAGTGCACCAAGGTCGACCGGGCCGCGTCCCCGGCCGCCGCCGGGCTGCTCGGCTGCGGAGTGATGGCCGGGATCGGCGCGGCGATCAACACCGGCAACGTCGGGCGCGGCGACAGCGTGGCCGTCATCGGCTGCGGCGGCGTCGGGGACGCGGCGGTCGTCGGGGCGAGCCTGGCCGGCGCCGCGAAGATCATCGCCGTGGACATCGACGACCGGAAGCTGGAGACCGCGAAGAAGCTCGGAGCGACCCACACGGTCAACTCCCGAGAGAACGACCCGGTCGAGGCGATCCGCGAGCTGACCGCCGGCTTCGGTGCCGATGTCGTCATCGAGGCGGTCGGCCGCCCGGAGACGTACCGGCAGGCCTTCTACGCCCGCGACCTCGCCGGCACGGTCGTCCTGGTCGGTGTGCCGACACCCGAGATGAAGCTCGAACTGCCGCTCCTGGACGTCTTCGGACGCGGCGGCACGCTGAAGTCCTCCTGGTACGGCGACTGCCTGCCCTCCCGCGACTTTCCCATGCTCATCGACCTCTACCTCCAGGGCCGACTGGACCTGGACGCCTTCGTCACCGAGACCATCGCCCTCGACGAGGTCGAGAAGGCCTTCGAGCGGATGCACGGCGGCGACGTGCTGCGCTCGGTCGTGGTCTTCTGACAGCACTCTCCGTACGACACCCGTTCCGCCTGTTCACGCAGGTGGAACGGGTGTTTCCGGCTGCGCCCGGAACGTCCGGCACACCCCCGCGAACCAGGCTTCGGGACGCCTTGACAACGGTTCAGGGCCGCCCCCAAACTGGCGTTGCGCTTACCGCAATCCGTTTCGCTATACGCACCGAGGTGTCATGATGATTCCCGTGTGCCGTCTCGCGGACCTCCCGCGAGGTGAGGCCATCCGGCTCGACATCGACCCGCCGGTCTCGGTGTTCCACACCGACGACGGCGAGGTCTTCGCCATCGACGACACCTGCACCCACCAGGACGCCTCGCTCGCCGACGGCTGGCTGGAGGGCTGCGAGGTGGAATGCCCGCTGCACGCCTCGAAGTTCGACCTGCGCACCGGCGCCGTCGACGCCCCGCCCGCCAAGCTCCCGGTGCGCACCCACGGGGTCGTCGTCGAGGACGGCACGATCTACGTCCGGGTGTCCACCGAGGCCCCCAACCTCCCGCCCTGCGTGGCCTCCCGGCTCGCCGGGGGTCCCGCGTGAGGACCGTCGCCGTGGTCGGCGCCTCGCTCGCCGGACTGTCGGCCGCGCGCTCGCTGCGGAAGCAGGGCTACGACGGGCGGCTCGTCGTCATCGGCGACGAACTCCACCGCCCGTACGACCGCCCGCCGCTGTCCAAGGAGTTCCTGGCCGGCACCCTCGGCGAGGCGGACCTCGCGCTGGAGGCGGACGGCGAGGACCTGGCGGCCGAGTGGCTGCTCGGCGCCCGCGCCGTCGGACTCGACCGCACCGACCGCGCCGTACGGCTCGACGACGGCCGGGAGGTCCGCGCCGACGGTGTCGTGATCGCCACCGGCGCCGCCGCCCGCAGCCTCCCGGGCTCCGAGGGCCTGGCCGGGGTGCACACCCTGCGCACCCTCGACGACGCCCGCGCCCTGCGCGACGAACTGGCCCGCGGCGGACGTCTGGTGGTGATCGGCGGCGGCTTCATCGGCGCCGAGGTCGCCTCCACGGCGTCCGCCCTCGGACTGGACGTCACGGTGGTCGAGGCGGCCCCCACCCCGCTCGCCGGCCCCCTGGGCACCGAGATGGGCACCCTTGTCTCCGCCCTCCACGCCGACCACGGCGTGCGGCTGCTGTGCGGTGTCGGCGTCAAGGGACTGAGCGGCGAGCGCCGGGTCGACGCCGTCCTGCTGGAGGACGGGCGCAGCGTTCCGGCCGACACCGTCGTCGTCGGCGTGGGCGCACGCCCGTGCGTCGACTGGCTCGACGGCTCGGGCGTCGAGCTCGACAACGGCGTCAAGTGCGGCGCCGACGGCCGCACCTCTCTCGCCGGGATCGTCGCGGTCGGCGACTGCGCCAACTGGTACGACCCCAGGACCGGCGCCCACCGCCGTGTGGAGCACTGGACCGGCGCCCGCGAACGCCCCGACGCGGCCGTGGCCACGCTGCTCGCGGGCGGCGCGGTGGAGCCGGGCGTGCCCAGGCCGCCGTACTTCTGGTCCGACCAGTACGGCGTGAAGATCCAGTTCGCGGGTCACGCGGCCGGCGCCGACAGCGTGACCATCGAGGAAGGCGCCGCGGAAGACCGCAACGTCCTTGCCGTCTACCGGCGCGCGGGCCGGCCGGTGGCCGCTCTCGGGATGAACCAGCCGCGGCTGTTCACCCGCTGGCGCAAGCAACTCGCCGTGACCGCGCCCTCGTGAATGAGCAGCCCGCGTGAATGACCCGTCCACGACGTTCCCCGAGGAGTGCACCGTGACCTCGACCAGCCTGCCGGACAGCCTGATCGCCACCCTCCCCGGCACCTCCTACACGGATCCCGGTGTCTTCGCCCTGGAACAGGAGCACATCTTCGAGACGATGTGGTTCTGTGTCGCGCGCGCCTCCGAACTGGCGAAGCCCGGCGCCTTCCGCACCGTCGACGTGGGCCGCGAGAGCATCCTCGTGACACGGGCACGCGACAACTCGATCCGCGCCTACTTCAACGTGTGCCGGCACCGCGGCGCCCGGATCTGCACGGAGGAGACCGGCGAGGTCAAACGTGCCTTCCAGTGCCCCTACCACGCCTGGACGTACGACCTGAACGGCAAGCTCGTCGCCGCCCCCAACCTCACCAAGATGCCCGACGTCGGCCGCACCGAGTACGGCCTGGTGAGCGTCGCCGTCCGGGAGTGGCTCGGCTATGTCTGGGTCTGCCTCGCGGAGAACCCGCCCTCCTTCGAGGAGGACGTCATCGGCGCGGTCGTCGAGCGCCTCGGCGACGTCGAGTCGATCGAGCGCTACGACATCGACAGCCTCTCCGTCGGCAGACGGATCGTCTACGACGTCAAGGCGAACTGGAAGCTCATCATCGAGAACTTCATGGAGTGCTACCACTGCGCCACGATCCACCCCGAACTCACCGAGGTGCTCCCCGAGTTCGCCGACGGCTACGCCGCCCAGTACTACGTCGGCCACGGCGCCGAGTTCGGCGAGGAGATCCAGGGCTTCACCGTCGACGGCTCCGAGGGCCTGGACCGCATCCCCGGCGTCTCCGACGACCAGGACCGCCGCTACTACGCGATCACCGTCAAGCCGCAGGTCTTCATCAACCTGGTGCCCGACCATGTGATCTTCCACCGCATGTACCCGGTGGCCGCCGACCGCACGATCGTCGAGTGCGACTGGCTCTACCTCCCGCACGTCGTCGAGAGCGGCAAGGACGTCAGCCGGTCCGTGGAGCTCTTCGACCGGGTCAACCGCCAGGACTTCGACGCGTGCGAACGCACCCAGCCCGGCATGGCCTCCCGGATGTACGCCAAGGGCGGCGTCCTCGTCCCCAGCGAGCACCACATAGGCGCTTTCCACGACTGGGTCAACGAACGCCTGGGTTCGCCTCAGGGGTGACTCAGCCCAGGTACCCCATCCGGTGGCTGATCTCCTCCGCTCCCTTGAGCAGGATCGGGGAGAGCTCGTGCAGCCGCTCCTCGGTGAACCGGTACGAGGGACCGGAGGCGCTCAGCGCGGCGATGACCATGCCGTCCCGGTCGCGGATCGGGGCGGCCATCGCGTGCAGCCCGATCTCCAGCTCCTCCAGCGTCCAGGCGTAGCCGCGCTCGCGTGCCTCGGCGAGGTTCTTCTCGAGCTTCGCCTTCGCGGTGAGGGTGTGCGGGGTGACCTTCTCCAGACCGGACTGCGCCAGCACCGCGGCGCGCTCCTTGGCCGCCAGGTGCGCCAGCAGGATCTTGCCGCTGGACGTCGCGTGCAGCGGGGTCAGCTCGCCGACCCAGTTGTGCGCGGCGACGGCCGCCGGGCCGCGCACCTGGTACAGGTTGATGGCGTAGTGCTCCTGCATGACCGCGATGTTGACCGTCTCGCCGATCTCCTCGGCCAGCCGCTCGCAGACCGGCCGGCCCTGCTGGGTGAGGTCGAGGCGTCCCGTGACCGCGCCGGCGAGGCGTACGATGCCGAAGCCGAGCCGGTACTTGCCGCGCTCGCCCGCCTGCTCCACGAGACCGCGCGCCTCCAGGGCGCCGAGCAGACGGAACGCGGTGGACTTGTGAACATCGATCTCGGCGGCCACCTCGCTGACTCCCGCCTCGCCGCGCTGGGCCAGAATCTCCAGCACGCTGATGGCCCGGTCGACCGACTGCACTCCGCCGGACTGGGAATTCGTCGTTTCAGTGTCTGTGCTGTGGTTGCTCACAGCGAAACTATACGCGTAGTAAACAACACCATTGCAAGTAACCAGGTGGAAACGAAGGTCCCGTAAGTTGCGTTGTTCGCAACCTAGTGCGTATAGCGCTACTGGTACTAGCATGCCTCGCGTATCTATGGCGCGAGCGAGACGAGGCACCATGGCTCCTCTGCAATACGACTTCGTCATCGTCGGCGGCGGATCGGCCGGCAGTGCACTGGCCAACAGGCTTTCCGCGGATCCCTCGAACCGGGTCCTGGTCCTGGAGGCCGGCCGGTCCGACTACCCCTGGGACGTCTTCATCCAGATGCCCGCCGCGCTGACCTATCCCATCGGCAGCCGGTTCTACGACTGGAAGTACGAGTCCGAGCCCGAGCCCCACATGGGCGGCCGGCGCATCTACCACGCGCGCGGCAAGGTGCTCGGCGGCTCCAGCAGCATCAACGGCATGATCTTCCAGCGCGGCAACCCCCTGGACTACGAGCGCTGGGCGGCGGACCCGGGCATGGAGACCTGGGACTACGCGCACTGTCTGCCGTACTTCCGCCGCATGGAGAACTGTCTCGCGGCCGACCCCGACGACGAGTTCCGCGGCCACGACGGCCCGCTCGTCCTGGAACGCGGTCCGGCCACCAACCCGCTCTTCGGTGCCTTCCTCAAGGCCACCGAGGAGGCGGGCTACGCGCCCACGGAGGACGTCAACGGCTACCGGCAGGAAGGTTTCGCCAAGTTCGACCGGAATGTCCATCGCGGACGGCGGCTCTCGGCCTCGAAGGCGTACCTCAAGCCCGCCAGGAAGCGGCCCAACCTCACGGTCACCACCCGCGCCCTCGTCACCCGTGTCCTCTTCGAGGGCAAGAAGGCCGTCGGCGTCGAGTACCAGCGCGGCAAGGGCGCCCCGACCCAGGTCCGCGCCAAGGAGGTCATCCTCTGCGGCGGCGCGATCAACTCCCCGCAGCTGCTCCAGCTCTCCGGCGTCGGCAACGCGGGGGAACTGAGCGCCCTCGGCATCGACGTCGTCCACGACCTGCCGGGCGTCGGCGAGAACATGCAGGACCACCTCGAGGTCTACATCCAGTACGCCTGCAAGCAGCCCGTCTCCATGCAGCCGTACCTGGCGAAGTGGCGCGCCCCCTTCATCGGCCTGCAGTGGCTGTTCAGGAAGGGCCCGGCCGCGACCAACCACTTCGAGGCCGGCGGCTTCGCGCGCAGCAACGAGGACGTCGAGTACCCCAACCTGATGTTCCACTTCCTGCCGATCGCGGTCCGCTACGACGGCTCGGTGCCCGCGGGCGGACACGGCTACCAGGTCCACGTCGGCCCCATGTACTCCGACGCCATCGGCTCGGTGAAGATCAAGAGCAAGGACCCGCGCGAGCACCCGGCGCTGCGCTTCAACTACCTCTCGACCGAGCAGGACCGGCGGGAGTGGGTCGAGGCGATCCGGGTGGCCCGCAACCTCCTCAACCAGCCCGCCCTCGCCCCCTACAACGACGGGGAGATCTCGCCCGGACCGTCCGTCGAGACCGACGAGGAGATCCTCGCCTGGGTCGCCAAGGACGGCGAGACCGCCCTGCACCCCTCCTGCACCTGCAAGATGGGCACCGACGAGATGTCCGTCGTCGACCCGACCACCATGAAGGTGCACGGTCTCGAGGGCATCCGCGTGGTCGACGCGTCGGTGATGCCGTACGTCACCAACGGCAACATCTACGCGCCGGTGATGATGGTCGCGGAGAAGGCCGCCGACCTGATTCTCGGGAAGGAGCCTCTGGCCCCGTCCAAGGCCGCGTACTACCGCCACCGGGACGCCCAGAAGCAGGCCGGGTAGACGTTGGCCGCCGAAGGGCTGCGGACGCTGCTGGAGTGCGTCCGTTACGAGGTGCTGCCCGCGAAGGCCACCGAGGACAAGGTCCTCGCCCATGTCCCGCGCGACGTCGTCGTCACCGTGACGGCGTCGCCGGTCAAGGGCCTGGACCCCACTCTCGAGCTCACCACCCGGCTCGCGGCGCACGGCTACCGCGTCGTCCCGCACGTGCCCGCGCGGCTGCTGCGGGACGACGCGCACCTGAAGGAGGTCGTCGAGCGGCTCCGCGAGGCGGGGGTGGACGACGTCTTCGTCCCGGCCGGCGACAAGGACCCGCCGGCCGGCGCCTACGAGAGCGCGCTGCCGGTGCTGCGCAGGCTGACCGAGCTGGGCGGGCCCTTCGCCCGCGTCGGCGTCACCGGCTACCCCGAGAGCCATCCCCTCATCCACGACGACCTCACCATCCAGGCGATGTGGGACAAGCGCGAGCACGCCACGTACATCGTGAGCAACCTCTGCTTCGACCCCAAGGCACTGGGGGAGTGGCTCACCCGGATCCGGCGCCGGCACATCACCCTGCCCGTCCATCTGGGCGTCGCGGGGCCCGTGCAGCGGGCGAAGCTGCTGGCCATGGCGACGAAGATCGGCGTGGGCGAGTCGGCCCGCTTCCTGACGAAGCACGGCTCGTGGTTCCTGCGCTTCGCCGCGCCCGGGGGCTACTCACCCGACCGCCTGCTGACCCGGCTGGAGCCCGCTCTCCCGGAAGTGGCCGGCCTGCACCTGTTCACCTTCAACCAGATCGCCGAGACGGAGGCGTGGCGGCGGGCGCTGCTGGCGCGCCTCGGCGCCTGAATCGCCGTATACGACCGAGGGGCGGACCGGATCTCCGGCCCGCCCCTCGGTCGTCCCGTGTCAGCGGAAGACCACCGTGCGGTTGCCCTCCACCATCACCCGGCTCTCGCTGTGCCACTTCACCGCGTGCGCCAGGACCTGGGCCTCCACGTCACGGCCGACCGTGACCAGTTCCCCGGGGTCCAGCGAGTGGTCCACACGGACCACGTCCTGCTCGATGATCTGCCCCTCGTCCAGCTCCGGCGTGACGTAGTGCGCGGTCGCGCCGACGAGCTTGACCCCGCGGTCGTAGGCCTGCTCGTAGGGCTTCGCGCCCTTGAAGCTGGGGAGGAAGGAGTGGTGGATGTTGATGGCGCGGCCCTCGAGCTGCTTGCACAGGTCGTCGGAGAGGACCTGCATGTAGCGGGCGAGCACCACCAGGTCGACGTCCAGCTCGCGCACCAGCTCGAGGAGGCGCGCCTCCGCCTCGGGCTTGGTGTCCCTGGTGACCGGGATGTGGTGGAAGGGGATCCCGTAGGTCTCCGCGAGGCCCTCGAAGTCCCGGTGGTTGGAGACGATCGCCGGGATCTCGATGTTGAGGGAGCCGGTGCGCCGGCGGAACAGCAGATCGTTCAGGCAGTGCCCGAACCGGGACACCATGATGAGCGTGCGGGTCGGCGTCGACGCGTCGCGCAGCGTCCAGGAGATCCGATAGGCCTCGGCGACCGGACCGAACCGGTAACGCAGATTTTTCAGATCGGTGTTTGGATCGGAAACGTCGAAGTGGACCCTCATGAAGAAACGGCCCTGGAGCCGGTCGTCGAACTGCTGGCTCTGCAGGATGTTTCCGGAGTTGCGGACGAGAAAGCCGCTCACGGCGTGGACCAGTCCCGCGCTGTCGGGGCAGGAGAGGGTGAGGACGTACTCACGGCCGGGCCGGGGTCGAGGATACACAGGCGACACAGTGACCTCCGTCGATGCGTAATACACAACTCAATGAGCAATACGCAACATGGTTGGGTCGGCAGGGGGCCTCGGTCAAGAGATGAGGGGGCAATGCGCGACTGTCGAAATCGTCATCCGCCAACCACTTGACGTATGTCCGCACATTGGCCAGGGTGTTCCACCACAAGCAATTTGATGCACGATGCGCAACGCATTCCAGCTGAAGGGCTTGGCGCGTGGCAGACCTGTATGTGGACGGTGAATGGCGGGAGCCGGTGGCCGGAGGCCGCCGGGACATCCGATGTCCCGCCGACGGCACGCTCGGTGCGAGCGTGTCCGAAGGGACGCGCCCCGACACCGAGGCAGCGATCGCGGCGGCCCGCCGGGCCTTCGACGAGGGCCCCTGGCCGCACACCTCCGAGCGCGAGCGCGGCGCCCTCCTGCTGCGCACCGCCGACCTGATCGAACGGGACTCCAAGGAGTTCGCCCGGGCCGAGTCGCTGGACACCGGCAAGCGCCTGGTGGAGAGCGAGTACGACATCGCCGACGTCGTCTCCTGCTTCCGATACTACGGGGGCCTCGGCGGAACCGACGCCGGCCGCGTGATCGACACCGGCCGCGACGACGCCGTGAGCCGCGTCGTGTACGAGCCGGTCGGCGTCTGCGGTCTGATCACCCCCTGGAACTACCCGCTGCTCCAGGCCTCCTGGAAGGTCGCTCCCGCGCTCCTCGCGGGCAACACCTTCGTCCTCAAGCCCAGCGAGCTGACCCCCTCCACCTCGATCCTGCTGCTGAGGGCGCTGGAGGAGGCCGGGCTCCCGGCCGGAGCCGGCAATCTCGTCCTCGGCACCGGCCCCGAGGTGGGCGCGCCGCTCTCCGAGCATCCGGACGTCGACCTGGTCTCCTTCACCGGGGGCCTGGAGACCGGCAAACGGATCATGGCCACCGCCGCGGCGACCGTGAAGAAGGTCGCGCTGGAACTCGGCGGCAAGAATCCCAACGTGATCTTCGCCGACGCCGACTTCGAGACGGCCGTGGACTTCGCCCTCACGGCCGTCTTCCTGCACTCGGGACAGGTCTGCTCGGCCGGCGCCCGCCTGATCGTCGAGGACTCCCTGCACGACCGGCTCGTCGACGAGGTCGTCCGCCGGGCCCGGCAGATCCGGCTCGGCGGCCCCTTCGACCCCGAGGCCGAGACCGGCGCGCTGATCTCCGCCCAGCACCTGGCGAAGGTCGAGGCGTACGTGGCCGCGGGCCTCGCCGAGGGCGCCGTCCTGCGCTGCGGCGGCGAGCGCCCCGCCGACCCCGCCCTCGCCGGCGGCCACTTCTACCCCCCGACCGTCCTCGACGAGTGCCGCCAGGACATGCGGGTGGTGCACGAGGAGTCCTTCGGACCCGTCCTCACCGTGGAACGCTTCACCGACGAGGACGACGCCGTCCGCATCGCCAACGACACCGAATACGGCCTCGCGGGCGCCGTGTGGACGCAGGACGCCGGAAAGGCCCAGCGGGTCGCCCGGCGACTGCGCCACGGAACCGTGTGGATCAACGACTACCACCCCTACGTGCCGCAAGCGGAATGGGGTGGCTTCGGGCACTCGGGCGTGGGCCGCGAGCTGGGACCGACCGGCCTGAACGAGTACCGAGAGCCCAAGCACATCTGGCAGAACATCCAACCCCGGCCGCAGCACTGGTTCCGCGGCTGAACGCCGAAAAGAGGTCGATCGTGACCCCAACACAGACCGAGGTGCCGCAGCGGCGCGGCATGCCCCAGGACTCGGACGGCGCGCCGGTGATCTCCGTGCGCAGTCTGTGGAAGGTGTTCGGACCGAAGGCCGACCGGGTGCCGGGCTCCGAGGAGCTGTGCGGCCTCACCCGGCGGGAGCTGATGGACCGCACCGGCTGCACCGCCGCCGTACGAGACGTGAACTTCGACGTCCGCAAGGGCGAGGTGTTCGTCGTCATGGGACTGTCCGGCTCCGGCAAGTCCACCCTCGTGCGCTGTCTGACCCGGCTGATCGAACCCACCGCCGGTGAGGTCGTCTTCGAGGGCCAGGACATCCGGGAGGCCGACGCGAGGCACCTGCGCGACCTGCGCCGCCGAAAGTTCTCCATGGTCTTCCAGCACTTCGGGCTGCTGCCGCACCGCCGTGTCGTCGACAACGTCGCCTTCGGCCTCGAGATCCGCGGCATGAGCAGAGCGGAGCGGACCAGACGTGCCCTGGAGGTCGTCGAGCTGGTCGGCCTCTCAGGCTACGAGAACTCCTACCCCGCCCAGCTCTCCGGCGGTATGCAGCAGCGCGTCGGCCTCGCCCGCGCCCTGGCCGGCGACCCCGACGTCCTCTTCTTCGACGAGCCGTTCTCCGCGCTGGACCCGCTGATCCGCCGCGACATGCAGAACGAGGTCATCCGCCTGCACCACGAGGTCGGCAAGACCATGGTCTTCATCACCCACGACCTCTCCGAGGCCCTCAAACTGGGCGACCGCATCCTGATCATGCGGGACGGCAAGATGGTCCAGTGCGGCACCGGCGACGAGCTCGTGGGCGCCCCGGCCGACGACTACGTGCGCGAGTTCGTCAAGGACGTGCCGCGCGGCGATGTCCTCACGCTGCGCTGGATCATGCGCCCGCCGGCCGACGGCGACGCCCTGGACGGCCCCGAACTCGGCCCGGACGTCGTCGTACGGGAGGCCACCCGGGCCGTGCTGGCCGCCGAGAAACCCATCAAGGTCGTCGAGGACGGCAAGCTGCTCGGCATCGTCGGCGACGAGGAGATCCTCGCGGTGGTCGCCGGGCAGGAAGGCGACGCGCGATGACCGTCGCCATGGAGAAACCGCAGAAGCCGCAGGAGACGGAGGCGGCACCACAGGCCGAGCCCGCCCGGGCCGCGCGCCGGATCAGCCGGCCCGTGGTGCTTGCCGCGATCCTCGTCGGCTGGCTGCTGCTCTTCGCCCTCCTGCGCGGAAAGCAGACCCTGTCCCTCGCGGCGGCCGACCTCACCGGCCTGCACCGCTGGTTCAACGACGTCAACGACTCCATCGGCGCCGGCCGCAACTCCAACCCGCTCTTCCTCTACTTCTTCAACGAGATCCGGCTGATCATCGACAACCTGGTGACCTTCGTCCAGGACCTGATCTCCCAGCCCTCCGGCGACCGCCCGGTCCCGCAGATCGGCTGGCTCGGCGTCGTCGGCATCGTCGGCTACGTCTCCTGGGCCGTGGGCAACTGGCGGGTGGCCCTGCTGGCCGTCGCCGGGTTCACCTTCTTCGGGCTCCAGGGGCTGTGGCAGGAGAGCATGGACACCCTGGCCCTCACCCTCTCCGCGGTCGCCGTCGCGCTGCTGTTCGCGATCCCGCTGGGCGTGTGGGCGGGACTGTCCGACCGGTTCAACCGGGTCGTGACGCCCCTCCTGGACCTGATGCAGACCATGCCGACAATGGTCTACCTGGCGCCGCTGACCCTGTTCTTCCTCATCGGCGGCGCCTCCGCCGTCATCGCCACCGCGATCTACGCGGCCCCGCCGACGATCCGCATCACCGCGCACGCCATCCGTTCCGTACCGCAGACCACCGTCGAGGCGGGCGAGTCGCTGGGTGCGACACGGTGGCAGTCCCTGGTGAAGGTGCTGCTGCCGATGTCCAAGCGGACCGTGGTGATGGGCGTCAACCAGTCCATCATGGCCGCCCTCGCCATGGTCACCATCGCCGCCCTGATCGACGCGCCCGGCCTCGGCAAGACCGTCATGCAGGCGCTGCAGTCGCTCGACGTCGGTACCGCGTTCAACGCGGGCCTCGCCATCGTCGTCATGGCGATCGTCCTCGACCGGGTCACCACCGCGGCCAGCGCCCGCGACGAGACGGCCCGGCGTTCGAAGAACCGCTTCCTCAAGTGGCGCCGGCCGCTCCTCGGCGCCGGCGCGGCGGTCACCCTGGCGCTCGTCTACATGTCGCACACCTACGTGTGGGCGGCCGAGTTCCCCGGCGAGGGCGGCACCGGAAGCTCGATGGCGAGCGCGGCCGACACCGCGACGAACTGGGCCCAGGACAACCTGTCGGGTCTCACCAACGCCTTCCGCGACGCCATCACCAACGGCTTGCTCAACCCGTTCCAGTCGCTGCTCACCGACTCCCCGTGGTGGCTCGTCGCCGCGGTCGTGACCGGACTCGCCGTCGTGCTCGGCGGCTGGCGTTCCGGGGTCACCACGGTCGTCTGCGTGGGCCTGCTGGTCGGCACGGGCGTCTGGTCGGACGCCATGACGACCCTGGCCTCGACCGTCGTGGCGACCGTCCTGGTGATGGTGTTCGGCATCGTCTTCGGCGTCTGGATGGGCCGCAGCACCCTCGTCGACCGGATCCTGCGGCCTTCGCTGGACGCGGCGCAGGTCATGCCGCCGTTCGTCTACCTCGTGCCGTTCCTGGCGCTCTTCGGCGCGACCCGCTTCACCGCGATCGTCGCCGCCGTCGTGTACGCGGTCCCCGTCGCCATCAAGATCATCTCCGATGGGATCCGGGCCGTCCCCGAGACCACCGTCGAGGCGGCCACCTCCGCCGGGTGCAACACCTGGCAGATCATCACCAAGGTTCAACTGCCGATGTCACGCAGTGCCCTGACCCTCGCGACCAACCAGGGCCTGATCTACGTGCTGTCGATGGTTGTTGTGGGCGGCCTGGTAGGCGCGGGCGCCCTCGGCTACGACGTCGTGGCCGGATTCTCGCAGGGAGAGCTGTACGGCAAGGGGCTGGCGGCGGGACTCGCCATCGTCCTGCTCGGAGTCATGTTCGACCGGATCACTCAGGCAGCGGCGCGACGCGCGAGCGCATAAGGAGCAGCACATCATGGCAAGACACTGGCGAGCCGGCGCAGCCGGCCTGGCCGTCCTCGGCCTCACCCTCACCGCGTGCGGCGGGGCGAAGGTCGGCGACAGCTCCTCGGGCTCGGACAGCTCGGGCAGCTCCGGCAAGTGCGGCACCTTCAACCTCGCGGTCAACCCGTGGGTGGGTTACGAGGCGGATGCCGCGGTCGTCGCGTACGTCGCGCAGAACGACCTCCACTGCACGGTCGAGAAGAAGGACCTCAAGGAGGAGATCGCCTGGCAGGGCTTCGGGACCGGCGAGGTCGACGCCGTCCTGGAGAACTGGGGCCACGACGATCTGAAGAAGAAGTACATCACCGGCCAGAAGACCGCCGTGGAGGCCGGCTCGACCGGCAACAAGGGGATCATCGGCTGGTACGTGCCGCCGTGGCTGGCGAAGGCGTACCCCGACATCACCGACTACAAGAACCTCAACAAGTACGCCTCGAAGTTCAAGACCTCCGAGTCGGGCGGCAAGGGCCAGCTCCTGGACGGCGACCCGTCGTACGTCACCAACGACGAGGCGCTGGTGAAGAACCTGAAGCTGGACTTCAAGGTGGTGTACGCCGGCAGTGAGACCGCGCTCATCCAGGCCTTCCGCACGGCCGAGAAGAACAAGGAATGGGTGATCGGCTACTTCTACGAGCCGCAGTGGTTCCTCTCCGAGGTCCCGCTGGTCAAGGTGAACCTGCCGAAGTACACGACCGGCTGTGACGCCGACGCGGCGAAGGTCGCCTGCGACTACCCCGTGTACGACCTGGACAAGATCGTCAGTGCGAAGTTCGCCAAGTCGGGCAGCCCCGCCTACGACCTGGTGAAGAACTTCAACTGGACGAACGACGACCAGAACACCGTGGCCAAGTACATCGCGGAGGACAAGATGACGGCCGACGCGGCGGCCAAGAAGTGGGTGGAGGCCAACCCCGACAAGGTGAAGGCCTGGCTGAAGTAGCCGACCCGGCAATGCCCGGCGGGCGGGGGGCCCCGGGGGGGCCCCCCCCCCCCGGCGTGGCGCGGGTCCGCCCCGGGGGGGGGCCGGGGTGCCCCGCCCCCGCCCCCCGGGAG